>JANMPI010000513.1:0-3353 GCA_031369785.1 Acidobacteriota bacterium
TTGGCAGGAATCGGCCGAGGCGTCCACCAAGTGGCTGGACATCGACCCGCGGAGCTACATCGCTCTGACGCAGCATGGCGCGACGTGCATGCTTCTGCGTCGCTACGCGGAGGCGGATCGCGTGTTCGCGCTCGCTTCGTCGGTCAATCCGCAGGGCTCTGTGCCATGGGCCCAGCGGGTATGGAACCAGATGCTGTGGCACGGCGACGTCGCAAAGGCTCAATCACTCGTGTCGGAGGGTAGCCAGGTCCCGGGCGTGGACGACTCCCAATACCGGATCGCCTACGCCGCGTTTCGGGTTGCACTGATCCGAAACGATTTCGAGGGGGCGAAGCGGCTGCTCGACGATGCGAACGTCGACGCCTTTGCCAACCAGTGGATCTACATGCCGCTCGATCTGCTGCGTGGCCAGGCTCACCGCCTCGCGGGCGAAAAGACGGAGGCGCGCGCTTCGTTCGAAGCGAGCAGGCGGCGGCTGGAGAGCCTGATCGCAAAGGACCCGACCGACGCCCGGTATCAGAGCGCCCTCGGGATCAGCTTGGCCGGCCTCGGTCTTCGAGAGGACGCCCTGCTCGCCGCGAAACGAGGGACCGAGCTGATGCCGTCCTCCCGAGACCAATGGAGAGCGACGTGGCGCGTCGAGGATCTGGCACTCGTTCACGCGATGATCGGCCAGCAGGACGAAGCCATCGACCGTCTCGACTACCTTCTTTCCACGACCGGCGAGATGTCGACCGCCCTTCTGCGCCTCGACCCGAGATGGGAGGGACTTCACTCGAACCGTCGCTTTCAGGCGATGTTGGCAAAGCGTGGCGCGCCCGCGCCTTGATCGCCTGCACCCTCTCGCTAGACCGGAAAGGCCGCGTCGGTCCTCACCTGGCGTGCCTGCCAGAGGTGACGCCGCTGGTGGGCGGCCACGCCTTCGAACGCGTTCCCGAGGCTGAGCTTCAGGTAGCGGCTCACCGGCGAAGAGACCTTCAGCCGGCGCAGATCGAGTCCCTCCGCCTGGGCGAGCCGCTGCTGCAGTTCGTCCTGCAACGCGAGGAATGACGCTAGAGAGTCGTCGCGGCGGAGGTTCGACGCCGGTGTGAACACGCGCGGCGCCTTGAGGCGGAATCGCGGCGGCGGCTCCTGCGAGCGAACGAACAGCCGTTCCAGCCAGCCGTACCGGAACGGCCCGACGCCGAGAACGCCTTCGCGTCGCCCCTTCTCAATCGCGCGGTCAAAGGCGCGGAGGTACCTGCGGCCGGTGACGTTCAGGTGATCGACGCACTCGCCGATCGACCACGTCCCCGGTGCGTGGCGCCAGTTGAAAGACGACTCCGGCACGCCGGATAAGAGCTCGCGCGCATCGCTCTTCGCCGACTCGAAAGCTGCGTGCAATGGCGTGAGGCTCACCGGCCGATCGCGGCCCCGTCGCGATCGCGGCGGTCGGACGCCCCCTCCAGCATGTCCGTCTTCGCGTCGTACAGGATCCCCTGCGCGACGCCCTGGACGTCCACAGCGTTCAGGGCATGACCACGCGCCCGCAGGAGCCCCAGCGTATCCGGCGAGAAGCCGAGCTTCTCGTGGCGGATCTCGTCCGGCAGCCACTGGTGATGGAAGCGCGGCGCGTCGATCGCCTCCTGCACGTTCATCCCGAAGTCGATGACGTTCAGGATGGCCAGCAGCACCGTATTGATGATGGTGCGGCCGCCCGGGCTGCCCATGGTCAGGAAGAGCCGCCCGTCCTTGGTGACAATGGTGGGCGTCATGCTGGAGATCATCCGCTTGCCGGGCGTAGCCAGGTTCGCGTCCGTGCCGATGAGGCCGGTGCGATCGGTGAGGCCGGGGCCGGCGTTGAAATCGCCCATCTCGTTGTTCAGCAGGAAGCCCGCGCCGGGAACGAGGATCTTCGACCCATAGTTGTCCTCGAGGGTGTACGTCATCGACACCGCGTTGCGGTCGGCGTCCACGACCGTGAGGTGCGTGGTGTTGGTGTTCTCGAGCGGCCACGGGAATCGCGCCGGATCGGACGCCGAAGCGCGCTTGTCGTCGATGGTCCGGCGCAGGTCGGCCGCATGTTCCTTCGACAGGAGGCGCGCCACCGGGATGTCCTTGTTGAAGTCGGGGTCGCCGATGAAGCGCGCGCGGTCCGCGAAGGCGCGGCGCATCGTCTCCGTGATCCGGTGGACGTTTGCCGCCGAGCCGGGGCCCTCCTTCGCCAGGTCGTAGCCTTCGAGCACGTTCAGCATGGTGATGAGCGCGACCCCTCCGGAGCTGACCGGCGGCATCGACAGCACTTCGTAGCCGCGATACGTGCCGCGCACCGGCGCATGGCGCAGCGGGCGATACGCCTCGAGGTCGGCGCGGGTGACGAGGCCGCCGCCCTTGGCCATCTCTTCCTCGATGAGGCGCGCCGTCTCGCCGGTGTAGAAGCCGGCCGGCCCCTCGCGGGCGATCCGCTCCAGCGTCCGCGCCAGATCGGGCTGCTGCAGCAGGTCGCCCTGCTCGAAGGGCACGCCGGCCCGCGTGAACTGCGCCACCGAGGCCGGGTACTGCTTCATGTCGGGGAGGATCTCGCGCAGCGAGCGCGCCAGGGTGTCGGTGACGATGAACCCTTCGCGCGCGAGGAGGATCGCGGGCTCGACGAGGCGCCGCCACGGCAGCTTGCCCTGCTCCTTCCACGCCATGTGCAGGCCGGCCACGGTCCCGGGCACGCCCACCGCGAGGTGGCTTTCGTGATGGCGCACGGGATCGTACTTGCCGTCCTTCAGCCACATCGTCGGCGTGCTGCCCGCGGGGGCGGTCTCGCGGAAGTCGTAGGCCGCCGGCTCGCCGGACGCGGGGCGATAGAGAAGGAAGCCGCCGCCCCCGATGTTGCCCGCGGTAGGGTGGACGACGGCGAGTGCGAACGCCGCCGCCACCGCGGCATCGACCGCGGTGCCGCCGTCCCACAGCACCTCGGCCCCGACCTGGGACGCGAGGAAGTGCTGCGTCACCACCATGCCCTTGCGGGCGCGGGCGGGCGCGGAACCGGCGGACGCTGGGCCCGGCACGATCGCGACGGCCAGCGCGAGAACGATCGAGGCCCGGATGCTCATTTGGTTCCTCCCGATGAAGGAGAAGGCTACCATCGGCGGATGATCACCGCCCTCGTCCTGACCGCCGCGATCGCCGCGCAGCCCATCTCCGCCGCCGGCGTCCCCGCGACGCTCCGCGTCCAGTACGTCCACACCGGGACCGCCACCGAGGAGCGCTTCGCCCTCCGCGCGGTGGCCCGCGAAGGCGCGTGGCCGGGACCGCGGACCGGCCTCGTCGAGGACGAGCGGCTCGGCGTCTATCGCGTCGAAGTGCGCGAGGCCGTCTCCGGG
>JANMPI010000123.1:0-6709 GCA_031369785.1 Acidobacteriota bacterium
GGCTACGCGGTGTTGCCCGCCGACATGCGCCACTTCGCGATGGCGAGATCCGCGGCGACGGTCCAGGTCGACGGCGCAGGCCCGTTCGCGCTGACGTACGTCAATCCCGCCGACGACCCGAGCAAGCGATAGCGGCATGGAAAAAGCTGAGGTCGACGGCCCGCCGCTGGAGTACGAGGTCCAGGGATCGGGCGACCCGGTTCTCCTGATCAGCACGGGCCCCATCGCGGACAGCTTCCTGCCGCTGTTCCCGGAGAAGGGGCTGTCCGGCTACCGGTTGATCCGGTACCGGCAGCGGGGAATCGACCGCAGCAACGGCGCGGGGCCGGTGAGCTTCGCGCAGCATGCGGCCGATGCGGCGGGGCTGCTCGGTCATCTCGGCGTCCGGCGCGCGCACGTGGCCGGCCACTCGACGGGGGCCCTGATCGCCCTGCAGCTGGCCGTCGATCGTCCCGACGTCGTGCAGACGCTGGCCCTTCTGGAGCCGCCGCTTTCGGCCGCGCCGAGCGCGGGGCCCTTCTTCGAGAGGGCGGGGCCGGCGCTGGCGGCGTACGGCTCGGGGGATCGTGACGGCGCGATCTCGAAGTTCCTGACCCTCGTGTGCAGCCTCGACTGGGCGAAATGCCAGGTGGTGATCGACAAGCACATCCCCGGCGGCGTCGCGGCGGCGATGGCGAACGTCGACAATTTCTTCGGCAGCTACCTGCCCGCCCTGCAGGCATGGTCGTTCGGGGGCGAGCAAGCGGCGGCCATCTCCCAGCCCGTCCTCTCGGTGCTGGGCACGGCGAGTGAGCAGTGGTTCCAGGATAGCCACGCGCTCCTCCACACCTGGTTCCCGCAGGTCGAGGACTGCCGGATCGACGGTGTGGCGCACCTGCTCCACATGCAGCGCCCGGAGCCGGTGGCCCGAGGATTGGCCGGTTTCTTCGGCCGGCATTCGATCAACTAGCAATGACGCTTGGAGACGGGTCGCGCCGGGCACGGAAGATCGAGTGGCGGGTCTTGACGCCGTCCGCGCTACGCCCCACGCTATGGGAACGGTGGGGACACGCGGCCGATGACACCCCGCCAGTTCCTCGAGGTCGCGGACCTCCTGCCCGACGCCCTCCTCCTTCTCGACGAGGAGGGGACCATCCTCGCCGCCAATCGAGCCGCGGCCGCTCTCGGCAATGCGCCCGCGTTCGTCGCCGGTCGATCGCTGCACTCCTTCACGGGAACCCCTGCCGCCGCCGTCCGCGAGTACCTGCGGCGGTGCGCGGGTAGTCGGGACGCGGTTGCCGGCAAGCTTGCCCTCACCATGGGCGGAGTGAGCGTGTCGTGCGCTTGCAGCGGGGGAGTCGGAGGCGCGGAGGGCGGTCGTACCGGCATCATGCTGCGTCTCGCCCGAGAGACCCCCGCGCGCGCCGTGGACGGCGAGGCCGAACGCGAATGGGAAGATCGCTTCCGCGGGCTGATGGAGCAGGCGCCCTTCAGCGTGCAGGTCTTCTCCGCCGACGGGCGCACCCTGCGCGTAAACCGCGCGTGGGAAGACCTGTGGGGCGTCACGCTCGAGCAGATCAGCGACTACAACATCCTCCAGGACCGCCAGCTGGAGAAGAAGGGAATCCTCTCCTTCATCCGTAAGGCGTTCGAGGGGGAGGCGTCACAGGTCCCGCTCGTCGAATACAACCCCAACGAGACCATTCCCGACCGCACGCGCCATGCCGATCCCCGCCGCTGGGTGTCCGCCGTCGCCTACCCGCTGAAGGACTCGGCGGGCCACGTCCGCGAGGTGGTGCTGGTGCACGAGGACGTGACCGCGCGCCACCGCGCGGAGGAGGCGCTCAACGAGAGCGAGGAGAAATTCCGCCTGATGGCGGACACCATCCCGCAGCTCGTGTGGATGGCGGCGCCCGACGGCCACATCTTCTGGTACAACCGCCGCTGGTACGAGTACACGGGCACCACCCCGCAGCAGATGGAGGGCTGGGGCTGGCAGAGCGTTCACGACCCCGAGATCCTGCCCGCCGTCCTCGAGCGCTGGAAGGGATCGATCGCCAGCGGCGAGCCCTTCGACATGGTGTTCCCGCTGCGGGGAGCGGACGGCGTCTTCCGCCCCTTCCTCACCCGGGTCAATCCGCTCCGCGGCGACGACGGCCGGATCCTCTCCTGGTTCGGCACCAACACCGACATCAGCGAGCAGAAGCGGTCCGAGAACGCGTCCCGCTTCCTGGCCGATGCCAGCGCCACCCTGGCCTCCGTCATCGATTACCAGAGCACGCTGCACAAGGTCGCGGGGCTCGCCGTTCCCGGCTTCGCGGACTGGTGCGCGGTAGACATGGTGGAGCCGGACGGTTCGCTGCGCCGGCTGGCCGTACAGCACGCCGATCCCGCGAAGGTGCGCCTGGCGCTCGAGCTCGACCGCCGTTACCCGCCGGACCCCGATGCTCCCCTCGGCGCGCCCCAGGTGGCGCGCACCGGCGAGTCCGAGATCATGGAGGAAATTCCCGACGCGGTCATCGCGCAGGTGGCGCGCGACGAGGATCATCTGCGCCTTCTGCGCACTCTGGGCCTGAGGTCCTACCTGTGCGTGGCCATGAAGACGCGGGGTCGGGTCGTGGGCGTGATCACGTTCGTCACGTCGGAGTCGGGGCGGCCGTACACGCGCCTGGACCTGGCCCTGGCGGAGGAGCTCGCCGCGCGCGCCGCGGTGGCGGTGGAGAACTCGCGCCTCTACGCGGAGCTGCGCGACGCCGACCGGCGCAAGGACGAGTTCCTCGCCACCCTCGCCCACGAGCTGCGCAACCCGCTGGCGCCGATTCGAAACTCGCTGGCGATCCTGAAGACGCCCGTCGCAGATCCCACGGTCCTCGAGCGGTCGCGGGCGGTGATGGAACGGCAGGTCCAGCACCTGATGCGGCTGGTGGACGACCTGCTCGACGTCTCGCGCGTCATGCGGGGCCGGATCGAGCTGCGGAAGGAGCGGCTCGACCTCGCGACCGTCCTCGGACTCGCCGTCGAGACCGCACAGCCCGGCATCCAGGCCCAGGGTCACGAGATCACGGTCACGAGCCCGTCGTCGCCGATCGCGCTGGAGGCCGACCCGGTCCGGCTCACCCAGGTTGTCGGCAACCTCCTCACCAACGCCGCGAAATACACGCCTCCCAAGGGCCACATCTGGCTCACCGCGGAGCGCGACGGCGACTGGGCGGTGATCCGCGTGCGAGACAGCGGCATCGGCCTCGCCCCCGAGATGCTGTCCCGCGTCTTCGAACTGTTCGTGCAGGTCGACAACTCGGTCGCGCGGTCGCAGGGCGGGCTGGGCATCGGGCTCACCCTCGCGCGCAGCCTGGTCGAGATGCACGGCGGTCACATCTCCGCGCGCAGCGCCGGGGTGGGCAAGGGCAGCGAGTTCACCGTCCGGCTTCCCCTGGCGCCGGAGACGGTTGGCGAGGCTTCTTCCGAACCCGCCCGTCGCGACGAGCCGCGCCGCGAGGCCGTGGCGAAACCGCGCCGCATCCTCGTGGTCGACGACAACGTCGATGCCGCGGAGACGCTGGCCATGCTGCTGAAGCTGGGCGGCCATTCCGTCGAGGTGGCGCACGACGGAGCGACCGCAATCGGGATGGCCTCGGAGAGCAAGCCCGAGCTCGCGTTCCTCGATCTCGGCATGCCGGGGATGGACGGCTACGAGCTGGCGCGCCGCCTGCGCGCGGACAAGGCGCTGGCGGGGATGCGCCTCGTCGCCCTCACCGGTTGGGGCCAGGAAGAAGACCGTCGGAGGTCGGCGGAGGCGGGGTTCGACCTGCACGTGGTCAAGCCCGTGGAGCCGGACATGATCGAGAAGGTGCTGTCCGATTCGCGGTTGAGGTGAGAGCCGGCGGGAAGCGCGGAAGCCAGGGAGCCGCCTAAAGGGTTCGTCGCCCGAACGACCGCACGGCCCACGCCAGGGTGACGAGCAGGAAGGCAGCCGCCCAGGCGACCATCCGCGCATTCGGCACCGATGCCACCGCGAACGCCGTCTCGCCGAACATCTGCCGCACGACCTCGGGCTGGAGGTGATACATCGCCATCCGCCAGAGCGCGTCCGCGGGGCTCAGCAGGCTGACGGCAATTCCGATCGTCTTCGCCGAGCGGATGCCCGCCAGCGCGCCGATCTGCTCCACCCAGCCGCCGATGAAGCCGAGGCCGTAGAAGCCCAGCGCCAGAACGCCGTTGGCGACCGTACCCAGCCGCGTGCCGCCGGCGATCGTCACCGTGACGAGCAGGGCCACCTCGAGGAGCATGAGGCCCAGTCCGCGCGCCGGGTGCACCGCGACGTGCCCCCCGACCACGCCCACCACGGCCAGCACCCCGAAGAAAAGCAAGCCGAGGTAGGCGGAGGCAATGATCAGGTAGCCGAGCCACTTGCCGAGCACGATGTCCGCCCGGCGAATGGGCTTGACCGCGAGGGTCTGCATGACGCCGGAATCGATCTCGCCCGAGAGTGCGTCCACGGGCAGCAGGACCGCCAGCAGCACGGCCAGGAAGTTGCTGGCGTAGAGCCCGGCCAGCGTCAGCATCATGAGGATGGCCTGCCGCTCGAGGAAGGTCGTGCCGTTGCGGGCCAGCTCGGCGTTGGCGAAGAACACGGCCACGCCGAAAACCAGCAGGAACGCGGCGCCTCCGACCAGGCCCGCGGAGAGGATCTTCCGCCGGAGCGCCTCGTAAAGCGTGAGATGGACGATGGTCAGGATCGCGGCCATGGCGTTCTTGCCCCTAACCCGGGCGCTGATCCTCGCCCATGACCTCGACGAACCACGCCTCGAGCGACTTCGGCCGGCTCTCGATCGCGAACACCGAGACCTGCTGGTCGACGAGCCAGCGGACGATGTCGGGCGTCGCGGCGTCACCCGCGACGCGCATCCGCACGCGGTCGCCGTCGAGCCGGGAGACGTTCGTCCCGAAGCGCCCCAGTCCGTCGAGCACGGCGCCATCGATCGGCGAGAGCCGGAGCTCGACCTCCAGGTACGCCGCCCCCTGCGCCCCTGCCAGCGCCATCTCGTGCACGACGCGCCCCTGCTTGACGAAGGCCACGCGGTCGCACGTCGCCTCCACTTCGGAGAGCAGGTGCGAGTTCATGAAGACGGTCGTGCCGCGGGCGCGCAGCTCGGCGACGATGTCGCGCACCAGAAGGCGGCCGAGCGGGTCGAGCCCCGACGTCGGCTCGTCGAGGAAGACGAGCGCCGGATCGTTGACGAGCGCCTGCGCCAGCCCCGCCCGCTGCAGCATGCCCTTGCTGTAGCCGCGGATGGGCCGGTCGGCGGCGTCGAGGAGGTCGACCCGCGCGAGGAGCATCTGGACGCGCGCGTCGAGGGGCAGGCCACGCAGGCCGAACAGGCGGCCGTGGAAGCGGAGCAGCTCGCGGCCGGTCAGGGTGTCGTGGAAGCGGAAGTGCTCGGGCAGAAAGCCGATGCGGGCCCGCGCCTCGCGGCTGCCCAGCGGCTCGCCCATCACGCTCCCGTGCCCGGCGGTGGGCTCGACGAGTGCCAGCAGCATCTTGATCGACGTCGTCTTGCCCGCGCCGTTCGGGCCCAGGAACCCGAAGATCTCCCCCGCGCGGACGGACAGCGACAGGTCGGCGACGGCCAGGGTCGGCCCGAACCGCCGCTGCAGCCCGTGGGTGGCTATGACGACGTCGCTCATGGCACGGAGAGCGCCATCTGCATCAGCTGCGACATGCCCTCGAGGCTGATCAACGCATACACGCGCTCGCCGTCCGACCACATGATCGTGTTCGTGGGCGACTGGCCGGGCGGCACGTGTCCGATGGCAAGGCCCGGATGCCCGTTCACGTCGATGCGGCGGAAGGACTGCGCCGTGGGCGGCAGCGGCACCAGCACCGTCGTCTTCCAGTCGATGCCGCGGGCCATCGTGCGCGCTTCGTCCGGCGAGAGGCCGAGCACGCGAAGGCCGATCTCGCCGAGTGCTTCCAGCTCGACGTCCGGCAGCGCCACGACGGGCGACGGCGCCTGCAGGAATCGCGTCCGCCGCTTGCCGTGCTCGTAGCGAAGCATCACGGAGGCCGGCACGTTCACCGTCAGCGTCTTTCCGTCGAGACCGGGCGGGACCGCGAGGTCGGTGATCCCGAGCGCGTCCATGACCTGCTCGAGCCGGCGCGCATCCGCGGTCACGCGCACGACCCGCGGTTTGGACACCGCCGCCTCGAGAAGCGTGGACCCCTCGGGCATCCAGGCCGGGACGCGCACCTCGTACCCGGCGACCGCGCCGGCTTCCGCGGCGGACGCGACGGGGACCGGCGGTCCGTCATCGCCGAGCACCTGCACGTGCTCGCCGACCAGGCCGGGCAGGTCGATCGTCTTCAGCGCCGCGACGCCGCGCTCGCTCACCGGCACCGCCACGAAGTCGACGACGCGGAACAGCGCGAGGAAGGACTGCGCGGAGACGCGCACGGCGGGGACGGAGAGCAGCCCGGCCGCGCCGGCCATGACGAGGAGCACGGCCGCAGCTCGGGCAGGCGCCCAACGGCGCGCCACGGGAGCCTCCGCTGGGGTGCATCGCAGCGACTCGCGCAGGCCGTCGGCGAAGGCAGGCGGCGGATCGGCCCGCAGCGCGTAAAGACGGGAGTCTTCCACTGGATCGCTCGTCATGGCGTCACCACCTGCTTCTAATGGTTTCCACGGTGCGGTGGGCGATCGTGCCCACGTTTGATTCGCTCAGGCCCGTGGCC
>JANMPI010000129.1:0-30519 GCA_031369785.1 Acidobacteriota bacterium
GGCAGGCCCGGCGCGCGGCTCACCGCGAGCACGGAGGTCATTCGCTCGCCCTCGGCGAACGACGACTGGAAGAACGTGTAGCCGCGATAGTGGAGCGGCCGGTTCATGGCCACGAGGTGCTCGGAGACGCCGCGCTCCGGATCGTCGACGCGCACGCGGCTCTGGTACGTCGCCGCCATCGCGGTCCCCGGATACTTCTGCGACTCGAAGTCCAGCAGCGCCACCCCGAACGGCAGCGGAGCGGCGGCGTCCTCGAAGCGGACGGTGGCCGAAGCGCCGCCGGGAGCCTCCAGCCGCCGGGCATCGTTCCAGGCGATCCAGTCCGAGGCGCCGGGCTTGCCGTCCTGCTCCAGGCGCGCCTCGACGGCGGGAACCCGGGCCGCCGCATCGCTCGGCGGCTCCTGGGGAAGAAGGTGCCGATCGACGACGGCGGCGGGGAGGATCTCGTCCACCACGAGCGAGAGGTCCATCCACGGCGTCTTGATCGGCCGTCCGACGGTGGCCACGCCGCGCACCGTCGCCGTCTTCCGCGACGCGAGCGCGTACTGGAGGCCTTCGGGTCCCGCGACGAACACCGCATGCGATTGGCCGGTGGGGAGCGCCAGCCGTGCGCGCGCTTCGGTCGCGTCCGCGGCCATGACCATCGAGAGCGCGACGGGGCCGAAGGACGTTTGGCCGTGATCGGGATGTCCGGCCAGGAGCCATCCGTCCGCGCGGCCGAACCCGCCCTGGAAGTGATACTTGATCGCGGGCACGCCGGCGGGCGCCGCGGCAAGGTGCTCGTGCGTGACTACGTGGGGCTGGTAGCGCGTCAGCACGAGGTCGAGTCCCTTCGCGAGGAGATGCCGCTCCTCGCCCCACCACTGGTCGGTCCGCGTCGTCGGGATCTGGAGGCGCGCGCCGCCTTCGAGTGCGACCGTCACTCCGCGCCGCGGGAGGCGCACCTGCGCCGCGGGGCCGCCGCCCTCCACCAGCGCCATGCTGCCATCGAGCCCGAAGCGCGTGGTGATCACCGAGCCGGCGAGGAGCGCGACGATTCCGAGGTGGGCGAGGACGAAGCCCGCCTGATCGGCTTTCCAGGGCCACTTGCGGACCATGGAGAGAAGGACGTTCAGCGCGATGAGGCCCAGGAGCGCCGCGAACCACCATGTCCCGTAGAAAACGTCCTGTGCCGCCGCCGCCCCGAGGCGCGACTCCAGGATGGTGGCCGCGACGCACGCCGCGGCCAGGGCGACCATCGTCACGATGGCCAGGGGCAGGGATGCGGCAAGGTCGATCAGGCGGCGTCCGAAGCTCATCAGGATTCCCTCACGTCCGCAGTTACTTCAAGGCGCGTACCCGCGTGGAACCGGCGTCCGGTGCGGATACCGGCCGCGCGCCGCGAAAGGGTTGCGCTGCGGTGTCTGCGGCAGCGCAGTCATTGCGGCCTTGATCGGAGGAGTGGATCGACGACGACGTCGACCACACGTTCGAGGCGCGGGGCCGGCCCGCGCCGTGGAACGAGAAGCGCTAGCTGGCGCTCGCCGCGCGCGGCTCGTACGCGCACCAGGGATCGGTCGCGTAGGGATCGCCCGTGATCGCGAACGCCCGTGCCCGTGACCCGCCGCAGATGCTGCGGAACTCGCAGCGGCCGCAGCGCCCCTGCAGGCGGTCGGGATCGCGCAGGGCAAGGAAGGTCTCGTGCTCGCGGTACACGTCGGCGAGCGTCGATTCACGCACGTTGCCCGTGTTCAAGGGCAGGAAGCCGCTTGGATAGACGTCGCCCTGGTGCGACACGAACAGGAACCCCTTGCCCGCGTTCACGCCGCGCGGAGCCAGGCCGATCGTGTGGCCGGGGCCCTCGGAGCGCGTGAGGAGCGCGGGCATCGCGGAGAGCGCGCCCGCCTTTGGCCGGCCGGCCTGGCGCATCGCCACGTAGCGGCGATAGTGGGGGGCCTCCGTCACCTTCACCACGAACCGACGGTTCTTCTGCGCGGTGTAGAGCACGTCGAAGAGGCCTTCGCACTGCGCTCCGGACAGGCCGCCGAGATCGACGCCGCGCCCCATCGGCACCAGGAAGAACACCTCCCAGAACACGATGTCCAGGCCGCCCACGAAATCCGCCATCTCCTCCAGGCGGTCCGCGTTCAGCCCGCACAGCGTCGTGTTGATCTGCAGCGGAAGGCCGGCCTCGTGCGCCCACCCGACGGCCTCCATCGTCTTCGCAAAGGCGCCGGGGACGCCGCGGAAGGAATCGTGCGACGGGGCATCGGGGAAGTCGAGGCTGAGCGCCATCTGGTCGGCGCCGGCGTCGCGAATCCGGAAGACGGCGTCGCGGTCGAGGGCACTCGTCGCGGCCGGGATGGTGGCCGCGCGCAACCCGCGCGTCTTCGCGTGCGCGATGAGATCGAAGAGATCCGGGCGGGTCAGCGGGTCGCCGCCGCTGAAGACGATGATCGGCGTTCCCATGTCCGCCGTCATGTCCACGAGCCCGATCCCCTCGGCCGGTGTCAGCTCGAGGGGATCGCGCCACGGCCGCGCCGACGCCCGGCAGTGGCGGCAGGCCAGCGCGCAGGCCTGCGTGGTCTCCCAGATGACGAGAAATGGCGCGCGGTCGAAGTCGATCGCCGGCAGGCCCATCGGGCCCGGGCCGGCGGCGACGCCTACTTCGCGGATTGCGGCTTGTAGTCCTTCAGCCACTTGAAATCGATCTCCTTGGCCTTGGCGGCCTTCATCTTCTGGTCGAGCCACATGCCCAGCGTGTCGTTCATCGCGAAGTCCTTCTTGGTGGGCAGCTTCGCCTTGTGGCACGACGCGCAGTTGGCCACGAGGTCCTTGTGGCCCAGCTCCTGGGCCTTCTTCACGTACGCCGGCTTGGCCTGCGAGGGCACGGCCAGCGCCGCCGCCACCGCCACCGTCGCCACGGTCAATCCGAGTGCTCTCATGCAATTTCTCCTCGAGGCCCGGCGAGGGCCTCTTCGATCGCGTCCACAATGAGCGGCAGGTACGCGTACAGCGCACATTCTCCCCGGTCCCGCCGGCCGCAGCCATTCACGGCGTCACTCTCGGCGCAGCGGGGGCAGATTTCGGCTTCCACGGCCGCGATGTACGCCTCCATCGAGCGGCTGTCGACCCTGCGGACGATGGACAGCACGACGGGGAAGAACGTGCGGACGGGGCAGTCGTCGGCCCGCGCGGGAACCGCGCACTTGCCGGCATCGGACCGGTCCATGCACACCGCGCAGGTGGTTTCCACGACCGACTCCCAGCAACGGGCATTGTCCGCATGGCTCACGGATCACCTCGCACCTGGGCATGGTGCAAGTCGGGGGCCGCGCGCGGCGCCGTGAAATCGGCCGCTTTCGTTCCCGGACGTGCAACGTTTGCGGCTCCGCCCGAGCGCGCGCGCAACGCGTGCGGCCTTCTTCCCGCAAGTCGTTCACCGACGAGTGGAGCGGCGGTTGCACTCCCTTCCCGTCGAGGTGAAGCGATGAGAAGCCCAGAAGCCCTGCTCGAGCGCGCGGAAGCCGGAGCGCATGCGAAGGCCACGACGATGAAGGCGCTCGTGTACCACGGTCCCGGGCGGAGGTCCTGGGAAGAGAAGCCGAAGCCGCGGCTCGTGAAGGCGACCGATGCCCTGGTCCGAATCACGACCACGACGATCTGCGGAACCGACCTGCACATCCTGAAGGGAGACGTGCCCAGCGTGACCGAAGGCCGCATCCTCGGCCACGAAGGAGTCGGCATCGTCGAGGCGGTGGGGGAGGCGGTGACGACCGTCCACAAGGGCGACACGGTCCTCATCTCCTGCATCACCTCGTGCGGGCGCTGCGCCGCCTGCAAGCGCGGCATGTACTCGCACTGCGCGGACGGCGGCTGGATCCTCGGGAACACGATCGACGGAACGCAGGCGGAGTACGTCCGGATCCCGTACGCGGACACGAGCCTCTATCGCCTCGCCCCCGGCGCGGACGAGGAGGCGATGGTCATGCTCAGCGACATCCTCCCGACCGGCTACGAATGCGGCGTGCTGAACGGCCAGGTGAAGCCCGGCGACATCGTCGCGATCGTGGGCGCGGGGCCCATCGGGCTCGCCGCGCTGATGACGGCGCAGATGTACTCGCCGGCGCAAATCATCATGGTGGACCTCGACGCCAAGCGGCTCGAGGTGGCCCGCACGATGGGCGCGACGGCCCTGGTGAGCAGCGCCGACGGCAAGGCGGTGGAGCGGATTCTCGCCCTCACCGGGGGCGCCGGGGTGGACGTGGCCATCGAGGCGGTCGGCGTGCCGGAGACGTTCGACGTTTGCCAGGGCATCGTCGCCGCCGGCGGGCGCATCGCGAACATCGGGGTCCACGGAAAGCCCGTGCAGCTCCACATGGAGAAGCTCTGGTCGCACAACATCACGCTCACCACGCGCCTCGTCGACACCGCGGCCACGCCCACGCTGCTGAAGATGGTGACGGCGGGACGGCTGGCCCCGAAGAAGCTGGCGACCCATCTCTTCCAGCTCGACGGAGCGATGAAGGCCTACGATACGTTCGGCAACGCCGCCCGTGAGGGCGCGCTGAAGGTCATCCTCCGCAACCCCTGAGGTGGTGATGATCGTTCGAGCCTCGAAATGATGAGCACGATCCCGGTTGCCGCCGGGAGGGGCGTCGAGACCGGGCACGGCTGCGCGCTGCGCCGGATCCTGTGCCTTGTCGATTTCTCGCACGCCTCGTCCCGCGCTGTCGCGGAGGCGGTCGCGCTCGCCCGCGCGTCGCGGGGGGAGATCACGATCCTCTTCGTGCTGCCCTGCGCGCCGCCGTCCCGTGACGACCGTCCGCCAATTTCGGATGGCCTCACCTCGGCGGTAGCCAAGGATGTGGAGGCGCTGGTGGAGCCGGCCCGCGCGGTGGGCATCCCGGTGCGCGTGTGCCTGAGAGTCGGGGATCCCGCGCGCGAGATCCTGCGGAACATCGAGCGGGCCCTCCCCGACATCGTCGTGATGGGCACTCATGGCCGCGGCGGCTTCAAGCGCTGGGCCCTCGGGTCGGTGGCGTCCGAAGTGCTGCGGGGATCGCGCTCTCCCGTGCTCACCGTCGCCCGCCGCGAGGCGGAGGCGTCGGCGCCGGCTTCGCCCCATCGCGATTCCATCGTGTGCGCGGTGAGCCTGTCGGCGTCCTCGTCGAGGACGATCGCCGTCGCGTGCGCGGTCGCCCGCGCCATGAGCGCGCGCCTCACCCTGGTGCACGTGCTCGCGGCCGACGACGCGCGCCTGGCCCGGGAGGCGGCGGCAAAGCTCCATGCCGCGGCGACGCTGGCGGCCGCGTACGGGCTTGATGCGAAGCGCGTGGAGGAAGCGGTCGTCGCCGGCAGGACGGCGCGTGAGATCCTGCGCCTCTCCGCGGCACGATCGGCCGGCATGCTGGTCCTCGGCGGCCATCGCCTGGCTCCCGGGACCCTGCCCGGCTCGATCCCCGACGAGGTGATCCGCGGCGCCCGCTGTTCCGTCGTCACCGTGCGCGGCGGGCCTTGACGGCGGCCCTCGCCGCCGCCACGCACACCGGCGCGGAAGCCCTCGCCCTTGGACCCATCCTGCTGCCGTGCGATTTCTCGACCGCGACGGCGGCCTCCATTCGCGCCGGGGCGATCCTCGCCGGCCGCTTCGGCGCCGAGATCGTCGCGCTGCACGTGATTCCCAGCCCGCTCCCGGCATCCGGCGGCTTCCGAGCGCTTCCCAACCCCATCCTCCTGCGCGCACGGCTGCACGACGACCTCAAGCGCGCGCTGGACGGGGCTCTGGAACCGGCGCGCGCGGACGCGGTCGTTGCCCGCGCCGAGCAGCGGGAGGGAGAACCCGCGGCCGAGATCCTCGCGCTGTGCGGCGCGATGGATGCGGGGCTCATCGTCATCGGCACGCACGGCCGCCGCGCGATCGACCGCGCGCTGGTCGGATCCGTGGCGGAGACGGTCCTGCGAAGGGCGACCTGCCCCGTGCTGGCCGTGCCTCCCTTCTTCGCCGCGGAAGCCGAATGGCCGCGGACGGTGCTGTGGGCGAATGAGCGGTCTTCGGACGTGGGCGCGGCGCTGGCCTACGCATCGGCGATCGCCGCCAAGGCGGGCGCCACCCTCGTTCCCGCGCGCGGCGTTGCCCCTCGATCGATCCTCGGGCTCGCGCGCCGCTGCGGCGCCGATCTCGTCGTCCTCGGCGCCTCGCGCCCGGGGCGGATCCGCCGCGTCCTTCCGCGGTCGGCCGTCCTCGCCATCGTCCGGGAGGCGCCATGTCCGGTCCTCGTCGTCCGCCGATTGGTCGCACCGGCTTCCTAGCCATGCGCACGGCCGCCCCCTTGGGCGACCGGCGCGTGTGGTGCCTGCCGCGCCTCACGCAAGAAACGCGGCCGGCGCTCGGGCCGCACGCAAATCCTTCTCCCCGCTGACGCCGCCTCCCGCCGCAACCCCGCGCCAGTCCGCAGGAAGGAGTCCGACGCCCAGTGGCATGCGGATTGAGTAATGGCCAGCAGGAGACATCCAAATGGCACATGCAGCGCCACCCATGCCCTTCGCCACCCCACGCGCGGCGATGGCCCGCGTGAACGCACAATTCGCGCTCGATTCCCTCGTGTTCAGCGGGCCGCGGGAGACTCGGGTGTCGCGGCGGCTGTCACCCGCGGCGTTTTCCATTGCCGTTCATCTGATGGTTGTCGCCGCCATCGTCATCCTGCCCCTCGTCTTCGGTGACCAGGTGCTGCCGGCCACCAGCGACGCCGTGCGCGCGTTCTTCGTGCCGCCCCCTGATGTGGCTCTCCCGCCGCCACCTCCTCCGCCCCCGGCCGCCGGCGCCCGCGCGCTGAAGCCGGCGCCCACGGCGCCCCAACCGACCGCGGAGGCGGCCTTCGTGGCGCCGATCGACGTGCCGGACAGCATCCGACCCGAGGAGTCGATCGATCTCGGCGTCGAGGGTGGCGTTCCCGGCGGCGTCGAAGGCGGTGTCCCCGGTGGCGTGGTCGGTGGCGTCGTGGGCGGGCTGCCGACCGACGTGCCTCTCGCGGAGGTGAAGCCGGTGCGCGTCGGTGGAATGGTGCAGGCGCCGAAGCTCTTGAACCGCGTCGCCCCCGCTTATCCCGAGATCGCGCGCGCGGCGCGGACGATGGCGACCCTCATTCTCGAAGCGACGGTAGGCGCGGATGGCCGGGTGAGGGAAGTGAAGGTGCTGCGCGGCCAGCCGCTGTTCGACCAGTCGGCGGTGGACGCGGTGAAGCAGTGGCGCTATCAGCCGCTGCTCCTGAACGGCGTTCCCGTCCCGTTCATCGTGACGGTGACGCTCAACTTCAACATCGTGACCATGGGTCTCTGATGGCCGCGATGCCGCTCCTCGACGCGGATGCGGCGCACGCGGCGGCCGCGCAGTTGCCCGCCGTCTTCCGCCATGTCGCTTGCCTGGCCGCGCTGTCTCCGGAAGGAGCGGTGGCGGAGGCGCACGCGGCCATGCTCGCGCGCGCTACGGGGGCACGCCTTACGATATACCACGTGCTCGATGCCGGGATAGGGTTCGCTGCTGAGCGAAATTTTCAGGTGAATTCCATGACTACGGCGGCGGAGCGACTGGCGCGCGCCACACTGGAGCGCGAGTCACGTTCAACGGGCATCGTCCCCGGCCGCCGAACCGTCCTCGTCGACCGTGGTCCAGCGACGGCGGCGACGATCGCGGCCGGAATCCGGCGCCTCGGGGCCGACGTCGCCGTCATGGCGCCCCATGTCCGCGGCACGGTGTCTCGCGCGCTCGGGTTCAGCCTGACCGAAGCCACCGTCGACTACCTCGAGGGCGGAGTGCCGGTCCTGTGTGCGCGCGGCGAGGCCCATGCCTATGAACGCATCCTCGTCGCCACCGACTTCTCACCGGCTTCGCGGCGGTCGCTCCGCCTCGCGGCGCGGCTGTCCGCCCTGTTCGGCGCCGCCGTCGCCGTGCTGCACGCCGTGGCGGAGCCGAACGCCGTGGCGGGCGCCCTCGCGGCGCTGCGGCGTTTCATCCCCACGGAGCTGCGGGTACGATCGCCGCTCCTGGCCGTCGAAGTCGGCGAGCCGAGCGCGGCCATCCTGGCGAAGCGGGACGCGATCGACGCCGACCTCTTCGTCCTCTCCACCCGCGGCCGCGACAGCCTGCGCGACGCCGTCATCGGTACCCACGCGCAGCGCGTCATCCGCAATGCGCCCTGCTCCGTCCTGGTGAGCTGATTGGCAACTGCCGCGAGATGGTCGTCGGGCCTCCAATCGTGGCTCCGGCCTGCCGTCTTCCTCGGTCACAACGTCGTCACCCTGATCGGCGCGGTGCTCACCACCAGCGCCGCGATCACGCTCATCGGCTTCTGGCTACGCGAATCCGTCCGCGAAACGCCGACCAATCCCTACGCCGGCCTCATCCTCCTGTTCGCGCTTCCGGCGGTGTTCGTGCTCGGGCTATTGATGATGCCGATCGGCGCCTGGTGGCGGCGCCGTCAGCTCCGCCGCGACGGCGCGCTGCCGCCGAAGTGGCCGCGCGTCGATCTCGCTTCGCCGCTCGTGCGCAACGCCGTCGTGCTGGTGGCCGTCGCGACGGTGCTGAACGTCGCCATCATGGGCACCGCGTCGTACCGCGGCATCGAGCACATGGAGTCGAAGTCGTTCTGCGGCACCTCCTGTCACGTGATGGAGCCGGAGTGGACCGCGTTCCAGGCCAGCCCGCATGCCGGGGTCGCGTGCGTCCACTGCCACGTGGGCGAGGGCGCCACGTGGTTCGTCAAGAGCAAGATCTCGGGCACCCGCCAGCTGTACAGGCTCGCGCGGGGCAACTACTCGCGGCCCGTCCCGGCCCCCGTCGCGCACATGCGCGAGGCCAGCGCGACCTGCGCGCAGTGTCACTGGGCGCAGAAGCTGCTCGGCGACAAGGTCGTGGTGCGCACGACCTACGGGGACGAGGCGGTGACCGCCCCGACCACGACCGTCCTGGCCATGAAGATCGGGGGCCCGGTGGGAGGAACCCGAACCGGCATCCACGGCGTACACCTCGACCCCGCGCGCCCGATCACCTTCGTCGCCACCGACGCCAAGCGGCAGGTCATTCCCGTGGTCGAAGCCGTGGACGCGGCCGGAAAGAAGGTCTCCTATGTGTCGACGGAGATCAAGACCACGCCGGACGAGCTGGCCCGTGGCGAGCGCCGGACGATGGACTGCACGGACTGCCACAACCGTCCCGCGCATACGTTCGAGCTCCCGGAGCGCGCCCTCGACCGCGCGCTGGAGCAGGGGCGGATCAGCGCCGAGCTCCCGTTCATCAAGAAGGAAGGGATCGCGCTCCTGCGCACCGAATATCCGGATCGGGAGACGGCGGGCCGGCAGATCGCGGCCGGGCTCGCCACTTTCTACGAGCGGGAGCATCCCGAGACGTACAGGGCGAGCCGGCCGAAGGTGGACGCCGCGGCGGAGCAGCTGAAGGCGATCTACCTCGCGAACGTGTTCCCGGCCATGAAGGTCGGATGGGGAACGTACCCGAACAACCTCGGCCACACCGACACGCCGGGTTGCTTTCGCTGCCACGACGACAACCACAAGCGCGCGGACGGCATCGCGATCACGCAGGACTGCTCGACGTGCCACGCCATCGTGGCCCAGGACGAGACGAACCCCAAGATCCTCACGGACCTGGGCCTGAGATGACAAACGAAAGTGAGGTCTCGTCATGAGACGCGTTGCCATGTTCCTCGCCGGTGCCGGAGCGGTTCTTCTGCTGTCCCTGCCCCTCGCGCGGGCCGTGGAGCAGCAGGCGGAGCCCGTCGCGCGCGCGGGTGAGCAGCCGGCCGCTCCGCCTCATGACGCCATCAACCCCGCGCAATGCGCGTCCTGCCATGGCCCCCAGGTCACCGGCATGCAGCACACCGGCCACGCGACGGTAGCGGGGAATTGCGCCAACTGCCACGCCGGCGCGGCCGCCCACGTGGCGGCCAAGCTCGAGGGCAAGGAAGGGCCGAGCCCCGCCTTCCCGAAGAAGGACGCCAAGGCCGCCAATGCGACGTGCCTGCAGTGCCACGACAAGGGGCGCCAGGCCCATTACGCCGGGGGCATGCACGAGCGCCGCGGGGTCAGCTGCGTGTCCTGTCACAGCGTGCACGACTTCCACTCCGCCCGCGCGCAACTGAAGACGGCGCAGGAGGCCGACACCTGCTTTGCCTGCCACAAGGACATCCGCGGCAAGAGCATGCGCACGTCGCATCACCCCGTGCGGGAAGGGAAGATGGGCTGCGCGAGCTGCCATGACCCGCACGACTCCATCCACCCGAAGATGGTGAACGCCGAGCAGGTCAACGAGAAATGCCTGGAATGCCATACCGAGAAACGCGGCCCCTTCCTGTGGGAGCACGCGCCGGTGCGCGAGAGCTGCATGAACTGCCACGAGCCGCACGGCAGCAACCACGACAAGCTGCTCGTGGCCAAGCAACCCTACCTGTGCCAGCGCTGCCATCTCAACACGCGGCACCCCGGCACCCTCTACGATCTGCGCAACACCGCGACGGGGGTAACGCCCGCCGGCACCGCCGTCACGCCGAGCAACCGCGCGGTCGAGCATTCCTGCAAGAACTGTCACCAGAACGTGCACGGCTCCAATGCGCCTTCCGGCGCGTATCTGGGGAGGTAGCCATGACCCGCTCGCGATTGATCATCTTTGCCGCTGCGATGCTCGCCATCGCTGCCCCCGTCCGTGCGCAGGGGACGACTCCGCTTCCCGAGATGCCCGCGCAGGCCCCCGAGGTGAAGCCGCCCGCGGAGGCGCCGCCGCAGGACGCCCCCGCCGACGACACCGCGGCGGCCGCTACCGCGGCCCCGTCCGACGAGGCCGCCGTCGATGAAGGCCCCGGTCTCTCCGGCCAGATCGAGGTCGGCCTCTTCCAGAAGGACGTGGACACGATCTCGTCGAAGTTCACCGAGTACCGCGACGTCCCCAACGGCATCGCGATCCCGTACTTCAGCCTCCGCGGGCATCGCGGGGACATGCGCTACATGGCCGCCGGCCGCTCGGTGCGCCAGGACGACCAGCAGTTCGCGTTCCGCGTCGATCACCGAAAGTGGTCCCTCGACGGCGACTTCAACCAGATCCCGCACCGCTTCGGCAACGACGGCCGCACGCTGCTCGAGCAGGCTGCACCCGGCGTCCTGCGGCTGAGCGACACTTTGCAGGCCACCCTGCAGAACGCGCTCGAGACCCAGTTCGCGCAGAACCGCACCGCCATCAACTACGCGTACCTGAACAACCTGATCGCCCCCTCGCTCGCCGCGGCCAACCACGTCGACCTCGCGCTCGAGCGCGAGCGCACGCGGCTCGCCTTCGAGGCTCCGCCCATCGGGCCGGTGGCCGTCACCGTTCGCTACTTGCGGGAGCGTCGCACGGGCGACCGCGCGGCCGCCGGGACGTCATTCGGATTCGGCAACGTCGTGGAATCGCCGGAGCCGGTGCACTACCTGACCCAGGACTTCTCCGCCGCCGGCCAGGTCGAGGGAACATGGGGCTCGGTGCGCGCGGGGTTCGACTACAACTCCTTCGCCAATCGCATCACGACCCTCACCTTCGACAATCCGTTCCGCTCGACGGACTCCACCGACGCCAGCGCGTACACGGCTCCGGGGGCCGGTTCGGTCAACGGAGCGGTGATCGGACGTCTTGCCCTGCCTCCCGACAATGAATCGCTGACCGGTTCGGCGATGGCGCTCTTCCGCCTGCCGCGCACCACGCGGATCTCGGCCACTGCATCACTGGGGTCCTGGCGCCAGAACGAGACGCCGTTCATTGCGTACAGCACCAACACCGCGATCACGTCGCCGCTCAACGCCGCGGATATCTCGACGCTGCCCGCGCGGCAGCTCGACGGGCGCATCGGCGTGACCTCGTTCTCGACCCTCGTGACATCCCGTCCGGTGAGCAAGCTGTCTCTCTCTGCGCGCTTCCGGCGCTACGACCTCTCGAACGAGACGCCTCGCCTCACCTTCCCCGGCTACGTTCGCTTCGACGGCGTCTGGGAGGACATCCCGCGCATCAGCGTGCCCTACGGCTTCACCACCGATCGCCTCGACGCCACCGCCGGCTTCGATTTCAGCCGGGTGACGGTCGAGGGCTTCGTCCGCCATCTGACCACCGACCGCACCTTCCGTGAGACCGAGCAGACGCGCGACAACGGCGTGGGCGCGGCCGTGCGCGTGCGGGCTCTGGACTGGGCGGCGCTGCGGGCCAGCGTGGAGCACGCGCGGCGCGACTTCGACCATTACAACTTCGAGGAAGCCGAGGAGGCGACCTTCGTGGCCCCCGGCCCGCCCGTCAACCAGCCGGAGCTCCGCCGCTACGACCAGGCCAAGCGCGATTACGACCGCATCAACACCCAGCTCGTGCTCACGCCGGGAGGCGAGTTCGCGGTGACCATGGCCTACGGGATGACGCGCGAGGACTACACGGAGTCGCCACTCGGCCTCACCGAGGCGAACTATCGCGTACTGAGCGTGGACGCCGACTACACGCCCAGCGCGCGCTGGAGCCTCTACGGCTTCTACTCCCGCGAGCGCAACGTCAACCACCAGCGCGGGCGCCAGAGCGGCGCGACGCCGTCGGTGAACCCGCTCGACAACTGGAACTCCGACGTCACCGACAAGGTGGACTCGGTGGGCGGGGGAGTGAACATCGCGCTCGTGCCGGACAAGTGGAGCTGGAACACGTTCGGCCGGTTCCAGAAGGTGGACGGATTCAACGATCTCTCCAGCCCTCCCGGGGGCACCCCCGACGTGGCGTTCTCGATCGAGCGTTATGACGACACCCGGATCCTGAGCCTCTCCAGCGAGGTCGCCTATCGCGCGTCCGCCAACTGGAGCCTCGGGCTCGGGGGATGGTTCGAGGACTACGAGGCCGACGACGCCGCGACGACCGGCCTCGTCTACTACGTCCCGGGCGCGCTGTTCCTGAACGCGAACGACGGCAACTACCGGGCGGTCACCGGCTGGCTGAAGCTCACCTATCGGTTCTGACCGGCTCCGGTGGCGGCGCGGCCCGTGAGCCACGCCGCCGCCCGTGCCGCCTGTCCGGCTCCGTCGGCGACCATGTCGGGGATGCCGGTGCCGCGCAGCCCCGCTCCGGTGAGATAGAGCCCGCCCTGGACGTCGAGCAGCGCATCCACCCACGCCATCCGCGCGGCGTGGCCCACCTCCAGCTGCGGCGTAGCGTGCGGCCAGCGAAAGACGCGGGCCAGCACGGGAGCGCCGCGCAGCCCCAGTAACGGGCGGCATTCCGCGACCGCGCGCTCGACCAGCGTCTGGTCATCGTCCTCGAGGACGCCGGGATCCCGCGCGCCGCCGAGGAACACGCGCAGCAGCACGTGACCGTCGGGCGCGCGGCCCGGAAACTTCGTGGAGACGAAGCTTAGGGCCGATGCGCGCGGCCCCTCGCCGCGCGGGATGACGACCCCGTAGCCGTCGAGCGGGTGCGCCACGTCCTCGCGGCGATAGCCGAGATAGACGACGGCAGTGGAGACGGAGCGGAAGGCGCTCAACGCGGCCGCGATGTCCGGAGTGGCCTCGGTCAGCAGCCGCCCCGCCCCGGCCGCAGGAAGGGCGAGGACCAACGCGCGCGCGACGATCGCTTCGCCCGCTTCGCTGTCGATCGTCCATCCCGCGCTGTGGGCGCGGACCGCTCGCGCCTGCCACTGCAAACGCGCGGACGGCCGGACGCGGGCGCCCAGCGCATCCGCCAGCTCCTGCAGCCCGCCGGGAAAGGAGACGAACGCCGCCGGCGCTCCCGCCTTCGGCCGCGGAGCGCTCCACATCGCGCGGATCAGGCTGCCGCGGCGCCGCTCCATGTCCACGAAGCGCGGGAACGCGGACAGCATCGACAGGCGCTCGGGGTCGCCGGCGTGGATGCCGGCGAGGAGGGGCTCGCCGATCCGCTCGACCGCTTCGCGCCCGAAGTGGCGGCCGAGGAAGGACGCGATCGATTCGTCGCCCGCCTCCGGGCGCGGCCGCATCCGCACTTCGGCGGCCATGCGGATCTTGGCCGGCCAGGAGAAGAGGCGCGTCGTGACCATGGGCAGGAATCGCGTGGGCACGCCCAGCATCATTCCGTCCGGCAGGGGCAGGAGCCGGCCGCGATGGAGGACGAAAACCGTCTTGTGCTCGGGGTTGGTGGGGACGAGCCGCTCGCCGAGGCCGAGCTCGCGGGCCAGGGCGACGCCTTCCGGCTTCTGGGCAAGGATCGCGTCCGGTCCCGCCTCGAGGATGAAGCCGTCCACCTGCTCGGTGCGCACCACGCCGCCGAGCCGGTCCGACGCCTCGACCAGCCGATGCGAGACGCCGAGCCTGGCCAGCGCGTGGGCCGCGGACAGTCCCGCCATGCCGCCCCCGACGATGGCAACGTCCGTAGTCTCCGCGGCCATCGCTAGCGTCGCCCGCTGGAGCCGAAGCCGCCGGTCCCGCGCGCAGTCGGGTCGAGATCGGCCGCCGCGACGACCGCCGCGCGCTCGACCTTCTGGAAGAGGATCTGCGCGATGCGATCGCCGGCCGCGATGCGCACGGTGTCCGTGCCGTGATTGACGAGCACGACCGCCACCTCGCCGCGGTAGTCGCTGTCGATGACGCCCGCCAGGGTGTCGATCCCGTGGCGCACCGCGAGCCCGCTGCGCGGCCAGACGAGGCCGACGTAGCCGGGCGGGATCTGGAGGCGGACCCCGGTGGGAACCGCCGCGCGCTGACCGGGATCGAGGACGGCGTCGGCGAGCGCGCGAAGGTCCGCGCCCGCGGAGCCCTCGGTCGCATACTGCGGCGGCGCGCCCGGCCCCTCGACCTTGATCTCCACTCGCACCCCCCGAAGAGCCGACGGGACGATTATAGGCAGGGTGGTAAAATCGGGCCGTGACGGGGATTGGCAATCTCTTCGGGCTCGACCGCGACGCGCTGGCGTCCGTCTTCGCCGCGCTCGGCGAGCCGTCCTATCGCGCACGCCAGGTCTACGCGTGGCTGTACGAGAAGCGCGGGCGCTCCATCGAGGAGATGACCGACCTGCCGCGCGCGCTGCGCGGCCAGCTGGCGGCGGCGCACGACCTTCGATGGCCGGCCACGGCCGAGCGCTCGGTGTCGATGGATGGAACGGTCAAGTACCTGTTCCGCCTCGACGACGGCGCCACGATCGAGAGCGTCTACATACCGGAGGAGCGCCGACGCACGATCTGCATCTCCACCCAGGCCGGCTGCCCCTTGAAGTGCGCGTTCTGCCTGACCGGCATCGGTGGGTACAAGCGCAACCTGAAGACGTGGGAGATCCTCGGCCAGGTGGCGGCGGTGATGGCGGATGCGGGTGGTGACGACCCCGACCCCATGCCGTGGAACATCGTGATCATGGGGATGGGCGAGCCCCTCCTTAATTATGATGCGACGGTCGCCGCGCTCCGGATCCTGATGGACCGCGACGGCTTTGCGATTTCCCCGCGGAAGCTCACGTTGTCGACGGTGGGCATCCTCCCCGCGCTCGAGAAGCTGATGCAGGAGCCGGTCCGCCCCAACCTCGCCATCAGCCTGCACGCACCGAACGCGGGCCTGCGCCGCGCGCTGATGCCGATCGAGGAGCGCTACGGGATCGAGGACGTGATTGCCGCGGCGCGCCGCTATCCCATCCCCAGCGGCGGCCTGGTGACCTTCGAGTACGTCGTGCTCGGCGGCGTCAACGATTCGCCGGCGCACGCGCGCGAGCTGGTGCGGCTCTTGCGCGGATCGAAGGGCAAGGTCAACTTGATCCCGCTCAATCCCGCGCCCGAGATTCCCTTCGAAGCCCCCACCGCGGAGGCGGTCGATACCTTCGGCCGCATCCTCTCCGAAGGCGATGTGATGGTCTCGGTGAGGCGGGCCCGCGGGCAGGACATTCTTGCCGCCTGCGGGCAGCTGCACCTGAAGCGCGACGCCGTGCCGGCGCCCGTCGCGTCCTGAGCGCGACGTCGCCGCGGTCCCCGTCCGCGGGAGCGCTGCTGGCCGCGACCTGTGCCGCCGCCGCCACGCTGCTGCTGGTGTCCCTCGGTGCCGCACCCCTCGAGCGCGCGGAGATCTACTTCGTCGACGCCGCGCGGGCGATGGTGGAGAGCGGCGACTACCTCGTCCCGCTCTACCGCGGCGAGCCGTTCTTCGACAAGCCGCCGCTCACCTACTGGCTGATGGCGGCGTCGTTCCGCGCCTTTGGCTTCACGCTCACCGCCGCCCGTCTGGTCCCGGTCGCCGGAGCACTCGCTCTCCTCTGGGCGACGGCGTGGCTGGGCCGGCTGCTCTTCGACGATCGCTCGACCGCGGTCGCGGGCGCGTCGGTGCTGGCGTCCACGGTGCTGTTCTTCACCTTCGGGCGCGTGGCGATGTCCGACATGCTGCTCGCGCTCTGGACGACGCTCGCCGTCGCTCTCGCGATCGCGCCGGACCGGCGCGGCGGCGCGGCCGCGAGGGGAGTCGCGCTCGGCGCCGCCCTCGGCCTCGGCTTCCTGACCAAGGGACCGATCGGGGTGCTCCTGCCCGGCCTGGGCATCCTCACCTGGTCGTGGCAAAGGCGGCGGCTGCCGCTGGGCCCGGCGAGCAGCGTCCTGGCCCTCGTCGCGTTCGCGGCGTCCGGCCTCTCGTGGTTCGCGCTCGTCTACCGCCGGCTCGGCAGCGCGCCCCTCGAGTATTTCTTCCTGCGCGAGAACCTCGAGCGCTTCGCGGGCGACGCGTACGACGCGGGCCGCTCGCCGTTCTACTACCTCGGCGCGTATCTCGCCGTGGGGCTGCCGTGGTCGCTGCTCTTCCCGCGCGCGGCCTTCCGGCTGCCGCGCGGCGAGCGCGCGATCCTCGTGTGGCTGGCGCTCATGGCCGTCCCGCTGAGCCTCGCCCGCGGCAAGATCGACTACTACCTGCTGCCGCTCGCCCCCGCGGCGTCGCTGGTCGTCGCCCGGTTCCTCTGCGCGCGACCGTGGGATCGTTTCGATCGGCGGTGGGCGCAGGTCACGGCCTCGGCCTTCGGGATCGGGATGCTGGCCCTGCCGTGGATGACCGGGCGCGTCCCGCTGGACTGGCTGCCCGCCGCGCCCGCGCAGGTCCTGCTCGTCCTCGTGTGCGTGGCTGCCTCCGTCGCCGCCCTGCTGGCCGCGCGTCGTCCCACCGCGAAACGCGTGGCCGGCGCGCTCGGCGGCGGCGCCGCCGCGGTGTTCCTCGTCCTCGCGGGATGGTTCCTGCCCGCGTTCCGCTCCGCGCAACCAAGCGGCCCGCTCGTCGCCGACGTCGTCCGCGAGCGCGCGTATCGGCGTGACGCCGTGGTCGCGCTTTGCCGCGATCCCGCGCGCGTGCAGCGGGACTTGCTGTTCGGCGCCCGCATCGTCGTGGACGAGCGCTGCGATCTGTGGGCGCTGGCCGCGTCGTCGCATCCGTTCCTGCTCGTCCTCGAGCCCGGTGAGGCGCAGTCGCTGGCCCTGCTCCCGAACGTGCGCGAGATCGCGACCTATCGTGCGGTACCAGCGACGGCGCTCACCTTCGGCGGTCTGGCCTCCGGTGTCGCCCCGCAGCCGTTGATCCTCGCCGCCAATTTCCCGACCGATGACCCGATCGCGGAGGCGAAGCGCAAGAAAGACCGCAAGCGGTCGCTGCGGGACGGCGCCGTCGATCGCTGAGGGTCGCGCGGTGGGATAGGCTTGGCGCGGGGACGACACCTGTCAATGACCAAGGATCCGCCGATCGGCCGGCACCTCGCGCTCGCGACGGTGTCCTTCGGCCTCTGCTTCATGGCCTGGGGTCTGGTCAGCGCGTTCGCGGGATGGTTCCGCGGGCGCTTCGCGCTCACCGCGACCCAGACCGCGCTCCTCGTGGCGGTGCCCGTTCTCCTGGGCGCCCTCGCGCGATTGCCGCTCGGCCTGCTGGCGGACCGCCTGGGCGGCCGGCGCGTTTTCGCGGCCCTCATGATCGTCGTCGCGATCCCGGTCGCGATCGTGCCCCACGCGTCGAGCTTCGGATCGCTGCTCGCGGTGGCGTTCTTCCTCGGCCTCGCCGGGTCGTCGTTCGCCGTCGGCGTCACCTACGTCTCCCGTTGGGCGACGCCCGCCGGGCAGGGCGGCGCGCTCGGCGTGTACGGCCTCGGCAACGCGGGCCACTCGGCGGCGGTCTTCCTGGGGCCCGTGCTCGCGGCGGCGATCGGCCCGCCCGCGGTCTTCCGGGTGAGCGCGGTCCTCCTCGTGGTGTGGGGCGTGGTGTTCGCCGTCCTCGCCCGCGACGCGCCCGCGCGCACGCCGCCCGGGTCCTTCGCGGCCGCCATGCGCGTCCTCGCCCGCGAGCGGCTGGCGTGGGCGCTGGCCGCGTTCTACTTCCTGACCTTCGGCGGGTTCGTTGCGTTCTCGATCTATCTCCCCGTCCTCCTTCGCGACACCTTCGGGCTCACCACCGCCGACGCCGGCTTCCGCACCGCGGGGTTCGTCATCCTCGCCACCGCGATGCGGCCGGTGGGCGGATGGCTGGCGGATCGCATCGGCGGCGCGCGCGTGCTGCGCGGCGTCTTCCATGGCGTGGCGCCGTTCGCGCTTCTCCTCGCGTGGCCGTCGATCGTTCCCTTCACGGTCGGTGCGCTCGGCTGCGCGGCCCTCCTCGGCCTCGGCAACGGCGCGGTGTTCAAGCTCGTGCCGCAGTACTTCCCGGCCGCCACCGGGACCGTCACCGGGCTCGTGGGCGCGATGGGCGGGCTCGGCGGATTCTTCCCCCCGCTGCTCCTCGGCGTCTTCCGCGACCGGCTCGGCATCGTGTGGCCGGCGTTCGTCCTCCTGTCCCTGACCGCGGTGGCGCTGGGGCGGCTGAACGCGCGCCTCTTCCTGCCACGGGACGAGGCCGCGGAGATCGAGCTCCCGGCGACGCTGCGGCGCACCGCGGATCGCCTGCGCGCCGGCGCCTACGCGACGCTGTGGACGGCGCTGCTCGTCGCCGCCATCGTGGTCGGCTCGCGCAACCTCCAGCACTTCGACGCCGCCCTCGTCCTCTACACGTATGCCGTCGTGTTCGCGACCTGGGGCGTCTCCTACCACTACGCGGTCTGGCTCCAGAAGCCGCCCACGCGGTTGTTCTGGAAGCGCGGGTGGCAGCTCGCGCGTGAGCGCGGGGCATGGCGCAGCGGGCTGCGGCTGACCGGCCTCGCGGGGACGCACCTGCTGGCGCAGAAGTTCATCCGCCAGCGATCCTTGCTGCGCTGGTGGATGCACCAGCTGCTGTTCTGGGGTTGCCTGCTCGCGGTCGCGATCACGTTCCCGCTCGTGTTCGGCTGGGTCCACTTCGGCTCCCGCGCGGACGACCAGATGACCTACGTGACCTACCTGTTCGGCTTTCCGATGGGCTCGTTCCGCATCCGCACTCCGCTCTCGTGGCTGATCTTCCACGGGCTCGACGTCGCCGCCGTGCTCGTCCTCGCCGGCATCTCGCTCGCCCTGTGGCGGCGGATGCTCGATCGCGGCGCGCGCGCGGTGCAGCAGTTCGGCAGCGATTTCTTCCCGCTGATCCTGCTCTTCGCGATCTCCGTCACGGGGCTCGCCCTGACCGCGTCGACGCTGTGGCTGCGCGGCAGCTTCTACGGCTTCCTCTCCATCCTGCACGCGATCACCGTGATCACCGCGCTCCTCTATCTGCCCTTCGGCAAGTTCTTCCACATCTTCCAGCGGCCGGCGCAGCTCGGCGTGAAGCTCTACCAGGACGCCGGGGCGGAGGGCCCGGGCGCTTCGTGCGTGCGCTGCGGCGAGCGGTTCGCGTCGCGGATGCACGTCGACGACCTGCGGCAGGTCCTCGTCGAGCTCGGCTTCGACTACGAGATCGCGGGGCCCGCCGGCCATTGGCAGGCTCTCTGCCCGCCCTGCAAGCGCAAGAGCGTCGCGTCGGCGCAGCTGCGCCTGAAGGAGGAAGCCCGTGGCTAGGCCGCCCGCCGCCCCGGAAGCGCTGCAGGCGCTCTACGGCCCGCACCGCAACGACGCGCCGCCCGGAGGGTGGGACGCAAACGCGCGTCGGCCGCCCGACCGGCTGGTGAAGACGCATTGCTGCTTCTGCGGGCAGCAGTGCGGAATCCAGCTGAAGGTCCGGGACAACGCGGTGGTCGGCTTCGAGCCCTGGGAGGACTTTCCCTTCAACCGCGGGATGCTGTGCCCGAAAGGCGTGCGGCGGTACCTGCAGGGTTCGCATCCCGACCGCCTGCTCTCGCCGCTCGTCCGCGAGGAAGGCGGGTTCCGCAAGGCGGGCTGGAACGAGGCCCTCGATCGCGTCGCCCGCGAGATCCGCGGCATCCAGGATCGCCACGGCAAGGACGCGGTCGCGGTCTACGGCGGGGCGTCGCTCACCACCGAGAAGTCGTATCTGGTCGGAAAGTTCGCGCGCCTCGGCGTCGGCACCCGTCACGTCGACTACAACGGCCGGCTGTGCATGGTTTCGGCGGGCACCGCCTACAAGCTCGCCTTCGGCGTAGACCGCTCGCCCAACCCCTGGTACGACATCCCGAAGGCACAGGTGCTCTTCGTCATCGGCGCCAACGTCGCCGAGTGCGCGCCCATCACGACCGACTACATCTGGCGGTGCCGCGACAACGGCGGCAAGCTCATCGTGGCCGACCCGCGCATGACGCCGATCACGCGCAACGCCGACCTCTACCTGCCGCTGCGCCCCGGCACCGATCTGGCCCTGCTGCTCGGCATGCTGCACGTGATCCTGCGCGACGGCCTCGAGGACAAGGAGTTCATCGCCGCCCACACCACCGGCTTCGAACAAGTAGCGGAGGACGCGAAGGCCTGGACGCCGCCGCGGGCGGCGGAGATGACGGGAGTGCCCCCGGAGGCGATCGAAAAGGCGGCGCACTGGTTCGCGGAAGCGGACCGCGCCATGGCGCTGCACGCCCGCGGCCTCGAGCACCAGGTCAAGGGGGTCGAGAACTGCCTCGCCGTGATCAACCTGTGCCTCGCCACCGGCCAGATCGCCCGCGAGGGCGCGGGGTGCAACATGATCACCGGCCAGGGCAACGGCCAGGGCGGCCGTGAGCACGGGCAGAAGTGCGACCAGCTGCCCGGGCAGCGCTCGATCTCCGACCCCGCTGCGCGCGCGCACGTCGCGAAAGTGTGGGGGATCGAGCCCGACCAGATCCCCCCCGCCGGCCTCTCCGCGCAGGAGATCATGGAGGCCATCCACCGCGGCGAGATCAAGGGGCTGATCTCGCTCTGCTTCAACCCGGTGGTCTCGCTCCCCGACTCGCGCTACACGCGGGAGGCGCTGGAGAAGCTCGAGTTCTTCGCCGTGATCGACTTCTTCCTCTCCGAGACCGCGCATCACGCCGACGTGGTCCTCGCGGGGAGCCTGCAGGAAGAGGAAGAAGGCGTCACCTGCAGCACCGAGGGGAGGGTCATCCACATCCAGCAGGCGGTGACCCCGCCCGCGGACGCGCGCGCCGATTCCTGGATCCTCTGTGAGCTCGGCAAGCGTCTCGGCGAGCCGCGGCATTTCGGCTTCGGATCGTCGCGGGAGATCTTCGACGAGCTGCGCGCGGCGTCGCGAGGCGGGCCGGCCGACTACTACGGCATCAGCTACGAGAAGATCGACCGGATGCAGGGAGTCTTCTGGCCCTGCCCGACGGAGGACCATCCCGGGACGCCGCGCCTCTTCGAAGGCAATCGCTTCTTCCACCCCGACGGGAAGGCGCGGTTCCTGCCCACGGTGTGGCGGGCGAGCGGCGATCCGTTGGATGAGACGTATCCGACGCTCCTCACCACCGGCCGCCTCGTCGGACAGTACCTGTCGGGAACCCAGACCCGGCGCATCGGGCCGCTCGTCGACATGCACCCGGAGCCGAAGGTCGAGCTGCACCCGCGGATGGCCGACCCGCTCGGCATCCGCGAGGACGACTGGGTCACGATCACGACCCGCCGCGACGCGCTCACCCTGCGGGCCTCCGTCGTGCGCACCATCCGCCCGGACACGGTGTTCATCCCCTACCACTGGGCGGGCGGGCGCAGCGCCAACCGCCTGACCCATCGCTCGCTCGACCCGCGCAGCAAGATCCCCGAGTTCAAGGTCTCGGCCTGCCGCGTGGAGAAGGCGGCCGGGCCGCCCCCCGATCCGGGCCCCGTGTCACCGCCCGCGCCGGGACAGGAGAGCTGATGTTCGGTTTCGAGTTCTACGTCGACCCCTCGCGCTGCATCGGCTGCAAGGCCTGCGAGAACGCGTGCGCGGAATGCGACACGCACCGCGGCACGCCCATGATCCACGTGGACTTCATCGACCGGAAGAATTCCATCGCCGCCGCGCCCACCGTCTGCATGCACTGCGCGAACCCCACCTGCGCGCAGGTCTGCCCCGCGGACGCCATCAAGATGACCGACGACGGCGTCGTGCAGTCCTCGCTCAAGCCGCGGTGCGTCGCGTGCAACAACTGCGTGCTGGCCTGCCCGTTCGGCGTGCCGAAGATGATGGTTGCCGCCGAGCAGATGATGAAGTGCGACATGTGCTACGACCGGACGTCGGTGGGGAAGCGGCCGATGTGCGCGACGGTGTGCCCGAGCCAGGCCCTCGCCTACGTCACGCCGGAGACCATGGCGAAGCTGCGCAACGAGAGGCCGACCAACGTCTTCTTCTTCGGCCGCGAGCGTGTCACGACCAAGGTGTGGATGATGGCGCCGGCGAACCGGGACGCCATCGCCCTCGACGTCGCGGACTACATGTTCCCCGCCGGGGCGGATCGGGTCCTCGTCCCGCCCACGGCTGTCGCGGGGGAGGCAGGCGCGTGAAGATCTTCCGACGGCAAGCGAGCGCGACGCCGCTCTGGCGCGACGAGTTCGCCATCCACCAGGCCGACGAGCGCTACGTGAACCGGCGGCAGTTCGCGAAGTTCCTCGTCCTCACCAGCCTGGGCATGGTGGTGGGGAACGCGTGGATCGCGCTGCGCTCGGTGTTCCGCCGGGATCCCGTGTTCGAGCCGATGGCCATCGCGGGGGCGGCGGAGACCCCGGTGGGCGGGGTGACGCTCTTCAACTATCCGGGCCCGCAGGATCCGTGCATCCTGGTGCGCACCGCCGCCGACACGTTCGTCGCCTACAGCCAGAAGTGCACGCATCTCTCCTGCGCGGTCGTCTACGAGAAGGACGCCGGGCGCCTCGAGTGCCCCTGCCACGAAGGCTACTTCGCGGTGGAGGACGGCTCCGTCCTGCAGGGACCGCCGCCGCGCCCCCTGCCGCGGATCGTCCTCGAGCGGCGCGGCGCCGACCTCGTCGCCACCGCGGTGGACATCCGGCCGCCGCGGGCGCGCGCATGAGGGATGCCGAGAAGGCCGGGAAGCAGGGCCTCGTTCCCATCGACGGGGCGCTGGCCCTCATCGCGATCCTGCTCGTGGTGCAGATGTGGCTCCTGACCGCCGCGCTCGAGTCGTACCTCGCCGGCCACTACGAGACGGCCATCCCGGCCGCGATCGTCTCCGCCGTCCTCTTCCTGGCCTCGCTCGCGCTCTTCCTCTTCGTGGACGCGGTGGATGCCGAGGTGCGCCGCGGGTGAGGCCGGGCGCCGCCTGACCACGCCGCCGGGACCGGACGCGTACCTGCCGGCGCGCTGGCCGCCGCTCCTTTATCTCGGCTTCGCCCACGCCTGTCTGGCCACCGCGTTCGCGCTCGCGGCGTGGAGCCCGGCCACGATCGGCGGCTTCTACTACCATCCCCGCCTGATCGCGGTCGTGCACCTCGTCACCCTCGGGTGGGTGAGCTCGTCGATCCTCGGCGCGCTCTACCTGGTCGCGCCGCTCACCTTCCGCGTCGCGCTCCCCGGGAGCTGGCGCGACGTCACGGCCTTCGCGGCCTGGGCGATCGCGGTCAGCGGAGTCGCCGCGCACTTCTGGCTGGAGACGCTGGCCGGCGTGGCGTGGGCGGGAATGCTCGCCCTCGCCGCGATGGCGTTCGTGACCGGCCGCGTCCTCCGCCGGCTGCCCCGCGCCCCCGTCCCGATCGAGGCCCGCCTGCCCGTGATGTGCGCCATCGTCAACATGCTCGGGGCGGCGCTCCTCGGCATAGCACTCGGGTTCAACAAGTCGCGCGGCTTCCTCCCCGTGTCGCAGCTCGACGCGGTGATCGCGCACGCGCACCTCGCCGGCCTGGGCTGGGGCGCGATGATGGTGATGGGCGCCGGGTACCGGATGCTGCCCATGATGCTGCCCGCCGCGCCCCCGCTGGGCGCCGGACCCATCGCGGCGACGGTGATCACGGAGATCGGCGTGTGGATGCTCGTGGCCGCGCGCCTCACCGCGGCCGGCCCACGCGTGTCGGCGGCGGCGGCAATCGCCTGCGCCCTGGGCATCGCGCTCTACCTCGTCCAGGTGCTGCGCATGCTCCGCCATCGACGCCCGCCTCCCACCGCGCAGCCCCGGCCCGACCCCGGCGTCGTCCACGCGCTGGCGGCGATGGTGTGGCTGACGTTGGCCACGGCGATCGGCGTCTGGCTCGCGATCGCACCGGCATCCGAGGCCACCCTGGCCGGGGCGCTCGCTTATGGCGTGATCGCGCTCGTCGGCTTCCTCGCCCAGATGGTGGCCGGTGTCGCCGCGCGGCTGATCCCGCTCGTCGCGTGGCTGCTGGCCTTTCGTGACGGCGGGGAAGGTGCTTTGCCGGGTTCGCCGCACCGCGCGCTCTCACGCCCGCTGCAGCTGGTGACGCTCGGTCTGTGGACCGCGGCCGTGCCTGGTCTCGCGGCGGGGCTCGCCCTCGACCGCCACGCCTGGATCACCGCCTCCGCGGGCGCGCTCGCCATCGCGGTCCTGCTCGGGGGAGCGAACCTCGTCCTCGCTATCCGCCGGTTGTCCCGTCGCGTCACCTGAGGCGGGCCGCCGACGTTGACCATCAACGAACCGACGGCCTTACAACGGTTACCCGGTCCCGACTCAGCCGTTCTTGACGTAGAGCCGCTTGGTCGCCCTGCCGCCCCGGCTGTCGGTGGCGGTGACGGTAATCCAGTTCTCGTCCACCCGATCCGCGGGGGGCGAGTAGACGATCGTGATCGTCGTCCCCGATGCGACGGGGCCGCCTCGCACGGTGAGCAGCCGGCCCTGGCCGTCCCGCTTCTCCGCCCTCCACGAGATGGCGTCGCCGTCCCGATCCCACAGCGCGAGATCGAACACATGATCGGCATTCAAGGGGCTGATGCAGACGTCCTGGCCGGAGATTGTCGGGGAGTAGTTCTGGGTTGCGACTACCGGCGCCGGCGCGTTGGGAGCCGTAGGCGCCGTCCGGCCGCACCCCACGACACCGATGATCACAAGACCGAGGCTCACCGCTTCTCTTAGACCCATGGCACGCTCCTGCCTCCTATACGTATCGGCCTCTCGCGGTGGATGCGCCCGGGGAACAGGGCCCTAGTGTCGCAACGCACGGAACGCTTCTCGCGCCGCCGACACCGTCGCGTCGACGTCGCTCACGCTGTGCGCGAGCGAGACGAACGCGGCCTCGTACTGCGCGGGGGGCAGGTACACGCCGTGCTCGAGCATCGCGTGGAAGAAGCGCGCGTAGAGCGCGGTCTCGGAGGTCTTCGCGCTCGCGTAATCGGTGACCGGACCGGGGGTGAAGAACAGGGTGATCATCGACCCCACGCGGTTGATGGTCGCCTTGACGTCGCTGCCCGAGATGGCCTCCAGCAGCCCGCCGTGGAGTCGCGCCGACGTCGCCTCGAGCTTCTCGTACGGCCCCGGGCGGGCCAGCGCGTCGAGGGTCACGCACCCCGCGGCCATGGCCAGCGGATTGCCGGACAGTGTCCCCGCCTGGTAGACGGGCCCATCCGGCGCGATGTGGTCCATGATTTCCGCGCGCCCGCCGTAGGCGCCGACGGGCAGGCCGCCGCCGATGATCTTGCCCAGGCACGTGATGTCGGGCTTGCCGCCGTAGAGCGTCTGCGCGCCGCCTAAGGCGACGCGGAAGCCGGTCATCACCTCGTCGAAGATCAGCAGCGCCCCCGCCTTGCGCGTGAGATCGCGCAGGCCGTTCAGGTAGCCTTCGCGCGGCGGCACGCAGCCCATGTTCCCGGCCACCGGCTCGACGATCACCGCCGCGAGGTCTGCGCCATGCTCCGCGATCACCCGCTCGACGGCGGAGAGATCGTTGTAGGGCGCCACCAGCGTGTCCGCCACCGTCCCGTCGGGCACGCCCGCCGAGCCCGGTATCCCGAGCGTCGCCACGCCCGACCCCGCGGCGACGAGCAGGCTGTCCGCGTGGCCGTGGTAGCAGCCGTCGAATTTCAGGATCTTGCGCCGGCCGGTGAACCCGCGGGCGAGGCGCAGCGCGCTCATCGTGGCTTCGGTGCCCGAAGATACGAAGCGCACCTTCTCGATGGACGGCACCATGCGCACCACGCGCTCCGCGAGCTCGATCTCCAGCGCGCAGGGGGCGCCGAACGAAGTCCCGCGGCGCGCGGTCTCGGTGATCGCCTCCAGCACCGGCGGCCACGCGTGACCGAGGATCATCGGGCCCCAGGAGCCGACGTAGTCGATGTAGGCCCGCCCGTCCGCGTCCCACATCCGCGAGCCCTCGGCCTTGCGGATGAACAGCGGCGTGCCGCCGACGCCCTTGAACGCGCGGACCGGCGAGTTGACCCCGCCCGGGATCGACCGCCGCGCCCGTTCGAACAGCACCTCGGACTGCGTCATCCGGTCCACCGCGCGAAGTCCTTCGCGTGGTACGTCAGGATGATGTCGGCCCCCGCGCGCGCGATCGAGGTGAGCGTCTCCTTCACGATCCGCTCCTCGTCGATCCAGCCCCGCTGCGCCGCCGCCTTCACCATCGCGTACTCGCCGGAGACGTTGTACGCGGCGACGGGGAGATCGCACGACTCGCGCACCGCGCGGATGACGTCGAGGTAGGCGAGCGCCGGCTTCACCATCACCATGTCCGCGCCTTCGCCGACGTCGAGGCGCACTTCGCGCAGCGCCTCGCGGACGTTGGCGGGATCCATCTGATAGCCGCGGCGGTCGCCGAACTGGGGCGCGGAGTCGGCGGCCTCGCGGAACGGCCCGTAGTATGCGGAGGCGTACTTCGCGGCGTAGGACAGGATCGCGACGTCGGCGAACTTCGCGTCGTCCAGCGCGCGGCGGATCGCGCCCACGCGGCCGTCCATCATGTCCGACGGCGCCACCACGTGCGCGCCCGCCTGCGCGTGCGACACCGCCATCCGGGCGAGAAGGTCCAGGGTGGGATCGTTCAGCACCTCCTCGCCAGAGGTCACCCCGCAATGGCCGTGCGACGTGTACTCGCACAGGCAGACGTCGGTGACGACGAGGAGGTCGCGGCAGGCGGCGCGAATCGCGCGGACCGCCTGCTGGACCACGCCGGTGTCGGCGTACCCGTGCGTGCCGGCCGGATCCTTGGCCTCGGGCAGTCCGAACAGGATGACGCCGGCGATGCCGAGGGATTCCACCTCGCGCGCTTCACGCGCGACCTCGTCCACCGACAGGTGGAAGCAGCCGGGCAGCGACCCGATCTCCTTGCGCACGCCCTTTCCGGGCGCCACGAACAGCGGGTAGACCAGCCGGTCCGGGGTGAGCCGCGTCTCCCGCACCATCGAGCGCAGGCGCTCGCCGCGCCGCAGCCGCCGCGGGCGCTCGGTGGGAAAGGTCACACGTCGCCGCCGTCGTCGTCATCCCCGAAGAAGAAGGTGTTGGCGCACTTCTGGGAGCAGAAGACCCGGCCGTATTGCGCCGTGCCGCACTTCTCACACGTCCACTTGAAGCAGATCGGGCACTTCTCCAAGCGCTGGTCCTTGTCGCTGGCCTTGCAGGTGACGCATTCCATGGGGAATCCGAGTATAACCGCCCGCCCGCGACCCCTCCAGGGTGTCGGAGCGTCGGTTCGTTCGGTGTACTATGTGTGATGCCGGTTCATCGCGTCGAAGCCGGACCCTGGCGGTGTAGCTCAGCTGGTTAGAGCACGCGGCTCATATCCGCGGTGTCCGGGGTTCAAGTCCCTGCACCGCCACCACTTCGGCCTCCGCGCCCCGCTTTGGGGCGCGGGGCTCGCACCGGGTCGCTGAAGATGCCACTCTCCCGATTGCACACGGAAGTCGCGCGGTCGCTGCGCCTCCTGCGGCCGGATTCCGCGCGTCCGACGCTCCTGGCCGGGCTCTCCGGCGGGGCCGATTCCACGGCCCTGCTCCACGTCCTCCACGCCCTGGCGCCGCGGCTCGGCTTCCGGCTGGAGGCGGCTCACCTCGACCACGGCCTGCGTCCGGAGTCCGGCGACGATGCCGTCTTCTGCCGCGGTCTGTGCCGCGGGCTGGGGATCCCGCTGCACGTGGGGCGTGCGGACGTGCGTGCGCGCGCGGATCGCGACGGGGGCGGGATCGAGGAAGCGGCGCGGCTGGAGCGGCGCGCGTTCCTGGAGAAGGTCCGTGCGCAGGCCGATGCGGACTGGATCGTCCTCGCGCACACCCGGGACGATCAGGCGGAGACGGTGCTGCTGCGGCTGCTGCGCGGCTCGGGGAGCGCCGGCCTGGGCGCGATGCGCGTGCGCGCCAGCCGCCTGCTGCGCCCGATGCTGGGCGCTTCGCGTCAGGACGTTCTCGATCACTGCGCCGCCCAGGGCCTGGCCTGGCGCGAGGATCCGTCCAACGCCGATCCCGCGTTCGTGCGCAATCGCGTGCGCCACGAGCTGATCCCCTACCTCGAGGCGCGCTTCAATCCCGCGCTGCGCGAGTCGCTGGCTCGCACGGCATCGGTGCTGGCGGAAGAAGCGGACGCGCTGGCATCGCTGGCGGGCGCCATCGCGGTCCGCGACGACGACGGGACCGCCGTCCTCGATCGCCGCGCGCTGGCCGAAGCACCCCGGGCGGTGGCGCGGGTCGCGGTGCGGAGCGCGATCCGCCGGGCCGGCGGCCTGCGCGGGGTGGCCCTCGATCACGTCGACGCGGTCCTCGACCTGGCCGCCCGCGCCGGCGCCTCGGGGCGGCGCATTCCCCTGCCCGGCGGCCGCGAGGCGGCCATCCATTTCGGCGAGATCCGCGTCGGCGCGACGGTGGAGAGGGTTGCCCTCGACGCCCCGCTCGAGGTGCCCGGCGTTCCGGCGGGCACGCTCACCGTGCGCACCCGGCGGCCGGGCGACCGCGTCCGCAGCGCCGGGCGCGAGATCAGCCTCAAGCGGTTCCTCATCGACCGCCGCGTCCCCTCCGCCGAGCGCGACCGCGTTCCGGTGATCGCGTCGGGCCGCACCGTGGTCTGGGTGCAGGGCCAGCCGGTGGACGGTCTGCCGGGCGTGACATTTGATGACGTGCAGATCCGCCGCGCTGCCCTCACAATGAGGTTGGCGTCTATTGGACACGATCTCCCCGGGCTCGCGATGGGGGAGAAGGCACTCATGGGACGGAAGCCCGGGAGGGCGGCAAAGTGAACGCTACGTTCAAGACGGTCATGCTGTGGATGTCGCTGCTCGTCGTCATCTTCCTGGCCTGGCACTTCGCCAATATCCAGAAGAAGGAGGCCCCGCTCAACTTCAGCGCTTTCATGGAAGAAGTCGAGCAGGGAAAGATCGCCGAAGTCACGATCACGGGCTCCGAGATCAAGGGCAAGCGCGCGGCGAACCGGGAGACCTTCAAGACGTCCGCTCCCACCGGCTACGAGAAGTACATCGACTCCCTGCTGGCCAAGAAGGTACAGGTCAGCATCGAGCGCGACCAGACCCCGGCCTGGGCCAACATGCTCATCTCCTGGGCGCCCTTCCTGCTGCTCATCGGCTTCTGGGTGTTCTTCATGCGCCAGATGCAGAGCGGCGGCAACAAGGCGCTCTCCTTCGGCAAGTCCAAGGCCAAGCTCCTCGCGTCGCAGCAGAAGAAGGTGACGTTCAAGGACGTGGCCGGCGTCGACGAGGCCAAGGAAGAGCTGCAGGAGATCATCGAGTTCCTCCGCGAGCCGCAGAAGTTCCAGAAGCTGGGCGGCCGCATCCCCAAGGGCGTGCTGCTGATGGGTCCTCCGGGGACGGGGAAGACGCTCCTCGCCCGCGCCATCGCCGGCGAGGCCAGCGTCCCGTTCTTCTCGATCTCCGGCTCCGACTTCGTCGAGATGTTCGTGGGCGTCGGCGCGTCGCGGGTGCGTGATCTGTTCGAGCAGGGCAAGAAGAACGCGCCCTGCATCATCTTCATCGACGAGATCGACGCCGTGGGACGTCACCGCGGGGCCGGCCTCGGCGGCGGTCACGACGAGCGCGAGCAGACCCTGAACCAGCTGCTGGTGGAGATGGACGGCTTCGAGTCCAACGACGGCGTCATCCTGATCGCCGCCACCAACCGTCCCGACGTGCTCGATCCCGCGCTGCTGCGACCCGGCCGCTTCGACCGCCGCGTAGTCGTCTCGCGGCCCGACGTCCGCGGCCGCGAGGGCATCCTGAACGTGCACACCCGCAAGATCCCGCTCTCCGAGGACGGGGACATCAGCACGCTGGCGCGCGCGACCCCGGGATTCTCTGGCGCCGACCTCGCCAACCTCGTGAACGAGGCCGCCCTGATGGCGGCGCGGCGGGCGCAGAAGTTCGTGATGATGGC
>JANMPI010000131.1:0-2922 GCA_031369785.1 Acidobacteriota bacterium
ACGGCCCCTTGTTGATCAGGAAATAGCGGAGGCGCGCGCGCCCGAGCGCCGTGTCGTCTCCCAGCAGGTCCAGGAGGAGCGAGGTGCTGCCGGCCCAGGTCTGCCGCAGGAAGATCGCGTCCATGTAGCGCGCGGCGGCGACGATCTTCGCGAGCGCCTGTCGCTCGTTCGCCGGGAGCGGTGCGGTGTCGGCGGTGATCGCCACCGGCGCGAATCGCGCCGTCATCGTCTGCAGCCGGAGGAGCTCCGCGCGGTCCGGCGACGCGACGGGCTTCCGCGTCACCGGCTCCGCGACGTTCTGCGCGCGTGCGATCGCGGGGGCCGCGGCGAGCGCGGCGATGGCCAGCAGGCCGGGGATGGTCTTCATGGCGCGTCCTCCCTCAAGGTGCATGCCCGATTTCCAGGATCTTCGGCACGCGGGTCAGGTTCACGGATCCCGTCGCGGTGACGTGGGCGACGTCCTCGATCCTCACTCCGCCGAGGCCGAGGTAGTAGAGTCCCGGCTCGACGGTCACGACGTGGCCGCGGCGCAGGATGGAGCCTCGGGTCGAGATCGACGGCGGCTCGTGGATCTGCAGGCCGAGCCCGTGGCCGGTGCCGTGGAAGAAGCCCTGCATGCGCCCGCCCTGGACGCCGGTGCGGTGTCCGCGCGATTCGAACAGGGCCTGGATCTCGGCGTGGATCGCCTTGCCGTCGGCCCCGGGGCGCACGCGGCGATGGCCGAGGCGCACGCCCTCGTGCACGAGCGCGTACACCGCCCGCAGCGCCTCGCTGGCGCGGCCGCGGACGACGGTGCGGGTGAGGTCGCCGTAGTACCCCGTCCGCTCCGAGCGGGGAAAGATGTCCATGACCACCGGCGTGTGGGCGCGGATCGGCCCGTGCCCTTCCTCGTGCGGATCGACGGCCTGGTCGCCGGGCGCGCAGATCGTGTGCGAAGGCATCGCCCCCTCGGCGAGGATGCGCGTGTTCACCGCGGCGCGCAGGTCCTCGGCCGTGAACTTCCTCCCGTCACGGCGGAGCCAGCCGTCACGGCCGATGCGGCAGGACTGCAAGGCGGCGATGCCGGCGCCGAGCCCCGCCTCCGCGGCCCGCAGCGCGGCCCGGATTGCTCGCACCTCGGCGGGCGTCTTGATCTCGCGGTCCGGCCAGAACGGATCAGGCTCGATTTCGAGCCGCACGCCGAGCTCGTCGAGCTCCATCGACAGCCCCAGCGGGAAGCTGCGCGGGACCGAGACGCCGCGGACCTTGAGCTTCCGCAGCGCGGCATGGATGATGCCCGCGGGGGTGGCCGCGACGCCGCCCGCCTCCACGGCGCAAGCGAGCTCGGTCCAGGACCACACCTCGTCCACCGTCGCCTGCCGCCGCGCGCGATCGATCTCCAGGTCGCTCATCACCAGGACGCGCTTCCCGCGCGCTTCGACGAACAGGAACGGGTCCGGGGCGGAGAACCCCGTCGGATAGCGGATGTCGGCGTCGCTCTCCGACGCCGCGTACAGGAGGCGCGCGGCTGGGATCGTCACCGCCGGCCCTCCCCCGCCGCGCGCTCCACCGAGAGCATGGCCAGCAGGCCGAGGCCGGAGGCCAGGGCGCCGAGCTGGAAGCGCTGGCGCGCCGGCTCCCATCGCTCGCGGGACTCCGCGCCGGCCAGAAAGGCGAGGAGCAGGGCCAGCGGGAGCACGCGGCGGTCGCGGCGGCGCAGGAACTGGACGACGGTGATCACCGCGCCGGCCACGAACAGTCCGCCCATGCGCCTAGGCGGGGGCGACTTCGACGAGGACGTCGTAGAAGGTGGCGCCGCCGCCCATGTCGGTCAGCTCCTGGCTGGTGACGGCGTTGGCGTTGCGGCCGCCGGGGCACATCTTCGACCACCAGATCGAGAGGCCGACCACGACCCCGGGCCGCGCGTCGTCGGAGACGCGGGCGGCGGCGAGGAACGATCCGCGATCGTTGAACGTGCGCACGGGCGCGCCGTCGGCGATCCCCCGCGCGGCCGCGTCCGCGGGATGGATGGTGAGGGTCGGCTCGCTCTCGCGGCGGACGAAGGTCGGCTGCGCGGAGAAGGTCGAGTTCAGGAAGTGATGCGCGGGCGGCGAGATGAAGGCGAGCGGATAGCGCTTCGCCAGCGCCGGGTTGCTGGTCACGTTCTCGCGCGGCGGGACGTAGCCGGCCAGCGGATCGTTCGCTGTTCCTTCGAGGCGCGCCGCGTACAGCTCGCATTTGCCGGACGGCGTCGGAAACCCGCCTTGGGCAAACGGGAGGAACGGATCGCCCACGCTGAGGCGCACCGAGCCCTCGCGGTCGAGGCGGTCGAAGTCGGTCCCCTTCAGGTTCGGGTGATCCCAGTTCATCGCCTGCCGCGCCATCTGCTCGTCGGTCTCGCGCAGCGCGGGATGATCGAGCCCCATGCGCGCGGCGAGCAGGCGGAAGACCTCCGTGTTCGGCTTCGATTCGCCGAGGGGTGCGATGGCCGGCTTGCTGAGGCTCAGGTACAGGTGACCGTAGGCCTTGTGGATGTCGTAGTGCTCGAGGGTCGTGGTGGCGGGCAGGACGATGTCCGCGAAGTCGACGGTGTCGGTGGCGAACAGGTCGTGGACGACGGTGAAGAGGTCCTCGCGCGCGAAGCCCTTGCGGACATCCTCCTGCTCCGGCGCCACCGCCACCGGGTTGGAGTTGTAGACGAAGATCGCCTTCACCGGCGGCGCCAGCGTCTCGTCGTTCAGGATGCGGCCGATCTGGCTCATGTTGAGCGATCGCGTGCCCAGGGGGACGAGGTCCGGCCGTTCGAGGGCCGCGCTCGCAGTGGGGAATGTCTGCGACGTCGAGAGCAGCACGCCCCCGCCCGCATGCCGCCAGGCGCCGGTGAGCGCGGGCAGGCAGGTGATGGTCCGCACCGCGGTGCCGCCGCCGGCGTGGCGGTTCAGC
>JANMPI010000139.1:0-22524 GCA_031369785.1 Acidobacteriota bacterium
TGCAGCGCCACGCCGATGAATCCCATCAGCAGCAGCGGGGGCCACGCCGAGCGCGGCGGGATCCACACCCGGCCCCGCGCGGTGAGGATCCCGACCAGCAGCAGCGAGCCGAGCGCCGCCCTCATGAAGATGAGCGTGATCGGCGAGATCTGCTGCACCACGGCGCGCGTGGCCACGAACGATATCCCCCAGAAGAGGACGGCCAGCAGGGCGCCGACGCGCGGCGGCATCGATCAGGCGGGCTCGAAGTCGATGAACCCGCGCTCCACGTCGGTGTCGACCAGCTTCACGGACAGGCGCTGGCCGACGTGCCGCTTCCCCGCTCCGCGCACCAGCTTTCCTTCGATCGGCGGACGGATCGTGCGCACCCAGGTCCCCTTCTCGGAGGCGCCGGTCACCAGGGCGTCGAACTTCTCGCCCACGCGCGACGAGATGAACAGCGCGGCCGCCGACTTGCGCACCTGCCGCTCGACCTTCTGCGCCGCGTCTTCTTTGATCGTGCACTGCGTCGCCAAGGCGTCCAGCTCCTCCAGCGAATACGGAGCCGGACGGCCGGCGAGGGTGGCCTTCAGCAGGCGCTGGGTGATGAGATCGGGGAATCGCCGATTGGGCGCGGTCGAATGCACGTAGTCGCGCACCGCCAGGCCGAAGTGGCCGATGCCGGACTGGCCCGGCCGCTGCACGGCGTACTCGCCGGACCCCAGGAGCTTGATGACCGAGAGCGAGAGATCCGGAAAGCGCAGCGGGTCGGCGGCGCGCATCCGGACGAGGAACTCCGCCAGCGCGCCCGCATCGGGATCGGCGGGCAGGTGGTCGCCGTGCTCGCGGGCCAGCTCCTCCACCCGGTCCCAGCGCTCGGGGGAGCGGATCACGCGCCGGAACACGGGCAGCCCGCGCGCGTCGAGAAACCGCGCGGTGACGCCGTTGGCGGCGATCATGAAGTCCTCGATCAGCTGACGCGCGCGATTGGTCTTGCGCGAGAAGAGATCGACCACGCGTCCGTCCTGCATCACGGTCTGCGCCTCGAGCGTCTCCAGGTCGAGGGCGCCCTGCTCGTGCCGCCGCTCGCGCAGCGCCTGCGCCACGCGGTCCTGCACGCGGATCTGCTCGTCCATCCCCGCGACACGCGTCATGGCCAGGGGCGCGGGCCCGCCGCTCTCCAGCCACGCCGCCACGTCGTCGTAGGCGAGCTTGGCGTGACTCTCGACGCGCGCGCGGTAGACGTCGGACTCCCCGATGCTCCCGTCCGCGGCCACGACGTACGCGATGACGACGGCCAGGCGCTCCTGCCCTTCCACGAGCGACGTCAGGTCCGTGGACAGCCTCTCCGGCAGCATGGCGAAGAGGCGCGCCGGCGTATAGACGGACGTCGTGTTCCGCCGCGCGTGATCGTCGATGGGCGTGCCCTTCGCCACCAGCGCGTCGACGTCGGCGATGGCGACGAGGATGCGCACGGCGCCCGACGGCAGCGTCTCCGCTACCGTGAGCTGGTCCATGTCGCGCGTGGTGGCGTCGTCGATCGAGCACCACGGGAGGTCGGTCAGGTCGCGCACACCCGGATCGGCGGCCAATTGCAGCGCCTCGGCCTGGCGCCGCGCCTCCGGCGGGTACTCGGGCTCGAGGCCGCGCTCGAGCATCGCGGCGGTCGCGATCCGGGCCAGGAGCGTGCTGGCGTTGTCGGTCGTCATCGCTTCGCCGCCCTCCCGGTCGGGATCGCGTGCTCGCGTGCATCGGGCTTGCGGGACGCACGCGCGTTCGCCATCTTCGCCTGCGCCTCGTAGGCGGCGATCACCGTCTGTGCGGCGTGATCGACATCGTCCGTAATGACCAGGAGATCGATGTCCGCGGCCGAGATCTTCTTCTCCGGCAGCACGCGCGACTCCAGCCACTCGATGAGCCCCGACCAGTACTCGCGGCCGAAGAGGATCACCGGAAACTGATAGATCTTCCCGGTCTGGATGAGGGCCAGGGCCTCGAAGAGCTCGTCGAGCGTCCCGTAGCCCCCGGGGAAAATGAGGAAGGCGACGGCGTATTTGATGAACATCGTCTTCCGCACCAGGAAATAGCGGAAGTTGATGAGGGTGTCGACGTACGGGTTCGCCACCTGCTCGAAGGGAAGCTCGATGTTGCAGCCGATGGAGCGGCCCCCGGCGAGCTTTGCGCCCTTGTTCGCCGCCTCCATGATCCCGGGGCCGCCGCCGGTGATGACCGCGAAGCCGGCCTTCGCGAGCAGATGGGCGACACGCTGCGCCGCCTTGTACTGCGGATCGCGCGGGCCGACGCGCGCGGAGCCGAAGATCGTCACCGCCTTGTCCACCGAGGCCATGGTGTCGAAGCCCTCGATGAACTCGCCCATGATCCGCATCACGCGCCAGGTGTCGGTGCGGGTGAAGTCGGCGGACGGCGCTATGGGCAGCTGGAGGAGCTTCTCGTCCTCGGTGATCCGCTGCACGTCGCGGATGGAGTCGTCGAGGATCCGCGCCGCGGCCACGGGCTTGGGCGGCGCACGGCGGCCGGCGGCGGCATGTCCGGCGGACGCCCGCTGGCGAGCGCCCTCCACCGCCTTGTGCTCCGTGGCCTCACGCCGCGAAGCCTTGGTCTTGACGTTTGTCCTCGTGGGCATTTCTTTCCTCGAGTGATGGCGGTCGGGCACGGCATTCTATGCTGGGGCACAATCGGCGCAGGTGGTGACAATGATCGAGGCATTGGCGGTTGTGGCGATGGCCCTCACGACGAGCGCGGCGATCCCGGAGGACCGGGCGTTCGACCTCATCTTCGCGGGCGGGCGCGTGGTCGACGGGACCGGGGCGCCATGGTTTCGCGCCGACGTCGGCGTGCGCGGCGACCGCATCGCGGCGGTGGGCGATCTCGGCAAGGCACGCGCGCGCCGGCGCATCGACGCCAGCAAGCTCGTGATCGCTCCCGGATTCATCGACATGCTCGGGCAGTCCGAGTACAACGTGCTCGTCGACAACCGCGCGGCCAGCAAGATCACCCAGGGCATCACCACCGAGATCACCGGCGAGGGCAGCTCCATCGCCCCCGTGAACGCCTCGATGGTGGAGGCCGACAGCGCGATCTGGGCCCACTACGGGGTGAAGCCGGACTGGACGACCCTCGACGGCTACTTCAAGGCCTTCGAGCGCACGCGGTCCGCGATCAACCTCGGCACCTTCGTCGGCGCGGGCGGCGTGCGCGAGATCTTCCTCGGCCGCGCCGATCGCGCCCCCGCGCCGGACGAGCTGAAGCGGATGGAGGCCGCGGTCGCCACCGCGATGGAGGACGGCGCCCTCGGCGTGTCGACCTCGCTCCTGTACATCCCGAGCATCCACGCGAGCACGGAGGAGATCATCGCCCTGGCGCGCGTCGCCCATCGCTACGGCGGCAGCTACATCACCCACCAGCGCGACGAAGGCGAGGGCATCGACAAGAGCCTGGACGAGGTCTTCCGCATCGCGCGCGAGGCCGACATCCCGGCCGAGATCTACCACCTGAAGACCGCGGGCCCGAAGGCATGGGGGATGATGCCCGGGGTGCTGAAGCGTCTCGAGGAGGCGCGCGCGCAGGGCCTCGACGTCTCCGCCAATGTCTATCCCTGGACGGCCAGCGCCAACTCGCTGCACGCCACGCTGCCCGCCTGGTCACGCGCGGGCACCAGCAAGGAGATGGTCGCCCGGCTCCAGGATCCGGCCGTCCGGGCGCGCGTGCGCGCCGAGCTCGAGGCCGACGCCAGCTGGACGACCAACGGGCCGGCGCGCATCCTCGTTGCCGACACCCTCGACCCGTCGCTCGCCAAGTACGAGGGGCGGAACCTCGACGACATCGCGAAGTCCGAGGGCAAGGACCCCGCGGACGCGCTCATGGACATCGTCATCGCCGACAAGGGCAACAGCGCGAAGATCAACTTCACGATGAACGAGGACGACGTCCGGGCCGCGCTCCGCCATCCCCTCGTCTCGATGTGCACCGACTCCGGCGCCTCCGCCACCGACGGCATCTTCGCAACCGAGCGCAACCACCCCCGCGGATGGGGATCGGCGGCGCGGATCCTCGGCCGCTACGTGCGGGACGAGAAGCTGCTGCCCCTCGAGGAAGCGGTCCGCAAGATGACGTCGCAGCCCGCGGCGCGCATGCATCTCGCGGATCGCGGACAGGTCCGCGCGGGATTCTTCGCCGACCTCGTCGCCTTCGATCCCGACACCGTCATCGACCGCTCCACGTACGAGAACCCGTGGCAGTACAGCGCGGGCGTTCCGTTCGTAGCCGTGAACGGCGAGCTCGTCGTGGACGGCGGACTGATCACCGCCGCTCGTCCCGGACGGATTCTGCGCGGGCCGGGGTGGCGCGGCCGGCGTTAGGGGGTACGTTGGAAGGATGAAGAAAATACTGTTCGTCGCCGTCGCCCTGGCCGGCGCCGTCACCGCGCAGTCGGACACGCCCGCGGGTCGAGAGACCTTCTCCGGCTTCGCGGTCGACATCGGCGGGTCCAACCGCGCCACCTCGACCTCGCACGTGAAGATCACCGTCGACCGGTGGTCCAGCTCCGAGGACACGCGCCGCCTCGTCTCCACTTTCCGTGAGAGCGGTGACGAAGCGCTCCTGAAGGAGCTGCGGAAGATGAAGTCGCTGGGGCGGATCAGCACGCCCGACAGCATCGGCTACGACCTGCGGTACGCGGTCCAGACGACGCTGGCCTCGGGCGCTCGCCGCGTCCTGATCGCCACCGACCGGCCGCTCAGCTACTGGGAGAGCGTCAATCGTCCGCGGTCGGTGAACTATCCGTTCACGTTCATCGAGATGCGCATCGGTCCCGACGGCAAGGGCGAAGGGAAGCTCACCGTCGCCACCAAGGTGAACGCGCTCGGCGAGACGATCGAGCTCGAGAACTACGACCTGACGCCGGTGATGCTCTCGGAGATTCGCTCCCGGCGGAAGTAGTCAGCGGGACTTCTCCCGGGGGAGACGCATAGCCATGCCGCAGCTCGCCCTGTTCGACGCCGGTGACTCCGTGCTCGCCGACGACGCGCGGGGCCGCATCGCGTACACGCCCGGGTTCGTCGACGCGCGCGTGGCCCAGGCGTGGTTCGCGGAGCTGCGCGGGGCCGTGGCGTGGAAGGCGGAGAGGCGCCAGATGTACGACCGCGAGGTTGACGTTCCCCGCCTCACCGCCCATTTCCCCCTCGACGAGGAGGGCCTGCTCCCGGCCCTCGCGCAGGCGGCGGCGCGCGTGATCGCGGGGACGAAGATCCCGTTCAACAGCGTGGGCCTCAACTTCTACCGCCACGGCCGGGACAGCGTCGCGCCCCACAACGATCACCTCGACGTGCTGGTTCCCGGCTTCCCCATCGCGCTCCTCTCGCTGGGGAGCGCGCGCCGGATGACCATCCGGGCCAAGAAGCCACCGCAGCGGGTGCTCCACATCGATCTGGAGTTGGCCAGCGTGTTGATGATGAGCTACGAGACGCAGCTCCATTACACGCACGGGATCCCGAAGACGAAGGATCCCGTCGGCGAGCGCATCAGCCTGGCGTTTCGGGTGAAGCCGCAGGCGGAAGGCCTGGATCCCTACCGATAGCTAGGTCCCGTTCAGCCAGGCGAGGGACTTCATCCTTCGTCACCGCGCCGCGCGCGGGCCGGCCAGCAGGATGACGATGACCACGGCACCTCTCCTTACCGGCTGACACACCTCTTGACGCGGGGTTCGAAGCCGCGCTCCGTACCATCAATAAGAGGCCCCACGTGGGCCACTGGAGAGCACTCATTATGAAGGCACTGATCGCCGTGGCCGCCCTCGCCTTTGGCATCGTCAACGCCGCTTCCGCCGCGCCACCCGACGGACAGGAGCGATTCACCGCATATGCCGTCGACCTCGAGGGGTCCACCTACGGAGCCACGACCTCCCTGGTGCAGATCGCCGTCAACCGCTGGTCGAGCGCGGATGAGCGCCGGAACCTCGAGGCCATCTTCGAGGAGAAGGGGCCGGACGCGCTCCTCGCCGCGATGCGCAAGATGAAGCCGATCGGCCGCATCCATGCCCCGGGCCGCATCGGCTACGACCTGCGCTTCGCGTACCAGATGCCGCTGGCCAGCGGAGGCCGCCGCATCGTGATCGGGACCGATCGTCCACTGAGCTTCTACGAGGCGTCGCAGCGTCCGCGGTCGGCCGACTATCCGTTCACCGTCCTCGAGATGCGCGTCGACGCCAACGGCCGCGGCCAGGGCAGCATGGTGGTGGCCAGCCGCGTGACGTCGATGGGCGAGACGATCGAGCTCGAGAACTATCGGACGACGCCCGTGAAGCTCATGCAGGTCCGCCTGGATCGCTGAGGTCGACCGCGCCAGGCCCCTCGCTCAGGGGCTCGGCTTCGGTTCGCGCCGAACAACACGGTGGACATCCAGCGGCTCCGCGAGCTGGTCGCGGGCGGGAAAACGAAGTCGAGGGAAGAGTGAAATCCGCCCGCCCCGACCGCCGCGGCGGGAGCCGCTAGTCGAGCTCCGCGAGAAGTGGAAGGTGATCCGAGGCCTCGGTGAGCCCGGGCGCGCCGGACAGCACCTGGCAGCTCCTCAGCCGGGTTGCCGAGCCGCTGGGGACGAAGGCGTAGTCGAGCCGGAGGTGGGGGTCCCAGGTCGGGAAGGTGAAGCCGGGATCCTTCTCGTGCAGCATGCGGTACGCGTCCAGGTAACGCGCGTCGAGCATGATCTGGATCGTCTCCCAGCGGATGCGCCCGCCGGTGAGCCACAGCACCGCCTGCAAGCGGTACGGAAGGCGCTGCACGTCCAGCTGCTCGCCGGGCGCCAGGGTGTTGAAGTCACCGCACACGACGTGGAAGCCGTGCTGGTGCTCGGCGATCGCGGCCAGGAGCGCGCGCAGCTCCCGCACGCGCCGCTGCTCCGTCCAGTTGGAGTGCACCGCGCTCAGGTGCACTCCGTAGACGCGCACCGTATCGCCCTCGGGCACGAGCTCGAGGAACGAGCGCCTGCTCCACGCGGGGTGGTGCCACGCGTGGTGCGCGATGGGAACGCGGCTCATGAACCCGACCGAGTGATCGGGATGGGCGGCCCAGGCCGTCATCCCGGCGTCCTTCGCGACGCGCTCCACGACGTCCGGGCGTGTCGCCTCCTGCAGGACGACGACGTCCGGATCGCACGAGCGCACGACCTCCGCGATCGCCGCCTCGCGGCCGGCCCCGCCGAAGCGGATGTTGTAGCTGAGCAGCCTCAGGCCTTGGGCGCTTCCAAGGCGCCGAAGAGGGTGAGGTAGGGCTGATTCATCACGTGCTCCCGCACGAACATGATCCAGTCGCGCGTGCCCTGGATGTTGACCGGCCGCCCCGCCATCTCCACGAGGTGCTTGCGCAGGGGCAGGAGCCGCGGCGCGATGTCCGGATGGTCCTCGCCCAGCGGCTTGGAATGGATGCCGGGGATGTAGAACCCGCCGATCGTGTTGTAACAGGACAGGATGTCGTTGCCGACCAGGGTCAGGTCGAGGTCGCTCGTGCCCGGCCCGTCGGCGTCGAAGGGCGCCTTGTCGCTCCACCGCACCCCGGTGATCGCGCTGCCGCGGAGCACGGCCGCGGTATCTGTAGGGATCGCGCGCTGGAGGACCTCGCAGAACTCCGCGAGCTTGCTTTCGTCACCGTCAAAGGCCAGGCGGACCAGGTTGGCCCGCATCTCCTGCTCGCTCAGCCCGGCGGTCGTCGGAGACGGTGTATCGTCCACAACCACAGCGTATCAACAGCGAGGCTTGACATGACATTCTTCATCCTGCTCGCGTTGCTCGAAGCAGGGCCGGCGGTCGAGATCTCGGCCCGGCCGCAACCCGTCGTCGAGTCGGGGACGATCGACTCCGCCGACATCGTCGAGGCCTGCTGACCTTTGCCCCTGCAGCCCGGCGAGCGCCTCGGCCCCTACGAAATCGTGGCCCTGCTCGCGGTCGGCGGGATGGGCGAGGTCTATCGCGGCCGTGACCCCCGCCTCGGTCGCGAGGTGGCCCTCAAAGTCATCTCTCCGCGGGTGGTCGGGGACCCGTCCTTCCGTCGGCGGTTCGAGACCGAGGCACGCGCCGCCTCCGTCCTGAACCATCCCGCCATCGTCACCATCTACGACGTCGGGGACAGCGCGGGCGTCGCCTGGATCGCGATGGAGTGGGTCGAGGGCCAGACACTCCGGCAGGTCATGGCGAAGGGGCCGCTCCCCCTTCACCAGGTGCTCACCTTGGCCCGCCAGATAGCAGAAGGGCTGGCGGCCGCGCATGCGAAGGGCGTCGTCCACCGCGACCTCAAGCCCGAGAACGTCATGCTCGCGGATGGGCGGAGCAAGATCCTCGACTTCGGCCTGGCCCGCCAGACCCTTGCCGAGGCGCTGGAGGGCCCCATCTCGCACGCCGAGACGCGCGCCGCTCCTTCGCCCGGCGAGACGCGCGAGGGAATGATCCTGGGCACGGTCGGCTACATGTCTCCCGAGCAGGCGGCGGGCCGGGCCGCGGATTTTCGTTCGGACCAGTTCTCACTGGGCCTCGTCCTCTACGAGATGCTGGCCGGTCGCCGGGCTTTCGCTCGCGGGACCGCGGTCGAGACCCTCTCCGCGGTGATCCGCGAGGAGCCGGTCCCCCTCGCATCCCTGCGCGGGGGCATCCCCCTGCCGCTTCTCGCCCTCGTCGCAACCTGCCTGGCCAAGCGGCCCGAGGATCGCTTTTCCTCGACGCGCGAGATCGCGGCCGCGCTGGAGGCGCTGGGAACCGCATCGTCGGCTTCGCTCGAAACCCCCACGGAAATGATCGTGCGGTCGGGGAGCGTGCGCTCGGAAGGAGTGCGGCCTCGATACCGGCCGTCCCCGCGAACCGCCCTGGTCCTGGGAATCGCCCTCCTGCTCGGCGTTCTCGTCACGGGCACCGCGCGGCTCTGGCCAAAAGCTCCGCCCACGGCGATCCAATCCCTCGCCGTCCTGCCCTTTGCGAACACCGGCGGCGACGCGGACGCGGAATACCTGGGGGACGGCCTCACCGAAAGCCTCATCGACCAGATGTCCCGCGTGCCTGCCCTCAAGGTCATGGCGCGCGCAACCGTCTTCCGCTTCAAGGGCGCCGCCGATCCGCAGGAAGCGGGCCGCGCGCTCGGCGTGGGGGCCGTCCTCACCGGCACCGTCTCACGCCGCGGCGAGCGCCTCGAGATCTCGGCCGAGCTGGTCGACATCTCGACCGGGGCGCGGCTCTGGGGCGAGCGGTACGACCGGCCGTTCGTGGACCTGATCCGCGTGCAGGACAGCATCGCCGCCGACATCGCCGAGGCGCTTCGCCTGCGGCTCTCCGGGGCGGAGAAGCGGACCCTGGTCCTGCACGGCACCGAGGACCCCGAGGCGTACGCGCTCTACCTGAAGGCACGCCACCTTCTCGTCGCCGAGTCCGAGGAGGCCGACCTGGAGGCGCTGCGGCTCTTCCAGGCGGCGGCCGCGAAAGACCCGAAGTTCGTGAACGCGCATCTGGGCGTCAATAGCATCTACGCGCGGAGAGTGGGTATGGGCTTCATACCCCCCGCCGAGGCGTGGACGCTCATGCAGGCCGAGCTCCAGAAGGTGCTGGCCCTCGATCCGGGTAACGTCGAGGTGCGAAACGCGGTGGCGAGCCGGCGGTTCCTACACGACTGGGATTGGGCCCGTGCGGACCGCGAGTTCCGCGAGCTGCGCACGGAGCCGCAGCTGCTGAATGGAACGCAATGGCACCCCATCGCCATGTACTACTGGGCCCGCGGCCAGCCCGATCAGTCCGTGGCCATCGTGGAGCGCGCGCTGACCGTCGATCCCGGGAACCTCGAATCGCGGATCATGCGTGCGGATTTCGCGGCCCAGGCCGGACAGCTCGATCAGGCCATCGGCCATTACCGGGACCTGACGGCGGCGGAGCCCTCCGACTCGCGGCCCTGGTTCGGCCTCGCCGAGGTACTGAAACGGCGCGGCGACGTCTCGGGCGCCATCGAAGCCCTCCGCAAGGCCTACGAGTTGTCCGAGGAAGAGGATGGCGTACGGGCCCTGGCCGGGGCGCGGACGGAGAAGGACTACGAGAAGGCCGAGCTCGCGGTGGCGCGGGTGCGCCTGGTCAACCTCGAGGCAATGGCTCGGGAACGGTACATCTCACCACTCGACCTCGCGCGGTTGTACGCCCAGGTGGGCGATCGCGACCGCGCGTTCGCGCAGCTCGAGGCGGCGGTGGCCGAGCGTTCGATGGGCCTCGTGATGCTCAAGGTTGATCGCGCCTGGGACCGCATCCGCGACGATCCGCGCTTCACGGCCATCGTCCTCGAGGTGGGCATTCCTTGACCGTAGAAGGAGATGCGCCGGCCACGGAACCTTGATACACTCGCGTGCGTCTCCTACTGAGACATGGGCCTTTGGGGCCCCTGGGGGTTCCGATGAGCCGACACACCCGCCTGATGGGTCTCGTGGCCGTCGCCACCGTCTTCACGGGAGCCGACCTCCTGGCCTGCGGCGACAAGTTCCTGGTCGCCGGCCGCGGCACGCGTTACCAGCGGCCGAAGAACGCGCGCGCGGCGTCGGTGCTCATCTACGCGAATCCCGGCCAGCCGGCCACGCTCAAGAACGCGTCGCTCGACTCGGTCCTGAAGCGCGAAGGACATCGGGCCACGATCGCCGAGACGCCCGATCAGCTCGCCGCCTTCCTGCAGGGCGCGCGCTACGACGTCGTGCTCGCCGCGAGCAGCGTGGTGGCCGCGGTCGAGAAGCTCCTATCCGGTCCGGAAGCTCCCGTGGTGGTGGCCTTCTGCCCCACGGATCAGCGCATGGCCGAGAAGAGCTCGTGCGTGAAGTCTCCGGCCAGGGAGCGGGCGCTCCTGGAGGCGATCGACAAGGCCGTCGAGCAGCGCGATCGCAACGCCCGGCGAACGCAGACCCACGGGTAGCTGACGGCGTGAGCGTCACGCTCCGCCTCATTTGGACCGCCACGCTCGTCACCGCGGCGGCCTTCACTCCCTCTCCCGTCGCGTCCCAGGCGTTCGGGCTCCCCGAGGGCGTGGGGGCGGTCACACTGGCCGGGCAATACGTGGACAACACGGGCCATCGCAACACCGACGGCAGGCTCGTGGAGCGCGGGGAGAGCGTGACCAGCAGCGCGTTCCTCGAAGTGGATTACGGCGTGACCAGCCGCCTGTCCGCCTCGATTGGACTCCCCTACGTATTCGCGAGATACACGGGCGCGCTGCCTTCATTCTCGCGCCTGCCCGTGGATGAGTGCCGGTGCTGGCATTCGGGGATCCAGGATCTCACCGTCGCCGCGCGTTATCGCTTCGGCAACGAGACCTGGGCGCTGACGCCCATGCTTCGGTACTCCCGCCCCAGCCACGACTATGCCTTCCAGGGCGAGGCCGTGGTGGGCCGTAACCTGGACGAGCTGCAGGTCGGGCTCGGCGCCGGCCTGCGCCTGGGCCGGATGCTGCCCCAGGCCAGCTTGCAGGCCAACTACGCGTACTCGATCGTCGAAAAGGCCGTGGACGACGTCTCCGTCAACCGCAGCAACGGCTCGCTCGAGGTCGGTTACGCGATCCGCCGCCTGGTCTTCCTCCGCGCGTCCGGCCTCTGGCAGCGGACGCACGGAGGCCTGCGCGCCGGCTCCGTTTCCGGCATTCCGTTTGGTCTCCCCGGCGAGCTGAACACCCCGGAGCGCTTCGCCCAGCGCGACCGATTGGGGCGCGTCAACTATTTCCACCTCGGGGGCGGGCTCGCGTACACCGCCGGGCCGGTGGACGTGTTCGCGGGGATCACCAGGTTCATGTCCGGAACCGACACCCACGACGGCCAGGCCTACAACCTCGGCGCAACCTGGTACTTCGACCGCTCGAAGTGACATGCGGCTCCTGACCCGGGAGCCCGTCCCCTAGCGTCGGGTACCATCTGGAAATCGTGGGTACGCTCGCCCGGTTCCATCCCGCCGTCCAATCCTGGTTCAGCGCCCGCCTCGGCGAGCCGACCGCCCCCCAGGACGAAGGCTGGCCGCTCATCCGTGACGGCCGAAACGTCCTCATCGCCGCCCCTACCGGCTCGGGCAAGACGCTGGCCGGGTTTCTCTCCGCGATCGACGCGCTTTTCCAGCAGGGGCCGGACCTGCGCCCCGAGACCCAGGTCGTCTACGTCTCGCCGCTGCGCGCGCTCTCCAACGACATCCAGAAGAACCTGCAGGGCCCGTTGGTGGAGATCCGCGCCCTCGATCCTTCTCTGCCCGAGCTCCGCGTGCTCGTCCGCACCGGTGACACGCCGGCCGGGGAGCGGGCGGCGATGGCGAAGAAGCCGCCCCACATACTCGTGACCACGCCGGAGTCGCTGTACCTGCTGCTCACCTCCGACTCCGGGCGCGCGATGCTGTCCACCACGCGCACGGTGATCGTGGACGAGATCCACGCGCTGGTGCGCGACAAGCGCGGCGCGCATCTCGCGCTTTCCCTCGAGCGTCTCGAGGCCCTGGTCGGGCGGCCTCTGCAGCGGCTCGGGCTGTCGGCCACGCAGAAGCCGCTCTCGGAGGTCGGCGCGTTCCTCGTCGGCGCCGGGCGCGAGTGCGCGCTGGTGGACGCGGGCAGCTTCCGCGCGCTGGACCTCGCGGTCGAGGTGCCGCCGTCCGCGCTGTCCACCGTCTGCTCCCACGAGCAGTGGGCGGAGATCTACGAGCGGCTGGCCGATCTGGTGCGCGGGCACCGCACGACGCTCGTCTTCGTCAATACCCGCAAGATGGCGGAGCGCATCTCGGCGCAGCTCAGCAAGCTGCTGGGCGAGGAGGCGGTCACGAGCCACCACGGCAGCCTCTCCCGCGAGCGGCGGCTCGACGCCGAGCAGCGACTGACAGCGGGGTCGCTGAAGGCGCTGGTGGCGACCGCGTCGCTGGAGCTCGGGATCGACATCGGCGACATCGACCTGGTGATCCAGGTCGGGGCCACGCGCTCGGTGGCGACGCTGCTGCAGCGGGTCGGCCGTGCGGGACATGCCCTCTCCCGAGTGCCGAAGGGACGGATCTTCCCCCTCACCACCGATGAGCTCGTCGAAGCGGCCGCGCTCCTGCGCTGCGTCCGCCTTTCACTGCTCGACCGGACGGCGGCGCCCCCGCGCCCGCTGGACATCCTGGCCCAGCAGATCGTGGCCGAGTGCGTGCCGAGGACGTGGGACGAGCAGCCGCTCTTCGAGACGATGAAGCGCGCGTGGCCGTACCGTGACCTCGCCCGGGGCGAGTTCGACGAAGTCGTTCGCCTCCACTCCGACGGCGGTCGCAAGGCCCTCATCCATCGCGACGGAGTCGGCCTGCGGCTCCGGGCCACGAAGCGCGCGCGGCTCGTGGCCCTCATGTCCGGCGGCGCCATCCCCGACACCGCCGACTACCAGGTACGGCTCGAGCCGGAGGGAACGGTCGTGGGAACCGTGAACGAGGACTGGGCGATCGAGAGCAACGGCGGCGACATCTTCCAGCTCGGGAACATGTCGTGGCGGGTGCTGCGGGTGGAGCCCGGCGTGGTGCGGGTGGCCGATGCGAAGGGCCAGCCTCCGAGCATCCCTTTCTGGCTGGGCGAGGCCCCGGGGCGGACGCGCGAGCTCTCGGCGGCCATTGCCGACCTGCGCGAGGGGTGCGCGGCCGCGGCCACCCAGGCGCGGGCCGAAGGGATGGACGACCTCACCGCGGGCGTCACCTTTCTGCAGAACGAGTGCGGCGCGGCGCTCGGCGACGCCGGTGCGATCCAGATCGCCGAGTACGTGATCGCCGGCGCGCGCGCCCTCGGGGCCGTGCCCACGCAGCGATGCGTCATCCTCGAGCGCTTCTTCGACGAGAGCGGCGGCACCCAGCTCGTCGTCCACGCGCCCTTCGGGTCGCGCATCAACCGCGCGTGGGGGCTCGCGCTGCGCAAGAAGTTCTGCGTCGGGTTCGGGTTCGAGCTGCAGGCGGCGGCCAACGAGGAGGCCATCGTCCTCTCCCTCGGGCCGCAGCACAGCTTCCCGCTCGACGAGGTGTTCGACTACCTGCACCCCAACAGCGCCCGCGCCGTGCTGGTACAGGCGCTGCTCGCCGCGCCGATGTTCGGCACGCGGTGGCGGTGGAACGCCCAGCGCGCGCTCCTCCTCGAGCGCCGCCGCAACGGCAAGCGCGTCCCGGCGAACCTGATGCGCATGCGCGCGGAGGATTTGCTCGCGGCAGCGTTTCCCGCGGCGCTCGCCTGCCCGGAGACGCTGCCCGGCGGACCGATCGAGGTGCCCGAGGACCATCCGATCGTTCGCCAGACCGTCGAGGATTGCCTGACCGAGGCCATGGACGTGGACGGGATGCTCGAGGTGCTGTCCGGATTGCGCGACGGCACCATCGAGCGGCGCAGCATCGACACCTCCGAGCCGTCCGCCTTCGCGCGCGGGATCCTGTCCAGCCAGCCGTACACCTTCCTCGACGATGCCCCGCTGGAGGAGCGCCGCACGCAGGCGGTGATGACGCGGCGGATCCTCGACGTGAAGACGGCGGACGACCTGGGGGCGCTCGACGCCGACGCGGTGGCCCGGGTGCGGGACGAGGCCTGGCCGCATCCCGCCGACGCCGAGGAGACGCACGAAGCGCTGCTCTGGATGGGCTACGTCACCGTCGGCGAGTCCGCGCCGTGGCAGGCATGGCTCGACGCCCTGGTCGCCGCGCGCCGTGTGGTGCGAGAGGGGGATCGCTACTTCGCCGTGGAAGCACCGCGCGATCCGAAGACGGCGCTGCGCGGGCGGCTGGAGGCGCTCGGCCCCGTGCTGGTCAAGCCCGGCTCACCCGAGGACGCGCTCGTGCGCGCGCTGGAGTCGGAAGGCTCGGCCATGCGGGCGCGGATCGACGGGCAGGAGATGTGGTGCGACCGCCGCCTGCTCTCGCGCATCCACCGCTACACCCTCGACCGGCTCCGCCGCGAGATCGAGCCGGTGACGGCGGCGCAGTTCATCCGCTTCCTCGCCTGCTGGCAGCACGTCGACCCGCGGCACCGCACGGACGGGCCGGCGGGCGTGCTCGAGGTCGTCCATCGCCTGGCCGGGTTCGAGGCGCCGGCGGCGGCGTGGGAGGGCAGCATCCTTCCCGCGCGAGTCCGCGGCTACAAGCGCGAGTGGCTGGATCAGCTGACGCTCGGGGGCGAGGTGGCGTGGGCGCGTCTCTGGGGCTCGGCGCAGTCGCCGGTGCGGCGCACGCCCATAGCACTCGTCCCCCGCGCCCAGCTCGACGCCTGGACGGCGCTGGCGGCGTACACCGAGCGGCCGGTGCCGGGCCCGACCGCGCAGCAGGTGCTGGACGTGCTGTCGGCGCGTGGCGCGGTGTTCGTCCAGGAGATCGCGCGCGCGACGAGCCTGCCCCTGGCGTCGGTCGAGGAGGGCCTCGGTGCGCTGGTGGCCGCGGGCCGCGTCACCTGCGATTCCTTCAGCGGCCTCCGCTGGTTGCTCGTCCCGGGCTGGCGGCGGCGCTCGGCGGGTGTCTCGAGCGGACGCTGGAGCCTCGTCGCGTCCGACGTGCCCGCCGCGGCCGCGACTCCCGCGCAGGCCGAGTTCGCCGCCCGCGCGCTGCTACGGCGAACGGGCGTGATCTTCCGCCGCACCGTCACCCGCGAGCGCATCCCCGTCTTCTGGCGCGACGTCGCGCGGGCCTGCCGCACGCTCGAGAGCCGCGGCGAGATCCGGGGCGGGCGCTTCGTGGCCGGTTTCGACGGCGAGCAGTACGCGCTGCCGGAGGCGGTCACACTGCTGCGCGAAGTGCGCCGGCGCGGCGAGCGTCCGTTGGGCTCGACGCCGCTCAGCGTGGCCGCGTCGGATCCCCTGAACTTCCAGGGGATCCTGACTCCCGATGACCGCGTTCCCGCCTCCGCCGGCTATGAGGTCGCGGTCGGCTAGGCGCCGATCAGTCGACCTTCTTCGGGCAACGCTCGCCTTCGTACACGCCGTTCCCGCGATAGACGCAGAGGCAGTCGCGGACGATCTCCGCCGCGCTCATCGTCACCACGCGCAGCGGCTCCTGGCGGTAGCCGGAGCCGGACTGCCAGGGGTACGACCGGAGCCCGTCGAGCTCGGCGGAGACGTCGAAAGAAGCCGTCTTCCCGTTGGGCTCGACGTTGAAGCGGTAGATGAAGTTGTCGGGATGGCGCGAGCTGGTGGTGGCCACGATCCCATTGGGATCCTCGATTCTCCAGGCCACGGAGCCTACATAGCAGCTCTCGCGGCCGTCGGCGTTGCGCTGGTTGGCGTTGAAGTCGAGACGATGGGACTTCGACCGGTCGAGGCAGACGACCTCATCCCAGTTCGGCCGGGCGCGCACCATGATGCCGACCTGGACGCCATTGGTCCGCAGCTCCCGCGGCTGGAGCGCGAAGCGCACCACGGGTCCGGGCGCGAAGGTGCACGCGGCGGTGATCGGGCTGGCGGACGGAGACGGCAACGGAGACGGCTGGCTGGGCAGGGTCGTGGTCGGCGGCGCCGGAGACGGAACGGCGGTCGGCGATCCCCCGCCGCAGCCCGCGGTCGCGGCACCCAAGGTCAACATCCAGATGGCGTAACGTGGCATTTCGACACCTCCCGCGTATCGACTCGCACGGACGGCGGACGACCCGCCCCCAGCTCGTCTCGGCAAACGATAACGGTACCACACGAAACGGGCATTTTCCCCCGCCCGCGCAGGGTTGGGATCAAGGGGCGCGGCCTCTCCGACCTTGACACCCGCGCCCGCCGGAAGGCAGGATCCACGCACCTCCGAGTCATGATCAAAGTATCTCCTGCCGCGGCCCTCGTCGTGGCGGTCCTGGCGCCTTTCGCCGTCGTCGCCGCGCAGTTCACCGCCGTGCGGGCCACCAACTTCGCGAGCCACGACGAATGGCTGGTGCTCTCGCTCGCGTCCCGCGGGCTCATCTCGTTTCCGTACGCGGATCGCCCGCTGGCCCTCCTGTTCTCGCTGCCCGCGGAGTGGATCCTGCCCCACGACGTGCGCGGCCATCTCGTCCTCCACGTCTTCTACCTCGGGGTCACGGGCGCGATCGTGGGATGGCTGGCCCTGGGCAGGCTCGGCCTCTCCGCCCCGGTGGCGGTCCTCGCCTCGGTCTTCACCGCGACCTGGGCCCCGCTCGATCGCATGCGCCTCGACTCCGTCCAGGTGGGGACGCGCTACTCGGGCGTGACCGCGGCGACGCTCGTGGCCATCGCGCTTTTCATCGAGGGCTACCGGCGCGGGCGGCCGCTGGTCGCCGCCGCCGGGGGCATCGTCGCCGTGGCGGCGGTGCTGACGATCGAAGGCGCGGTCCCCGTCCTGGCCGGCGCGCCGCTCCTCGTCCTCGCCGCCGCCCCCGGCACGCTGCGCGATTCCGCGACGCGCCGCCGCTTCCTGCGCTGGTCGGCGCCGTGGGAGCTCCTGCTCGTGACGTCGATCGTTCCGGTGCTCCTCTCCCTCGGGCGGCGTCGCGGAGGCGGGTACAACTATCAATCCGCCATCGGCTTCGACCCGCATCCCGTGCACCTCGCGGCCAGCCTGCTGAAGCAGTTCGCGTTCAGCCTCGGCCCCCTCGTGGAGAGCCCGCTGGCCGAGCTGGCGCGGCGCCCCGTCGCGCTCGCGGTCGCCGTGTTCGCCACCGCCTTTGCCTCCCTCGGCCGAGGCGCCCTCGCCACGGACGACCGTCGCCTGGTGGCGCGGGTGGCGCTGCTGGGAGCCGTCCTCGCCGTCCTGGGTTGGATCGCGCTCGTGGTGAGCCCGCTCGTCCGCACGCCGGCGCGCGCGCAGCTCTTGTCCGCGCCCGGCGTCGCGCTGATGATGGCGGCCAGCGTCGCACTCGTCGCCTCGTGGCTTCCCACACGCGCGCGGCCGCTGGTTCTCGCCGCGGCGGGAGCGTGGGTGGTCGCGGTAGGCGCGGGGCGCGTCGCGGCGCTGCAGGACGGTTGGGATGAAACGAGCTACTGGCCTCGCCAGCGCGGCGCCCTCGCGCAGATGATCGCCCAGGCGCCCTCGCTGTCGCCGAATACCCTCGTGCTCCTCGTCGACGACACGCATTCCTGGCCCGTGAACTTCGGGTTTCGCCACGCGATCCAGTACCTCTACGGCGCGGATGTGGTCGGCATCGTCTGGAAGGGGCACGAGTTCCTCTACGACGCGCGGTACGGCGAGGGTGGGATCGCGAGCGAGCCCTGGCCGGTCATCCGGGACGCCTGGCGCTCGCCTCCGACCTTCCATCGCTTCGAAGAGGTGGTGGTGGTTCGCCTCTTCACCGATGGCCGCCTCGCGATCCTCGACGCCTGGCCGCCCGAGCTTCCGCCGCCGTCACCGGGGGTCGCCTATGCGCCGCGCGCGCGCATCGGGCCCGGCCCCCCGGGTGTCGCCTCGCGGATCCTGGCCCCCGAGCGATGACCTTCCCGAGCTTCGGCGACGCCGACACCTACGCGCAGCTCGGGCGCTCGTGCGCGGACGCGATCACGGGGCCCGGCTCCGTCTTCGACGGCTGCTATCACCCGATTCGCCCCGTGGGCAGCGCGGTCCTCATGGCGCTTCCGTATCTGGCGACGAATGATCCCGTGGACGCCGCCTACATCACGCTCGGGCTCAACGTGATGTTCCTTGCCGTCGTGGTGGCGTGCCTCGCCGCCGCGCTCATCGACGATGGCGCGGTGCTCGCCGGGCACCCGCGGCGCGCGTCCCTTCTCGCCGGCGGGGCCTTCGCCGTCCTGCTGCCGAACCTCGTCCCGCACCTCCCCGTGCGACTCGGCGATGTCCCGTCGCTGGCCGCCTTCATGGGCGCGTTGCTGGTCGCGGTGGGCACGACGCTCGGCTCCTGGACGGGGCGGGACCACCTCCGGCGATACGCGCTGTGCGGAGCCCTCTGCGCGCTCGCCATCCTCGTCAAGGTCACGTATGTCGTGTACGCCGTCATCCTGCTGGCCTCCCTGCTGGCCCTCGACCGGAGCGCCCGCGGCGCGCGCCTCCGCTGCGCGGCGGCCTTCGGCCTCGGGCTCGCGCCCGTTGCCCTGCAGGCGCTGAGCCTGTTCGGGCACACCGGCCAAATCGGCCTCTACGATCGCGAGTTCATGCGGACGCACTTCTCGTACCCCCGCCGCGAGTACGGGATCGAGAGCGTGATCTTCACCAACCCCGAGAACAGCGTGTACCTGACCCAGGTGGCGGGCGGGATCAATCGCGTCGAGGTCCTGGTCCTTCGCCTCTACCGCGGGCTCTTCGGATTCGAGTGGGCGGTCTACATGGGCGGCCCGTCGCGACCGCCGGTGTGGGCGCTCACTACGGCGGAGCGGGTGCGCGCGTGGGGGCTGGTCGTCGCGTACTTCGCGTTCTCGGGCTGGGTCGTGCGCAAGGGGACCCCGGCCCTCCGGCTCGTCGCCTTGAACGCGGCGGCGGGGGCACTCGCCACCGCCGCGCTCATGCACACCGAGCTGCGCTACTACGCCCTCTTCCGGTCCGTGCTCTGGCTGACCGCCGCCCTCACGCTGCGGGCGGCGTTTCCTCGGCGCGCAGGCGGATCGAGTTCGACACCGCCGACCAAGTGAAGGCCACGGCGAGCACGATCGCCGTTCCCACTCCGGCGACGTCGAAGAGGCGCCACCCGAGCGGCAGCGGCCCCGGCCAGAGGTAGACGGCAACGTTCACGAGGGCGAGCGCGATGCGCAGCTCCGTGCCTCCGAAGCCGCCGTGCGCGAGCTTGAAGCGCGCCAGTGTGTAGGTCGCGAGGTACGTCTCGATGGAGAGGAGCAGATAGGCGACGAGGAGGGCCGCGCCGACCCCCGGCGTCATCAGACCCGAGGACACGATGCCGAGGACGAGGGCCGCCGCACCGATGGAATCCACGAGGTGATCGACGTAGAAGCCGTACCGCGGCCGCGACCGTTGCCGCACACGGGCGAGCGTTCCGTCGAGGCTGTCGCCGTACCAGTTGACGAGCAGGGCAACGTTCACGAGCAGGACGAGCCACGGCCGCGAAGGGCTGGCCGCGTAGAGGAGCGCGGCGCCGAGCGTCGCCGCGAACCCGAGGGCGGTCAGGTGGTCCGACCCGACCCGCGCGGGCACCCGGGCGGCGAGCCACAGGAGCGCGCGCTTCTCGATCGATCCGGTGATCCCGAGCTCGCGGCTCGCTTCGCGGAACCCGGCGGCGGCAGTGCTGCTCATCGGTCCTCCTCCACGCCGGACAACGCCGGCAAGGGAAAGATCGCATCGGAATCGCCGCCGGTCCCTTACGCGATGCAGCGGCTCGCCAAGGGATTTACAAGCCCCCCCGACGCCGGGATAGGATCCCCGGAACCATCACAAAGGAGGCGGGATGCGTGTGTTGTCCGGGGCCCTGGGACTCGCGGTGGCGCTCGCCGTGCCCGCCGCCGGCGGCGAGATCCATCAGTACGCGTCGGCCGGCAAGACCGCACAGGTGGAGGCGCTCCTGCGCGGCGGCGTGAGCCCCGACAAGACCGACGACGAGGGGCGCACGCCCCTCTTCTTCGCCGCCGTGAACGAACGTCCCGACGTCGTGCGGGTCCTGCTCGACAAGGGGGCGGACCCCAACATCCCGGACGGCAAGGCGCACACGCCGCTCCTCGCCGCCGCGCTCAACGGCAACGCGGAGATCGTGCGCATGCTCATCGACAAGGGCGCGGACCTCGAGGCGGCCGCCGACCTCCGCTTCACCGCCCTCCACTGCGCGGCGCAGGGCGGGCACGAGGCCATCGTCGAGATGCTCCTCGCCAAGGGGGCGAATCCGAAGGCGCAGGACCAGTCGGGCTCGACGCCCTTGCACATCGCGGCCCAGAACGGGCGGTTGCCGATCGTCACCCTGCTGCTCGCGAAAGGCGTGGACGTGAACGTCCGCAACGCGAAGGGACAGGGCGCCATCTTCAACGCCGCCGCCAACGGTCAGGTCGACGTGGTGCGGGCGCTCCTCGACAAGAAGGCGGTCCTGACGAGCCGCGACACCCTATGGGGCAGCGCCCTTTCTGCCGCCGCCGACAAGGGGCAGGTGGCGGTGGCGGATCTGCTGATCGCCCGGGGCGCGCCCCTCGAGATGGAGCGCCTCGGCGAGACGCCGCTGAAGATCGCCATCGACAACGGGCACGTGGATCTCGTGCGCCTGCTGGTCGCGAAGGGGGCGAAGGTCAACGCCACCGCGACGGCGGTGGAATCGCCGCTGGCCGCGGCGATCAAGAAGGGCAACGCGGAGATCGTGGAGATCCTGAAGGCCGGCGGCGCGAAGTGAGGGCCCTGATCGCAATGTCCTTCGTGCTGGCCGCGGGGGCCCTCGTTGCCGCCGATCGCACTCCAGGCGAGGAGATCTCCTCCGCCATCGAGCGCGGGGACCTCCTCGCCGTCAAGGCACTGGTCGACGCCGGCGCCGACCCGGACTCCCTCATGCAGGCCGATGCCACGGACACCCCGCTCATGAAGGCCGCGGGGCGGGGGAAGCGCGACATCGTGAAGTACCTGCTGGCCAAGGGCGCCAAGGTGAACGCCCGCACGGCGGACGGGAGGACCGCGCTCATGGACGGAGTGATCGCGGGCTTCGACGACATCGTCTCCCTGCTCGTCACCGCCGGCGCCGACGTCAAGGCGCGGGACGCGCGCGGCAATTCCGTGCTTGCGCTCGCCGTCTCCGGCGCCCACCTCGAGATCGCGGACGTCCTCATCCAGCACGGCGCCGATCCCAACGAGGTGGATTCGTACGGGATCACGCCGCTCTTCACCGCCGCCACATTCGGGAACGAGGAGGTCCTGCGCTACCTCGTGGGCAAGGGCGCGAAGGTGAACGCGATCACGCAGCTCCAGTACGGCGGGAGCACGGCCCTCACCACCGCCGCGAGTGTCGGACAGGTGGCGTCGGTCAAGACGCTCCTCGAGCTCGGCGCCGATCCGCGCCTCGAGATGAAGGACGGAGGCACCGCACTCTCCCACGCCGAGGCGAGCGGCAACGCCGAAGTCATCGCCCTCATCAAGGCCGCGCTTTCGAAGGCGCGATCCGGGCCAGCGCCTGTTCCGCCGCCGCGCGCACCCGCTCGTCGCGGTCCTCCAAAGCAGCGGTAAGGGCCGCCTTCGCCCCCTTCGCCTTCAGCCCCGCCTCGCCGAGGGAGCGGGCGGCCCACTCGCGGGCGGCCCAGTCGGGGTGGGTAAGGGCGGCGGTCATCGCGGGGATGGCTGCCGGATCCTTCGCGATCGCGCGCAGGAGCGACGCTACGTCGTCGCCGTCCGAGAAGGGGCGCGACGGCGTCTCGCGGCACTCGAGGGCGACGTGCAGGAGGTCGGCCGGCGGCGCGTATTCGCGGATGCTGTTCGCGGCCGAGATGCGCAGGTCGCAATCGTTTTCCTCGAGCAGGCGGCGATAGGCCGGCATGAGGTCGGTGGTGACCACGCCGAGGTTGTGAAGGGCCGCGGTCGCGTTCCACACCGTGATGCCGTTGCTGTCGAGGAGCGCTTCCTGGAGGGCGGGCATCGCGTCCATCGCCGCCTCCCCCAGCTCGACCAGCGCGCCCGCCGCGGTAGCGCGCACCCTTCGGTCCTTGTCCTTGAGCGCGGCGGCCAGC
>JANMPI010000156.1:0-9112 GCA_031369785.1 Acidobacteriota bacterium
CTCGGCCTGGTAGCCGAGCAGCAGGCGGAGCTGCGCGTTGTGGCTGCCGTCCACGGCGCGGAAAATCTGCTCCTCCTCCACCCGGAAGTGGTGGAGCTCGTCCTCCGGGATGTAGAGCCGGCCGCGGGCGGCGTCGGCGCCGACGTCGCGCAGGATGTTGGTGAGCTGCAGCGCGACCCCCAGCTCGACGGCGTAGCGGCGCGTCTGCGGGTTCTCGTACCCGAAGATCTCGATCGAGGCCAGCCCCACCGCCGACGCGACGCGCTCGCAGTACAAGCGCAGGTCGGCGAAGGTCTTGTACCGGCGGATTGCCACGTCCATCCGGCAGCCCTCGACGATGTCCTCGAAGCACGCGCGCGGGATCGGGAACCGCGCGATCGCCTCCGCGAGGTCGCGGCCGAGCTCGGTCTCCGGCTGGCCCCCGTAGCAGCGCTGGACCTCCTCCATCCACCGCCGCAGCCCGGCCTCGCCCTCGCCGCCCGGCTCGTCCACGCAATCGTCGACCACGCGGCAGAAGGAATAGAGGGCGAAGATCGCTCGCCGCTGCAGCTCCGGCAGCACGCGGAAGGCGTAGTAGAAGTTGGTGCCGCTGGCGCGGGTGACCCGCGCCGACGCCGTGTCCTTCATGCCGCGGGCGCCCAGCGCCACGCGCGCCAGGCCAGGCCGACCTTGGCCCCGAGGCCGTGGCGGGGACGGCGCCGGAAGACGTCGTAGGACGTGCGCTCGAGGCCGTCGAGGATGGAGAAGCCCCCGAGCCACGTGAGGCGCATCTCGAACCGGAGATCCCTGCCCACGGTGTCGCACAACGGCCGGCCGGCGAGAAACAGGCGGCGCGTGCGCGCGATGAGGTCCTGCATCAGGGCGACGAACTCCGGCCCGACGCGGGCCGCGTTCAGGTCCCACTCCTTGACGCCGTGGATCTCGCGCAGGTCGCGGGGAACGTAGATGCGGCCCCGCTCGAGATCGATGGCGAGGTCCTGCCAGTGGTTGGCGAGCTGGAGCGCGGTGCAGATGTCGTCCGCGCGCCGGGCCAGCTCGACATCCCGGTACTCGAAGATCAGCAGGACGAGGCGGCCGATTGGGTTCGCGGAGCGCCGGCAATAGTCGAGCAGCTCGTCCCACGTCTCGTAGCGGGTCTTCACCGTGTCCTGTCGGAACGCGGACAGCAGGTCGAGGAGCAGCGGCTTCGGGATGTCGAGCGCGCGCACCGTCTCCGCGAGCGCGATGAAGATCGGATCGTCGGCGCGTCCGTCGTAGGCCTCATGAAGCCGCGCCTCCCATTGATCGAGCTTTTCCGCGCGCATGCCCTCGTACATCGGCTCGTCCGCGAAGTCGTCGGCGGCACGCGCGTAGGCGTAGAGCGCGTGCACGTACCGGCGCTTGGCGCGGGGCACCATCATTCCCACCGGGAAGTTCTCGTAGTGCGCGCGCACGCGGGCCGCGCAGAAGGCGAAGGCCTCGTCCACGGAGAGTGCCGCCTTCATCAATCGAAGTGCCGGCGCAAGGCGGACCGCGGCGCGGCGTGGAAGCGGCTCTCGGCGGCGTTCTCGAGGATCACGCGCTCGTACGGCTCCAGCGCGACCGCCACCGCCTCCCCGACACGCCAGGCTCCGAGCCGGCGCGGCAGCGCGAGGGTGGCGCGGCCGAGGCCGAAGGCGCCGTCGCCGCGGGCGAAAACGGAAAGCACCGACGCGCGCGGCGCCAGGAGCGCGGCAATCACGGCCGCCGCGGCCGCCGCGAGGGCGACGGGGCCCGGCGTGCGGCCCGCGACGTCCTGAATGGCCTGTCGCACCGCCGTCGGCAGAAGCTGCTCGATGGGAACGCCGCCCGCCGACGCGGAGGCATGCGGAACCACGATGACGTCGGGCGGAAGGCCGAGGAGCGCGAGCGTGATGGCGGACGCTTCAACCTCGAGCCGCGCCGCCAGCCGCCGCCGGATGGCCGCCGCCACGGCCACCGGCGCGCTGCCCGCGATCTGGTGCGCGGCGAACCCCGCGGCGAGGACGCCGTCCAGAAGCGGCGCCGGCCGTGGTCCCGCCACGATGATCAGGCGCGGCTTCATTTTCGCCGCCCGCGCGGCCAGCCGGTCGCCCGCACCCGGTCCGTCGAGATCGGGGGCGTCCGCGGCCACGAGCACGTCGCCGTCGTCGATGACGGCCGCATCGGAAGCGCCTTCGACGCACGCGTCGAACCCGTCGACGGGCCCGGACTGCTGGATGTCGAGGGCCTTGCCGCGGGCGCGGCCTTCGTCGGAGTCCACCAGCACGATCCGTCGCGCCAGCGCGCCGGCGGCCAGCATTCGCGCGAGCGTGGCGCCGTGCTCGCCGGCGCCCAGGATGACAACGGTTGGCATCGGGCGCGCGATTGTAGCCCGTTAACGCCGGCTAGTCGGTGGTCTTGCGACCCCGGCGCTGGCGGGCGGGGCGCGGGCGCGGCGTCCGCTCCTCGGCGACGGCGCGGACGGAGGTGACGGTGTAGCCGGTCCCTTCGTCGAAGGGCTCGCTCACCACCTGCACCCATTGCCGCCCCTTGCGGACGGTGAACCCGGGCAGCTCGTTGTAGTACATGTCGCCCGAGTACACGATCGAGAATCCCGCCCGCCGCAGCGCGGCTTGCGAGCGCCGCGCGATCTCCTCCAGCGTGGCCGCGGTCGGGCAGACGTACGTGACCACCGAGAGCTGCCCCTCGACGAGCCGCTTGGGGAAATCGCCGGTGCCGTCCACCGGGCCCGCCTGCAGCTCGGCCTCGTCGTAATCGCGCTCGGTGCACTCGCGGATGGTGCAGCCCTCGAAGCGGGGAACGATCGGCGAATCCTTGCACCGCGCGTTTGCGTGTCCCGGCGGCGCCGGCGCCACCACGGGCGCCACGGGCGCCGGGGAGGCCGGGACGGCCTGGACGGCCGCCGCTAGGACCAGCGTGAGGACCGACATCAGTAGACCCAGAGCAGCGCGGAGCGCAGCACCTTCACCTGCGTGCGCGAGGGAACGATCGTCCGCGGCTCGAAGCGATCGGGGTTGACGCTGGTGAGCGCCGCGATGTCCTTCTCGAGGCTGGCGATCTCCTGCCGGAGGCCCGCGACCCGCGCCTCGGCGGCGTTCTCCATGCGGTTCTTGGTGAGTACGGTGCTCGCGCCGGCCAAGCCGCGCCCACGGCCGAAAACGTTGGTGATCACGGCCGATCCGAGGGCCGCCCACTTCTCCGTCTTCCGCCCCGCCATCTCCTCTTCGCGCGCCGCGAGGTCGCGCTTCTTCTTCTCGAGCTTCTCACGGAGCTTCGTGACCTTGGCCCCGCCGCCGCCGACGCGCGCGGCAAACGTGGCCGCCGACTCTCCGGGCTCCGAGGCCGCGCCGGTCATCGGATCCGCCCACACCGTCACCGCGAGGCGGTCGGGCAGCCGGTCGCGGATGGCCTTCTCGATCATCCGGCTGGTGGCCACGTGGACGCCTTCCGGCACGGCTGCGTAGCGCAGCGGGCCCGGGGGCAGCTCGCGCACCGCCTCCTCGAGGACGTCGATGGGATCGCCCTCCAGCAATTCGGCCAGCGACGCCGAGCGCAACGGGTAGGCGCGCGTGGCAACGGTCTCGCCCACGCCCTTGTAGCGGACGGCGTATTTGACGAGCAGGAACGGCGTCGCGTCCTCCTTCCCGGCCACGGGGAGGAACGCTTGCGGAAAGCCGGACATGGACGCCGGAGCCGCGCCGGGCGGCACGACACCGCCGGACGCATCCGGCCTCACGCCGGACGTGGACACCCGATCCGCCGAGCGCCGTCCCGCCGGCGCCGCGGACGCGATCTCCATCGATAGCCCGGCGATCTCGTCGCGGGTCAGCGGACCGCGCAGGTATGACATGGCCCAGCGCGAGTGCACGAGCACGGGCTTCGTGCGATGCACGTCGTGCATGAGGAAGACGCGCTTGCGGGTGGCGTCGAGGAGCTTGTCGATGTCGCCGGCGTTCACGCCGGTGCCGATGAGGCCGTCGCGCAGCCGTGCCTTGTCCTGCTCCGCCTGCAGCCGTCCGACCAGCCACAGGCCGATGTTGGTGAGGCCCTTGTAGTCGAGGTCGACCGGGTTCTGCGTGCCGAGCACGATGCCGACGCCCTGCGCGCGGGCCTGCTTCAGCAGCGTGAGCAGGGGCTTCTTGGTCGGCGGGTTCGCGGGATGGGGGGGGAAGTAGCCGAAGATCTCGTCGATGTACACGACCGCGCGGAGCGACGTGGTCCCGCTCTGCTGACGCACCCACGTCTTCACCTTGTTCAGGAGCAGCGCGGTGACGAACAGCCGCTCCTCGTCGGACAGGTGCGCGGTGTAGACGATGGAGAGCCGCGGACGGCCGTCGGCGGCGCGGAACAGGCGATCGACGTCGAGCGGCTCCCCCACCCGCCAGGCCGCGAAGGCCGGCGCGGCGAGGAGGTTGTTGAGCGCCATCATCAGGCGCTGGCGTTCCTTGCGCGGGTAGACGGTCTCCAGCGGCAGGGCCCCCATCTTGTCGAAGGGCGGATCCGCCACCGCGGGGATGAGCGATTCCAGGCTCATCGCCTGGCCCGCGCGCCACGCGGTTTCGATCAGCTGGCTGAGCAGGATGAACTCGCTCGAGCGCAGCGGGTCGGCGTCGATCTTCACCAGGGCGAGGAGGCCGCTCACGAAGCCGGCGATCTCGTCGCGCAGGTCCTCTTCCGCGGACGCGAAGGGAACCGTCGGCGGATCGAGGGACTGCAGGATGTTGAGCGGGATGCCGGCCTCCGAGCCGGGGGTGAAGACGACGGCTTCGCGCGCGAGGGCGAGCTCGGCCATCTCGGTCGTGCCGAGGCCCCACTCCGCCAGGCCGTTCTTCCATTGCTCGGCGGCTTCGACGGCCGCCCTCTGCAGGTCCTTCCCTTCGCGGCGCGCGGCGTCGGGATCGATCCACGGAGCGAACGACGGCGCATCGAGGTTCTGGAAGAGCAGGAGGAGGTCGGCGAGGTCGCCCTTGGGGTCGATGGCGAGCACGGGGACGCCCTGGAGCAGGAGCTCCTCGATCATCGCGATGCCCATCCCGGTCTTCCCGGAGCCCGTCATCCCCACGATGAGGCCGTGGGTGACCAGATCCGACGGATCCAGCTCCACTCGCGCCCCGAGCGGTCCCCCCCTGGGGTCGAATTCCTTCCCGATGTAGAGGCCCTTGCCCATGGATGGAGTATACCCACGGCTTTTTGTGCGATCCGGGGCCACCTGCTAAAATCGAGGGGTGAAGTCGCAGAAGTACTGGAAGGAGATCGCGGCCTTCAAGGGCCAGCTCGCGGACGCCGTCTCCAACGACGACCTGCGCGAGCTGCACGTCCGGCGCCCGTCCGCCCACCTGCGCGTGGCGGCGCGGCAGTTCGCGATCGTCGCCGTGGGCGGCTGGGCGCTCTGGCACTTCACCAACCCTCTCATCTGGGTGCCCGTCGCCGTCCTCCAGGGCTTCACGTTCTTCAACATGACCACGCTGCTGCACGAGGTGGTTCACAACTCCGTCTTCCGCACGACGCGGCACGGATGGGAGCGGGTCCTCGGCCTGGCCTACGCGGTCACGAGCGGGATCTCGGCCAGCCAGTTCACCCGCTGGCATCTCGACCACCACGACAACCTCGGCGACGACAACGACGACCCCAAGCGGCACTGGCTCTCGCCCAAGCGCAACGCGCGCTGGTACAAGCTCCTCTACTGCACGCCGGTGCTGATGCCGCTCTACTTCCGCGCCGCGGCGAGGGAGGCGGCGTCGTATCCGGCCGCGCTGCGCAAGCTGATCATGCGCGAGCGGCTCGCGACCATGGTGATCCAGCTCTCGGTGATGGCCGCGCTCTACTACTTCGGCGGGTTCTCACGGATGGCGCGCGTGCAGCTCGTGCCGTACTTCGTCGTCTTCCCGGTCGCCTTCACGCTCAACCGGCTCGGCCAGCACTACAACATCGATCCCACGCATCCGCTGAAGTGGGCGACCCTCATGAAGCCGAGCCGCTTCTGGGACTTCCTCTTCCTGTACTCGAACTATCACCTCGAGCACCACTACTTCCCGCGCGTACCGTTCTACAACCTGCGCAAGCTGCACATGAAGCTGCGCCCGCTCTACGCGCGGCTCGGGCTGAAGCCGCACACCTACCGCGACATCGTGTGGCAGTGGTTCGTCCTGAACCGCGCCCCCCACACGAACTGGGAGATGGAGCCGACGTCCTCGGCCGGCGCCCCCGTCCCGCCCGCCGTTCCCGTCCGCTAGGAGAGCCCCCGACACCCGTCCGGCCGGGCGGGCTACCTACGCCCGCTTGTCGCGGGCCACGTAGTCGCGCTTCGGCGAGCCCAGGTAGATCTGGCGCGGGCGCGCGATCTTCTGGTCCTTGTCCTCGAGCATCTCCTCCCACTGCGCCAGCCAGCCGGCGGTGCGCGGGATCGCGAAGAGGACGGGGAACATGTCCACCGGGAACCCCATCGACTGGTAGATGAGCCCCGAGTAGAAGTCGACGTTCGGGTACAGCTTGCGCTTGACGAAGTACTCGTCCTCGAGGGCGATCTTCTCCAGCTCGAGCGCGATGTCGAGGAGCGGGTTGCGGCCCGTCACCTCGAAGACCTGCTCCGCCATGCGCTTGATGATCTTGGCCCGGGGGTCGAAGTTCTTGTACACGCGGTGGCCGAAGCCCATGAGGCGGACCTCGCCGCCGCTGCTCTTCACTTCCTTCATGAACTGTGGATCTTGTCCTTGGAGCCGATCTCCTTCAGCATCCGCAGCACCATCTCGTTGGCGCCGCCGTGCAGCGGGCCGTAGAGGGCGGCGATGGCGGCGGTGGCGGAGTAGGGGTCGACCTCGGAGGACCCGACCGCGCGCATGGCCGCGGTCGAGCAGTTCTGCTCGTGGTCGGCGTGCAGGATGAACAGCACCTCGAGGGCCTGCTCCAGCACCGGGTGTACCTTGTACTCGCGCTCGGTCATCCGGAACATCATCTGCAGGAAGTTCCCGGCGTAGCTCAGGTCGTTGTCCGGCATCACGAACGGAGTGCCCTCGGAATGGCGGTAGGCCAGCGCGGCCAGGGTCGGCATCTTGGCGATGAGCCGGAAGATCTGCCGCCGGCGGATCGCCGCGTCGTGGATGTGCTTCGCTTCCGGGTAGTAGGTGGAGAGCGCGGCCACGGTGGACATCAGCATGCCCATCGGGTGGGCGTCGTAGCGGAACCCGTTCACGAGCTCGCGGATGTTCTCGTGGACCATCGTGTGGTGGGTGACGTTGTAGGCCCACGTGTCGTACTGGCCTTTGCCCGGGAGCTCGCCCTCGAGGATCAGGAACGCCGTCTCCAGGTACGTGCTCTTCTCCGCGAGCTGCTCGATCGGGTAGCCGCGATAGTTGAGGACGCCCTTGTCGCCGTCGATGAACGTGATCCGGCTCTTGCACGCCGCGGTATTGGTGTAGCCCGGGTCGTAGGTCATGAGCCCGAGGTCGTCGGCCCCGGCCTTGATCTTCCGCAGGTCGATGGCCTTGATGGCCCCCTGCTCGATCGGAACCTCGTAGCTCTGGCCGGTCCGGTTGTCGGTGATGGTCAGGGTGTCCTTGCTCATGCCTCCGCCTCGGCGCGGCGAAAACGCCGTATTCTGGACACTAGCATCGGCCTCCGGGGTGGTCAACGCGAGGCGCGCGTTGGGAGTTGAACCCGCCATCGCCCTCCGCGATCGAATGGGGACGCAAGTCATGGCGACGCGGGCCCTGCTCGTCCCGGCCTTCGTGTTGGTGTCGTGCGCGCGCCCGGAGCTCGTCGCGGTGCACGACCTCGTGGCCGCGGCGCCGTTCGCCGAGCTGCGGTCGGCCTGGATCTCCGTCCGGCCGGGCACGCTGGACACCGAGCTTCTCGAAGAACGCGGCTTCGAACGGTCGGCCGGGTTCGGCACGGACGATCTTTCGTCGCTGCTCCGCTCGCCGGCCACGCTCCTGGTTCCGCTGGGCGCGAGCGGGCCCCAGCGCCTGGTGGTCGACGTGGCGCCCGAGCCGGGCTATGCCGGTAAGGACCTCGAGGTGGCCGTCGCGGGCACGACGGTGGGCCGGCGCCACCTCGACCCCGGGCGGCAGCGCTTCATGGTCGACCTGCCCAGCGCGCTCAAGGCCACGGGCCGGACGCGCATACGCCTTCGCGTATCCGGCGTGCCGGAACACGCCCGCCGGGGGCCTTTCGTGGCGAGGCTCTACGGGCTCACGGCGGGAGGCGTCCGTGACCCCGCCCTCGACGCTTTCGCCCAGGGCCGGCCGCGCGCCGTCGTCGCGGCCGAGCGGGTGGGGACCGGCGCCGCCCTCGCTCAGCTGGCGCCGAGCTCGATTCGTTATGCGTTGATCCTTCCCCGCGCGGCCGAGCTGGCCTTCGCCGCCGAACGGGACCCCGAGGCCATGGGAAGCTGCGGCCCCCCGGCCCTGAACGTGCGCGTCGAAAGCGGCGCTGGAGACACCACGGCGTGGTCCGGCATGGCCGACGCACCCGGCACGGGCCGGGAGGTCAGGGTGGCGCTGGGCCCGGATTCGGCCGGGCCGGCGTGGATCACGCTGGAGGCCGCGGCCCCTGCAGGATGCGTCGCGGCGGTGCGCTGGATCGGCCCTCGAATCCTGGGCCGCTCCTCCGTCCCGACGCTGCGACCCGGACCGGCCGCGGAGACACCCGAGGCGGCCGCGCTCCGGCGCGGCCTGGGCGGGATCGGGGTCGTGCTCGTCGTGCTCGACGCGGCCCAGGCGCACCACCTGCACTGCTACGGCTACCCGAGCGCGACGACACCGGAGATCGACCGGTTGGCGGCGGACGGGATCGTCTTCGAGTCCCACTACACGCCGGCTGTCTTTACCTATGCGGCGATGGCGGCGATGTGGACCTCGCGCCCTCCGGACGAAGGCGGCGGCGCGTGGCTCGCGGAGGGAATCCTGCCCTCGGGCCTGCTGACCCTGGCCGAGCTCCTCACGGCGCAGGGGATCCGTACCGCGGGCTTCGTGGCCAACCCGAGCGCCGGTCCCGCTTTCGGTCTCGACCGCGGTTTCGCGGAGCTCCTGCGGCTGTACCGCGAGCCGTGGACCGTGGGTCCTCCCCCGTCGGCGGAGGTGTTCTCCGGCCCGCTGCACCGCTGGCTCGAGGCGGC
>JANMPI010000174.1:0-5211 GCA_031369785.1 Acidobacteriota bacterium
ACAAAACGGCGATCCGGCCGGTGAGCGGCATCATCGAGGTCGCGGGCAACTTCACGCGCAGCGCCATCTTCAAGCGCGCGGGGATGAGCCCGGAGGCGATCGGCCTCTTCGATCGCCGCGTCTACGTCACCGTCTTCTACCTCGGCGAGCACGAAGCGCAGCAGGACCTGCTCCACGGCCGCGTGCTGCACAAGCTCGCGGGCGTCCTCCGCCCCGCGCAGATCCGGATGCTCGCGCGGGCGAACTTCGGCGACGCCGCGTCCGAGCTCGACGGAACGGAGGACGCCATCCTCGATCGCGCCGCGCGCACGAAGCTGCTGCGAATCCTCGTCGTGATCGCGGGCGAAGGGCCGAAGGCGAACGGCATCCCGGAGATGTTCTACCCGTCGGAGTACTTGAACCGCGACCCGATCCTGCGGCACGTCGGCGCGCTCATCACCGACGGCCGCTACTCCGGCGCGACCTACGGACCGTGCATCGGCCACGCCTCACCGGAGGCGCTGGAGGGCGGCCTGATCGGCGCGCTGCGCACCGGCGATCTCGTCTTCATGGACACCGGCGGGGGGCGCATCGACGTGCTCGACGCCGCCGCGTCGTGGACCGCCGACGGCACCTTCGCGCCGGTGGCGCTCGACCCGGTCGCCCTCGCCGCGCGCCCCGAGCATGCGGAGCGCATCGCGTGGCTGCGCGAGCGGCGATTGAACATCCCGTCCACCGTCCGCCTCCTGCTCGACGCCACCACGACCTGCATGGAAGGGGTGACACCGATCGGGCTCGCCGCCCACGAGGCAAAGGCGCTGGTGAAACGCCCTGGCGGCCCGGCCGTCTCAGTCCCGTGACGACCCTCGCCCTCGTTCTCGCGCTCGCCCTTCCCGCGGCGCGTCCGACGCCGCCGCCCGTCGAGACCCGCATCTCGGTCGATTTCAAGGACGCCGACGTCCTCGACATCGTCCGGCTGATGAGCGAGCTCGGCAATTTCCAGGTCGTCGCCCATCCCGGCATCGCCTGCAAGCTGACCCTCAAGCTGAAGGAAGTGCCGCTTTCGACCGCCTTCGACCTGACGCTCAAGACCTGCGGGCTCGGGTACGAGGAGGAGTCGGGGATCTTCCGCGTCGCGCCCACCGCCACCCTCACCGCCGAGCACGTGGCCCAGCGCAAGCTCGACGAGGAGCGGCGTCTGGACCGGCCGCTCTCGACGAAGATGTACCGGCTGTCCTATGCGCGGGCCTCGGAGATGGCCCCGCTGATCAAGAAGTTCCTCTCGCCCCGCGGCGAGGTCATCTTCGACCAGCGCACGAACACACTGATCGTCACCGACATCGAAGACTGATCGCCGGCCGACGGCCGGTGTTGACATTCGTGGACAGACTGCCCTCCCCCGGAGACAGCCATGGTTTGTCTGCGCGCCTGTAAGCTGCTGGAGGCACGGCGGCGCCACGGGAGCCCGCGCGGCACGTCAATTGCTCGCGAGTTCCCGCGGCAGGTCTCGAAAGGGGCAGAAAAATGACGCGGGTCTCGCTCGCAGCGGTCCTGGTCCTCGCGGTCGCGGACATCGGCAACGCCGACGACTATCACCACGGCCGCGTCCGATACGTGGAGGACGGGACGACCGTCCAGCGCGCGGCCGAGCCGAGCGCGGAGGAGGCGGAAGCCAACCTTCCGTTCCTTCCCGGCGATCGAGTCTGGACGGACGACCGCGGCCGGGTCGAGTTCGAGTTCGACCGCGGGGCGTTCCTGCGCCTCGACAGCGCCACCAAGCTCGACTATCTCGACAATCCGGGCCAGCGCGTCGTGGTGCGGCTGTGGTCGGGCGGTGTTTACATTCACCAGGCGTCGGATGGGATTGCCTTCGAGGTCGAAACCCCCGGCGGCGTGATCACGACGCGCGGGCGCGGCGTCTATCGCATCGACGCGCGGTCCGGCGAGACGGTCCTGTCCGTGCTCGAAGGCGAAGCCTCGATGGGCGGCCGCGGCGCCCGCGTGCGCGAGGGCGAGCGCGTCTATGCGCGTGACGGCGAGGTCGTGCGCGGACCGATGACGTTCGACCGCCAGGAGTCCGACGACTTCACGCTGTGGGTGGACCAGCGCCAGGACGGCGTGCGGTACGCCCGCGAGCGGCCATCGGATCTTCCGACCGAGGTCGCGACGTACTACGACGAGCTGTACGAATACGGGTCGTGGGGACGCGAGCCGATGGTCGGCTACGTCTGGCGGCCGCGCGTGGCGCTGGGCTGGCAGCCCTACGCACAGGGCCGGTGGGCGTGGACGCCGTTCGGCTGGACCTGGGTCGCGTACGAGCCCTGGGGCTGGGCGCCGTCCCACTACGGGCGCTGGGGATACTCGGCTGCGGGGTGGTACTGGGTCCCCGATCGGAACTGGGGCCCCGCGTGGGTGAGCTGGGCCGTCGGCGGACCGTACGTCGGATGGTGTCCGCTCGGCTTCCGCAACCAGCCGATCGTCGTCTACGAGCGCACCCATCGCGGCGGGCACGCGATTCCCCGCGCGGGGGCCGGATCGTGGGTGTACGCGCGTCACGGCGACATGACCGCGCGCGACCTCGCCCGTCGCCGCGTGCAGCAGATCGATCCGACCGAGCTCGCCCAGGTGCGCGTCGTGGCGTCGCCGCGCGCACGGCTGACCAAGGACTTGCGCGTCGTCGAGTCGCCCGTCACCGGCGGGTCGGGGGCGGTGCGGAACGTGCGCACCAAGCCCACGATCGGCGACACGGTCCCCGAGCTGCGCACCGACAACCAGTCGCTCGTGCCGCCGCCCATGGCGCGGCGGCGTCGTGACGCGGAGGACCGTTACGATCGCGGCCGCAGCTTCGGCGAGGCCGCGGGTCACCGCGACCCGGATCGCGCCGAGACCGCGCGGCCGCGCACGCCGGAGGCGGCGCCGGCGGACGCGAGGCCCGCGGTCGTCGGCACGGGCGATGCCGGGCGAGCGCGCGAGCGGCGTCCCCAGTCCGATGCCGCGCCCGTGGGCGAGACGCGTCCCGAGGCCGCGCCGGCCGGGCGCACACGGTTCCGCGGTCCCGACGAAGGTGCGCGTCCGCGCGGCGAGAGCGCCGGCGGCGACGACGGCAGCGCCCCGCGCCGCGAGTACGCCGCTCCGCGACGGGAGCGCTCGGATGATGGCGAACGCGAGGGCGGGGGCTCATCGGCACCGCGCGGTGACTCCGCCCGACCGCGCGAGAGCGCGCCGCGTCACGAAGGCGGCGCCCCTCCGGCCACCAAGGCCCCGCCCGCGAGAGAGGCGGCCCCGGCGACGAAGGAGCCGTCGAGCAGCGGCGGCGCCGCCCGCCGAAGGGGTTAGGACGTTGCCCCAGCTTGATTAAGCAGGTCACCGCCGCCGGGTTATAGTCGTCGCCATGGCGTCCACCGCCCCGGCCCGGGTCCTCGGGCGGCTCCAGCGCGCCGGCCTCACCCTCCTGTTCGCCCTCGCCATCGTCTTCGGGGCCGTGGTCGGCATCCTCCTCGCCTACGAAACCGACCTCCCGCAGATCTCGTCCCTCGAGGATTTCGAGCCCAACATCATCACGCAGGTGTACAACGTGGACGGGAGCCTCCTCGGCGAGTTCTCGATCGAGCGGCGCGTCGTCGTCGGGTTCAAGGACATCCCGCCCGTGCTGCGCAACGCCGTGGTCGCGGTCGAGGACGCCGAGTTCTGGAAGCACCTCGGCGTCAACCTGTGGCGCATCCCGGCCGCCGCTTTCGCGAACGTGCGCGCCGGACGCCGCACGCAGGGGTCGTCGACCCTCACCATGCAGCTCTCGCGCGTGCTGTTCCTGACCCCGGAGAAAAGCTACGAGCGGAAGATCAAGGAGGCCATCCTCGCCTTCCAGATCGAGAAGAACTTCACGAAGGAAGAGATCTTCGCCTTCTACTGCAACCAGGTGTACTTCGGGCACGGCAACTACGGCGTCGAGGCCACGAGCCGGTTCCTTTTCAGCAAGCCGATCAAGGACCTGACCCTCGGCGAGGCCGCGCTCATCGCGGGCCTGCCCCAGAACCCCTCGCGCCTCTCGCCGCTCGATCATCCCGAGCGCGCGCTCGCGCGCCGCAACCACGTGCTCACGCGCATGGTCGAGGAGAAGTACATCTCCGAGGCCGAGGGCGAGAAGGCCAGGGCGGAGCCCCTCCACTTGAAGATCCGCCGCGACCCCCCGTCGATCGCGCCCTACTTCGTGGAGGAGGTGCGCAAGCACCTCGAGCGCGAGTACGGTAGCCAGCGGATCTACCAGGGCGGCCTGCGCGTGTACACGACGCTCGATCCCGCGATGCAGCGGGCGGCGAACCGGGCCATGGACCGCGGCCTGCAGGCGCTCGACCGGCGGTCCCGCGGTTTCGTTCCGCCGGACACGTCGATCCTCACCAACGGCGCCTGGCCGGAGCGCATCAAGCTCGACGAGTGGGATCGCCCGGTCGCGGTGGGCGACGTCGCCGAAGGCGTCGTGCTCGAGTCCGACCGCAGCTCCGCGGTCATCCAGATCGCCGACATCCACGCCCGCATGGAGCTCGCCGACCTGCGCTGGACGCGTCGCGCCAGCGTCTCCGACGTCCTCCCCCGCGGGCGGATCGCGCGCTTCCTGATCCTCTCCCTGAGCGAGGAAGGCGGGCGCAAGGAAGCGAAGCTGGCGCTGCAGCAGCGCACCGAGGTGCAGGGCGCGCTCCTCGCCACCGACGTCAGGACCGGCGCGGTGCGGGCGATGGTCGGCGGCTCCGACTTCGAGCGCACGAAGTTCAACCGCGCGACCCAGGCCATGCGGCAGGTCGGATCGGCGTTCAAGCCCTTCATCTACGCGGCCGCCATCGAGCGCGCCGGGTACACGCCGTCGACCATCATCGTGGACGCCCCGATCACCTTTCCCGACATCGGGGGCGGCTCGTGGTCGCCCCACAATTTCGACTACGAGTTCTGGGGGCCGATCCCGGTGCGGCGCGCCCTCGAGCACAGCCGCAACATCCCCGCGATCAAGACGCTGCAGACCATCGGCATCAAGACCGGCATCGAGTACGCGCACAAGCTCGGCCTCTCCGGCGAGTTCCAGCCCTATCTCCCCCTCGCGCTGGGAGCGGGTGAAGCGACGCTGACCGAGATGACCGCGGCCTACGGCGCGTTCGGCAACCAGGGCCTGCGCATGAAGCCGTACCTGATCACGCGCATCACCGACCGCGACGGGAACATCATCGAAGAGGGCCGGCCGGCGGC
>JANMPI010000180.1:0-3662 GCA_031369785.1 Acidobacteriota bacterium
TCTGCCGCGCGGGGACTCGCGTCAAGGCCCGCGCCTGCGGCTAGGCGCGAACCTTCTCGAACAGCTTCAGCTGCCAGTCCTCGGCCTGGGTGACCGCGACCGGATAGTTCCCCGAGAAGCACGCCGTGCAATGGCGCGTCCCCTGTGGATCGCCCACCGCGGCCAGCATTCCCTCGTTGGACAGGTAGGCGAGGCTGTCCGCCCTGATCCAGTCGCGGATCTCCGCCACGCTGTGCGACGAAGCGATGAGCTCGCTCTTCAGCGGCGTGTCGATCCCGTAGTAGCAGGGGCCGGTGGTGGGCGGGCTCGAGATGCGGACGTGGATCTCGCGCGCGCCCGCCTCGCGCACCATCTGCACGATCTTGCGGGACGTGGTGCCGCGCACGATCGAGTCGTCGATGAGCACCACGCGCTTGCCGGCGAGGATCTCGCGCACCGGGTTCAGCTTGATCCGCACGCCGAAGGACCGGATCGACTGCTTGGGCTCGATGAAGGTGCGGCCCACGTAGTGGTTGCGGATGAGGCCCCACTCGTACGAGAGGCCGCTCTCCTGCGCGTAGCCGAGGGCGGCGCCGATGCCGCTGTCGGGGACGGGAACGACGATGTCCGCGTCCGCCGGGGCCTCGCGGGCGAGCTGGCGGCCGAGGGCGAGACGAGCGGTGAGCACGTTCTCCCCGAACACGCGGCTGTCCGGCCGCGCGAAGTAGACCTGCTCGAACACGCATTGCCGGACGGGCTCGGGCGGGAAGGGCCGGAAGGAGCGCAGCCCCTCGCGATCGACGACGACGAGCTCGCCCGGCTCGACCACGCGCACGAACTCGGCGTCGATGAGATCGAGCGCGCAGGTCTCGGAGCAGACGATGAACGATCCCTCGAGCTTGCCGATGACCAGGGGCCGGAAGCCCCAGGGATCGCGGGCGGCCACGAGCGCGTCCCGGGTCAGGAAGAGGAGCGAGAACGCGCCCATCACCTTGGAGAGGCTCGCCGCGATGGCGTCCTCGAGCGTGTCGCGGTGGCTGCGCGCGTACAGATGAAGGATGACCTCGGTGTCCGCCGTCGACTGGAAGATCGATCCCGCCGCCTCCAGCCCCTGCTTGAGGATGCTCGCGTTGACGATGTTCCCGTTGTGGGCGAGCGCGATCGGCCCGCGGTGGCAGTCGATGAGGATCGGCTGCGCGTTGGCGGCGATGGTGTCGCCCGCGGTCGAGTAGCGGACGTGGCCGATGGCGCGGTCGCCGATCAGGCCGTCGAGAGTCTGGTCGTCGAAGATGTCGTTGACGAGGCCCATCGACTTGTGGACGCGGATCTTCGTGCCGTCCGAGCTGGCGATGCCCGCCGATTCCTGGCCGCGGTGCTGCAGCGCGTAAAGGCCGAGGTAGGACAGCCGGGCGGCCTCGGGATGGCCGAAGATCCCGAACAGCCCGCACTGGTCACGAAAATGGTCGTCGTCGACGGGCATCACGCCGGGCATGGGCTCACGCGATGTTAGCCCATGGCCCGGCGCAGGGACAGCCGCTTACCGGCTCATGGGGACGGTGACGGCGCGGGCGTTACAGGAACGCCCGCGCCACGATCAGTGCTTCTCGTCTTTTTCGCGCTCGTGGCTCTCGTCGTCCAGCTTCTTCCCGATCACTTTGCCGTCCGGCGCGACCTTGATCTCCCAGTTCTTCCCGTCGATCAACACGTCCGCCTCGTAGACCACCTTTCCGCCGCGGCCCGCCTCCTTGTCGACCTCGGCGATGACCGCGCCCTTGCTCTCCCGGAGGAAGGTCTTCTGCACCGCCTCGCTCAGCTGATCGAACTTGACCTTGACCTCGCGAGGCTCCTTCTTCGCGGCCGCGCTCACGACCATCCCCGCGGCCAGTGTGATGGCGAGCGAGGCCAGAAACGTCGAACGTTTGAACATGATCATTCCTTTCCTGGATCCTGCTTGTTCACGTACCCGTGCGAGAAGAGGCTCAACGAACCCTCCCGGATGAGCCCGATTCCGTGTGCGTACAGCTTCCGCTCCCGCGCTAGCGGCTCGAGCGGCGAGGTTTCCTTCGTGACCAGGCAGCGGTCGAACGTTCCCGCCGGGGTCACCGCGCGCTCCGCCACGCTCACCACCTCGGCGCGGTCCATTGCGACGCCCGGCGCCTGCTCCTGGTAGTAGCGTGCTCCCACGGCCGGCGTTCCCGGCATGGCGAGCCCGAATCGCGCCCCGGCTGACCCGTGATGCCAGCCGCCGTCGTGCGACGAGACCTTGCCGTGCTTGTACTTGTCGACGTCCTCACCGAAGTAGAAGACGTCTCCAGTGCGCGGATCGATGGCGAAGTAGTTGCGCGAGACCTCGGTGGGCTTCCCGCCCGACGTCTCCCGCTCCTCGACCACGCGGGTCACGACCCCGCCCACGTTCGCAGTCTCGTCGAGGACGGTAATGACGAGGCGGTCGCCCGTGCCCGGCTTCCCATCCTCGAGGACGAGCTGATAGCCCGGCTCGAGGACGAAGTAGGCGCCCCTTCCGGTTGTCGCGAGCCCGGCTGTGTCGACGTCGAACGACTGCAGCCACGGGCGCGCGGCCGACGCGTCGGACACGACGAGTGACCAAAGGGCCAGGCAAAAGACACCTCGGAAGATCGGTAAGCCCGTCATCGTCGCCTCCTCGCGCGAATGCCGCGCACGGAACACTCTACGAAACGAGCGATGAACGCTCGATGACAGGACGGGCATCACGCGGCGCGCGCGGCAGGCGCGCCACGAACCGGCTGCCCTCGGGCCCGCTCGCGGCAAGGGTCAGGCTTCCGCCGTGCGCCTCGGCGATCGTGCGGGCGATGGGCAGGCCGAGGCCCGCGCCTCCCGACTGGCGGCGCGCGGGATCGAGGCGGACGAAGCGCTGGAAGATCCGCTCCCGGTCGTCCGCGGGCACGCCCGAGCCGGTGTCGGTGACGGCGATCTCCAGAGCACCTTCGGACGCCGCGATCTCCACCCGCACCTCGCCGCCGGCCGCGGTATGGCGCACCCCGTTGTCCAGCAGGTTCATGACCATCTGCCGCAGGAGCCGCTCGTCGCCGCGATAGGAGACCTCCGCCATGGAGTGCGCTCGCACCACCACGTTGCGGTCGCCGGCCAGTACCGCGGCGTCGTCCGCGCATTCGGACACGAGCTCGTCGAGATAGAACTCGGACCCGTCGACGCGGATGCCGCCGGCGTCGGCGCGGGCCAGGATCATCATGTCGTCCACCATCCGGGCGAGCCGGCCGGCCTGGTCGGCCACGATGCGCAACGACTCGCGGTACTCCTGCTCGCTGCGCGCTTCGCGGCCGAGCGTCACCTCGGCCGCCGTGCGGAGGATCGAGACCGGCGTCCGGAGCTCGTGCGACGCGTCCGCCATGAAGCGCCTCTGCGTGTCCAGGGCCGCGGCCAGACGCGCCAGCAAGTCGTTGAAGGCCCCCGCGAGCAGACCGAGCTCGTCGCCGGGATGCGGCGCATGCAGGCGTGCGGCGGGAGTCCGGTCGGTGATGTGGCGCGCCTGGCCGGCCATGAGGCGCAAGGGCGAGAGGGCGCGGCGCGCGATCCAGAAGCCGCCCCCGGCGGCCAGCGCGAGCGCGAGCGGAATTCCGACGAGAAGGGTGCGGCGCAGCACGGTGCGCTCGCCGTAGGTCCTGCGGAGCGGCTCGGCCAGC
>JANMPI010000194.1:0-16053 GCA_031369785.1 Acidobacteriota bacterium
TACGGCATCGGCGGCACGCGCCAGCGCCTCACGTGCTTCTGGGGCTTCTGCGAAGTGCTGCCGGACCGGGTGAGCATCCTCGCCGAGGTCGGCGAGCGCGCGGAGCAGATCGACCTCGCGCGGGCGGAGGCGGCGCGGGACCGCGCGGCGGCGCAACTGAAGGCGATCAAGGACGAAGCGGGATACGAGGACGCGCACCAGGCCTACGTCCGTGCCGTCACGCGTCTCTCCGTCGCGCGACGCGTCTCCTGACGCCGGGGCTCGGCAAGGGCGCGCCGTCCCGGCGATGATCGCGCAGGTCGCGACGCTCGTCCGCTACCGTCTCCTCATCCAGAGCCTGGTCGGCCGCGAGCTGAAGGCGCGCTACCGCGGCAGCATCCTCGGGTTCTTCTGGAGCTTCGTGAACCCGCTCCTCCTCCTGCTCACCTACTGGCTGGTGTTCACCTACATGCTGCCGGGCGTGCGGGCGAAGAACGTCGAGCCGTACTTCCTGTTCCTCTTCTGCGGGATCCTGCCCTGGACGTGGTTCCAGGCCTCGGTGGCGGAATCCTCCGGCGTGCTCATCGCGGGCGGCAACCTCATCAAGAAGGTCCTCTTCCCGGCCGAGGTGCTGCCGGTCGTGACCGTGGTCGCGAACATGGTGCAGTTCCTGCTCGGCCTGCCGATCCTGCTTGCGTTCCTGCTCTGGAACGGCCACCTCGCCCCGTCCGCGCTCCTGATCCCGCTGCCCATGCTCGTCCAGCTCGTGTTCACCCTCGGGCTCTGCCTCTTCGTCTCCGCGCTCACCGTGCACTTCCGCGACATCCAGAGCATCCTCACCCACCTGCTGCACATCTGGTTCTTCGCGACGCCCGTCCTCTACGCGATGCCGGAGACGGGCCGCATGCATGCCATCCTGCGCTTCAATCCCATGGCCCACGTGCTCGTCTCGTACCAGGAGATGCTGTTCGCGGGCACGTTCCGCCACTCGCGCGGGCTGGCCCTGGCCGCGGTCACGTCGGTGATCGTCTTCGCCGTCGGCGCGTGGCTCTTCGACCGCCTGCGCGACACCCTGGCCGAGGAAGTGTGACCACCGTCCCGGCGGTCGTCGCGCGTGACGTCACCAAGACCTATCGCCGGTTCCTGCACCGGAACCAGTTCCGCACCCTGAAGAGCGCGCTCCTCTCCCGGAGCCTCATCTCCGACCTGCGGCCCGACCAGACCTTCACCGCGGTCGACAAGGTGTCCTTCGAGGTGCCGCGGGGCTCCACCTTCGGGATCATCGGCGAGAACGGGTCGGGCAAGTCGACGCTGCTGAAGCTCATGGCCGGCATCACGCGGCCGACCAGCGGCACGATCGCGGTCGCCGGCCGCATCTCCGCCCTGATCGAGCTCGGGGCCGGCTTCCATCCCGAGATCAGCGGGCGCGAGAACGTGGCCATCAACGGGATCATGCTCGGGCTCACCCGCCGCGAGGTCGCCGAGCGCTTCGACGACATCGTGGCCTTTGCCGAGCTTCAGGCCTTCATCGACGCGCCGGTGAAGACGTACTCGTCCGGCATGTACATGCGCCTCGGCTTCTCGGTGGCGATTCACGTCGAGCCCGACGTCCTGCTCATCGACGAGGTGCTGGCCGTCGGCGACGAGGGCTTCACACGCAAGTGCCTGGACAAGATCGGCGAGTTCCGCCGCCGCGGGAAGACGATCGTCCTCGTGAGCCACAGCCTCGGCCTCATCGAGAAGATGTGCGATGACGTGCTGTGGATGCGCCACGCGCAGGTCGCGGATCGCGGCGACCCCAAGCGCGTGGTCGACGCCTACCTCACCTATGTGGCGGGCGGCGAGGAAGCGCTCCTCGCCCGTGAGCACGGCCGGCCGGGCGAGTCCACGGCGACCGATGCCGGCGCCGCCCCGGGCGAGGTCGAGCACGCTTCGGGATACCGCCAGGGCCGCTGGGGCAGCCACGAGGTGGAGATCGCGTCGGTGCGCCTCCTCGACGACCGCAACCAGGAGCGCCACGTGTACGTGCCCGGGGAGCGTCTCACCATCGCCCTCGGCATCACGGCGAAGGAGCCGGTGGAGGATTTCGTCTTCGGCATCGGCGTCTTCACCTCCGGCGGCGTGTCGGTGTACGGCACGAACACGCACCTCGAGGACTTCGTCCCCGAGCGGGCGACGGGCGCCGGGGAGGTGCGGCTCCACCTCGACGACCTGCGCCTCGTCGAGGGAACGTACCTCCTCGACGTCGCCGTCCATCGCAAGGACGGCACGCCGTACGACTACCACCGCGGGCTCTATTCCTTCCGCATGAAGAGCCGGATCAAGGACGTCGGCGTCTACCGTCCCGCCCACCGCTGGGAGTTCGCGGGCGGCGTCGCGCTCGCGTCCCCGGCCCCCCGCCCCGAGCTCGATCTGCACGAAGACGACCGCGAGGCCTGAGCCGGGTATCCTCTAATGAGGGTAACGTTGGCGTGATCTCGGAGCTTTCCGCACTGCTTCACGAGCGCCGCGGCTGGAAAGCCGCGGGCAAGGCCGTGGTGTTCACGAACGGCTGCTTCGACCTCCTCCACCCCGGTCACGTGTCCCTTCTCGAGAAGGCGCGTGCGGAGGGCGACGTCCTCGTGGTCGGCCTCAACTCCGACGCTTCGGTCGCGCGCCTCAAGGGGGCGGGACGGCCCATCGTGCCCGCCGCGGAGCGGGCGGAAGTGCTTTGCGCGCTGGAACCCGTCACCCGGGTGGTCCTTTACGAAGAGGACACGCCGCAGGCGGTCATTGCCGCTCTCCTTCCCGACGTGCTGGTGAAGGGCGCGGACTGGGCGCTCGCGGACATCGTCGGCCGGGCCGAGGTCGAGGCCGGCGGCGGCCGGGTGGTGCGGGTGGAGGTGGTGCCGGAGCGGTCGACCACGAGCATCGTCGATCGGATCCGCGGACGATGACGACCAGCGCCGCGACCGCCACCGCGACCTGGTTCGCCGCGCTCGCCGCCGATGCGCGACTGGCCGCGCTGCGCGACACGCTGGATGCGGCTCGCGTCGCGGAGGTCCACGGCCTCACCGGTCCCGCGCGGCTGGTCGTACCGCTCCTCACCACGAGCCGCCCGCTCCTGGTGATCGTCGCGCGCGAGAACGACGTGGAACAGGTGGCGGAGGACCTGCGCACCCTCGCCCGCGAGGTCGGGGCCGCGGGCGCGGTCGTGCCCTTCCCCGCCCCCGGGCCGTCGCCCTTCCGCGGCCTGCCCCGTCATGCCGACGCCGCGTTGCGCCGAGCGGCGGCGATGCACGCGGCGCGCGGCGCGGATCTCCGCGCCTGGGTGGCTTCCCCGGCCGGGCTCCTGCGGCCCGTCCTCCAGCCGCGTCTCTTCGAGACCCGCGTCGTCACCATCGCCGCCGGTGACGAGATGACGCCGGAGATCCTGCTCGAGGTGCTCGACGAAGGCGGATATCGCCGCGAAGACCCCGTGGCGGCGGCGGGACAAGTCGCCCGCCGCGGCGGCATCCTCGACGTCTTCCCGCCCGACCGCGAGACGCCGGTGCGCATCGAGTTCCTCGGCGACACCGTGGAGACGCTGCGGAGCTTCGACCCCGGTACGCAGCGCACGATCGGGTCCCTCGACACCCTCGAGATCCTGCCCCTGACCGACGTCTTCGCGCCCCGCTCCACGCTCCTGGCACTGCAGCGCGCGCTCCCCGAGCGGTTCGCCGGGCACCGCGACCTCCCCGCCCTCCTCGAGAAAATCGAGCGCGGCGCGCTGGTGGTGGACGATCTCGCGGATCTGCTGCCCCTCGTGCCGGGCGCCACCGTCGCGCCGTGGACGGTGGGCGCGCAATGGACGACGGTGGTGCTCGAGCCGGAGATGGTGGCCGAGGAGGCGGAAGGCTTCCACGCCCGCGCCCGCGAAGAGCGCGCGCGGCGCCCGGAGGCGCTTGCCCTCGAGCCCGACCAGGCGCTGCTGCCCGCGGAAGGCCTCGCCGCCCTCACCGAGGCCGGGCCCTCGCTGCACCTCCGCGAAATAGACCTCGACCAGCGCGGCGTGCATCTGTCGAGCCGCCCGGTGCGCCGCTACGCCGGCGACCTGCGCGCGCTGTCCGCCGACCTCGCTCGGCAGAAGGGCACGACCGTCCTTTTCCTGGGCACGGCCGGCCGCGCGGAGCGCCTGCGCGACGTCCTGCGCGAGGATGGCCTCGCGGTGGGCCCCGGCACCGGCATCGACCTGCGCGTGGGCGTCCTCGGGGCCGGGTTCGAGATCCCCGAAAAGGCGCTCACCGTGCTCGCCGACGGCGACCTCTATCCGGAGGAGGTCCACCTCCACCGCGGCCGCGGCAGCCGCGCGCGCACGTTCCTCTCCGACTTCCGCGACCTGAAGATCGGCGACCTCGTCGTCCACCAGGACCACGGCATCGGCCGCTTCGAAGGGCTGGAGACGCTCGAAGTCGCGGGGATGCGCCGTGAGTTCATGGTCCTGTCCTACCAGGGCGGCGACAAGCTGAAGGTGCCGGTCGACGCCTTCGACCGCGTCCAGAAATACGCGAGCGCGGAAGGCGCGCGGCCGGTCACCGACAAGCTCGGCAGCGGCACCTGGGAGAAGACCAAGAAGCGCGTCAAGAAGGCGATGCGCGACATGGCGGCCGAGCTGCTGAAGCTGTACGCGGAGCGTAAGGCGCGCCCCGGACATGCGTTCACGGGCGAGAGCCCCTGGCAGCGCGAGTTCGAGGAGAGCTTCGAGTACGACGAGACCAAGGACCAGGAGGCGGCCATCGCCGACGTCATGGCCGACATGTCCGATGACTCCCCGATGGACCGCCTCGTCTGCGGGGACGTGGGGTACGGCAAGACGGAAGTGGCGATGCGCGGGGCGATGCGCGCCGTGCTCGACGGCAAGCAGGTCGCCGTCCTCTCCCCCACGACCATCCTCGCCTTCCAGCACTGGAAGACCTTCCGGAAGCGCTTCGCCCCGTTCCCGGTGACGGTGGAGATGGTGTCGCGCTTCCGCACGCCGAAGGAGACCAAGCAGGTCCTCGCCGACACCGCCTCGGGCAAGGTGGACATCCTCATCGGGACCCATCGCATCCTGTCCCGGGACGTCGCCTTCCGCGACCTCGGCCTCCTGATCATCGACGAGGAGCAGCGCTTCGGGGTCGCCGCGAAGGAGAAGCTGAAGCACCTGCGCAGCACGGTCGACTGCCTGACCCTCTCCGCGACGCCGATCCCGCGCACGCTGCAGATGGGGCTGGCCGGCATCCGCGACATGTCGGTCATCGAGACCCCGCCCAAGGACCGGCTTGCCATCCAGACCGCGATCGTCAAGTTCTCGACCGACGTCATCGCCACCGCGGTGCGCCAGGAGATCGGCCGCGAGGGGCAGGTCTACATCGTCCACAACCGCGTGGAGTCCATCTACGCGCTGGCCAACCTCGTCCAGAAGCTGGTGCCGGAGGCGCGGGTGGCGGTGGCGCACGGGCAGATGCCGGAGGCCGAGCTCGAACGCTCGATGCTCGCTTTCGTCGAAGCCCGCGCGGACGTCCTGGTGGCGACCACCATCATCGAGAACGGCCTCGACATCCCGCGCGCCAACACGATGATCATCAACCGCGCCGACCGCTACGGGCTGGCGCAGCTCTACCAGCTCCGCGGGCGCATCGGCCGGTCGGACCGCCGCGCCTACGCGTTCCTGCTCGTCCCCCCCGACACCGTGCTCTCCGAGGTGGCGCGCAAGCGGCTGGCCGCCATTCGCGAGTTCTCCGAGCTCGGGGCGGGATTCCGCATCGCCGCCCTCGACCTCGAGCTGCGCGGCGCGGGCAACCTCCTCGGGGGCGAGCAGAGCGGGCACATCGAAGCCGTGGGCCTCGACCTCTACGTGAAGCTCCTCGAGCAGACGATCCTCGAATTGAAGGGCCAGCAGCCGGAGGAGCGCCCCCGGGCGACCCTCAACCTGCGAATGGACCTGCGGATCCCGGAGAGCTACGTGCCGGAGGTCCACCAGCGGATGTCGCTCTACAAGCGGGTGAGCCAGGTACGGACGGTGGCCGAGGTGGATGCGCTCCGGGCGGAGATCCGCGACCGCTACGGTGCGCTCCCCGCGGAGGTCGACGGGCTGCTCTCCTTCGCGGCCCTGCGCGTCCGCAGCGAGATGCTGGGCGTGCAGCAGGTCGACCTCGGGCCCCAGGCGGTCCACGTCCGCATCGGCCCCGGCACTCCGCTAGCCCCCGAGGCGGTGGCGCAGATCCCGAGGCGTTTCGAGGGCGCTTCCTTTACGCCGCAGGGCGTGGTGCGGATCCCCGTCCTTTCCGCCGCCCGGCCGCTGGCCCTGCTGGCGGAGATCCTGTCCGCGCTGGAGGCCCTATAATGGAGCTCTCGCGACGCGCGCGAACGGGCGGAGCGGCGGTTCTGGCGCTCATCGCCGTGATCCCGACGGGCTGCCGGGCGGATCGCGATCGCGGCGCGCCCGATCCCGTCATCCTGGAGCTCGGCGAACAATCCGTCCGGCGCAGCGAGTTCGAGCGTCATCTGCAAAGCGTCGAGGCCCGCGGCGGGGTGCCGCTGGCCCCGGAGGTCCGGGCCGCGCTCTTCGAGCCGTTCCTCGAGGAGCGCCTCCTGGTCCTCGAGGCGCGCGCGCGGGGGCTGGTCGAGGACGGCGCAACGCCGGAGGCGGAGCAGGCGGCGGTCGGAAAGCTGCTCGCGGACGAGGTGGTGTCGAAGGTCGTCGTGACGCCGGAGGAAGTGACACGCCATTGCCAGCAGCACCTGACCGAGCTCGACACGCCGGAGATGGTCGTCCTCCGGCAGATCGTGGTGCCGACCTCGAACGAGGCGCGGGACATCCGGCGGCGACTGTTGCGCGAGCCGCGCAGCTTCGAGGGCCTGGCCCGGACGCAGTCGCGGGGGCCGGAGGCCAGCACCGGCGGGCTCATGGGCACCTTCGCCCGCGGCGAGCTGCCGAAGGAATTGGAGACGGCCGCGTTCGGCCTCGAGCCGGGCGCGCCGAGCGAGATCGTGGTGACGCCGCTCGGTCATCACGTGCTGCGGGTCGACGAGCGGCGCCCGGCGCGGTCGGCGACGCCGGAGGAATGCCGTACCCGGGTCGAGCCACAGCTCTTGAGGGGGAAAGCGGACGGTGCCGTCCGCGAGTTCGTCCGGACCGTGATGGCCCGGGCCAAGGTGAATCATGAAGCCGTCAAAGCTCCTGCTGCTGTCCGTTAGCCTCGCCACCGCCGTGGCCGTCATCGCGCGGGCGGAGGTAGTCGAGCGCGTGGTCGCGCGCGTCAACGGCGACATCGTGACCCTCTCCGAGTTCGAGGCCCGCCAGCTGGCCGCCGTCCAGCAGGGCAAGGTCCCGGGCGCGCAGGTCGAGACCTTCCTCCGCGAGAACAACGCGCGGCTCCTGCAGGAGGCGATCGACGACATGCTCATCCTGCAGCGCGGCGCCGAGCTCGGCATCCGCCTGCGGCCGGAGTACGTGACCGAGGTCATCGACGGCATCAAGAAGGAGAACAACATCGCCGACGACAACGAGCTGCAGCAGCAGCTGCGCCGGGAAGGGATGACCATCGACGACCTGAAGCGCAACATCGAGCGCTCCATCGTGCGCCGCCAGGTCCTGACCCGCGACCTCGAGGCCAAGGCGACGGTCAACGACGCCGAGGCCCGCGCGGAGTACGAGCACGACAAGACGGCCTACACCCGCCGCGCCAGCGTGCACCTGCACGAGATCGTGGTCGCGGACGAGGAGCAGGCGAAAGCCCTCGTGGCCCGCGCCCGCGCCGGTGAGGACTTCGCGGCCCTGGCCCGCGCGAGCTCTACCGCTTCCACCAGGGACGCCGGCGGCGATCTCGGCGTCCTGCAGCACGGCGAGATGAACGCGGCATTGGAGGCGGTGGCCTTTGCGCTCGCCGACGGCGCGGTGTCCGCGCCCATCGCGACCGAGGGCGGCTATCGCATCCTTCGGGTGACGGAGAAGAAAGAGGGATCGGTGTCGCCGTTCGCGGAGGTGAAGGACGACATCGTGAAGCGCCTCGCGCAGGACCGCGCCACCAAGGCCTACGACGCCTACGTGGAGGGGCTCCGCAAGAACGCGGTCACCCAGACGATGGTCACCGAGGTGCCGCTGCAGCTGAGCGTGCCGGCGTCGGGAACGTCGCTGGTGCCGCCGTCGGGGAACGCGCCCGCGCCGCCCGCGGATCCCGACGCGGAGATCGTCACCACCCCCCAGGCGCGCCCGGAGCGCGTGGCCCCGCCCACGGCGCCCGCGGCGGCGCCATCCGCGCCCGCTTCGCCGCAGCCGTCGCCGTCGCCGCGTCCGCCCGTCGGCTAAGCGTGGGCAAGCCGGACTTCTTCGCGCGCGTGTACGAGGCGGTGCGCGCGATCCCGCGCGGTCGCGTCGCCACGTATGGCCAGGTTGCGGCCTATGTCGGCGTGCCCCTTGGCGCGCGCGCGGTGGGCTGGGCCCTGCGCGCCCTGGCCAAGGCGCAGGAGCGCTCCGTGCCGTGGCACCGCGTCGTCGGAGCGGGCGGCCGCATCTCCCCGCGCGCGGGAGCGGGTCCCCTTCTGCAGCGCAAGCGCCTCCGGGCGGAAGGCGTCACCTTTCGCGGCGCCGTGATCGACATGCGGCGGCACGGCATCAGCTAGATCTCGATCGCCTCGCTACGCCAGGGCGACGCGGATGAGGCCCAACTTCTCTCGCGCGCGCTGCAGGGTGTAGCGGTCCATGGCGTCGGCGAGCGCTTCGTCGTCGACCCGCCCCCGGTGGCGCTCGATCGCGCGCTGCGCCTCCTCGCGAAACTCGGCGAGCTGCTCCGGGGAGACCGCTTCCAGCACCGAGGCGGAGACCGACTCGTCGATCTCCAGCAGCTTCCTGCGCACGTAGTCCCAGTTCGGGCTCGAGGCCACGGACAGCAGGTCCTGCACCTCGCGGATCTTGCGCAGCGGAGGATCGAAGGCGGCCCCGATGGGCGCCTTCACCTTCTCGAGCTGCTCGAGGAGGCCGCGCAGCAGCCCCTCGATCTCTCCCGCGGGGACCGCTTCCGCCGCCGGCAGAACGCCAGCGACGTGACTTCCCGCGCCGATTCGAAGGCGCGATCCATGCCCACGAGCACGGTGGCCAGCGGCACCGCCGCCTCGTGCCACTTCCTCGCCAGCGCGAAGTCCCGCGGGGACAGGATGTGCTCGACGCCGCGCCGCGCCCGCAGGTGGCCCTCGATGGCCTCGACGTAGGCCTCGAGGTCGGGGTCCTTCACTGCGGCACGACGTCGAACTGCTCCTGGTGGAGGAGCGGATCGCCGTGGACGCGGATGTCGTGGCCGAGGAGCGCGGCCAGGTCCTTGAGCACCGGCGCCTCTTCCGCCCCCAGCGCGCGCGCGACTTCGGGATTCACCCGCAGCGACACGCCCTGTCCCTTGACGTCGGGGGCGAGCTTCTTCACCTCGTCGTAGATCTCCGAGCAGACGGTGGCCACCGTCTTCACCATCCCGCTCCCCGTGCAGTAGGGGCAGGGCTCGCAGAGGGTCCGCTCCAGCGACTGACGCACGCGCTTCCGGGTGAGGATGACGAGGCCGAATTCGTTCACGGAGAGCACCTTCGACGGCGAGCGGTCGCGCCGCAGCTCCTGCTCCAGGGCCGCCATCACCTTCTGGCGGCTCTTCTTTTCCTCCATGTCGATGAAGTCGACGACGATGATCCCGCCGAGGTCGCGCAGGCGGATCTGGCGCACGAGCTCGGTCACCGCCTCGACGTTGATCTTGAGGATCGTCTCCTCGAGGTTCTTCTTCCCGGTATAGCGGCCGCTGTTGATGTCCACCGCGACCAGGGCCTCGGTCTGGTTGATGACGAGATAGCCGCCCGAGTCCAGCCAGACCTTGGAACGGAGCGCGCGCTCCAGCTCCGCGGTCACGCCGTGCTCCTCGAGGATGCTTCCCGCCGCCCGGTGGAGGTGCACCCGCGCCGCCATCTCCGGCTGCAGCTCGCCGACCAGGTCGAGGGTGCGTTGGTGCTCGCGCTCGTTGTCGAGACGGATGTTCGCCACGTCGTCGGAGAGCAGGTCCCGGAGCAGGCGCTGCACGAGGCCGAGCTCGCGGTGGAGCAGCACCGGCGCCCGCTCGCGCCCCGCGCGCGCCCGCACCTCGTCCCAGGTGCGGCCGAGATAGCGCCCGTCGCGCTGGAAGTCCTCGGCACTCCGCGATGCCCCGGCGGTGCGCGCGATGAAGCCGCCGCCCCCGCGCTCCTGGCGGACCTCCTTCAGCAGCGCCTTCAGGCGGCGGCGCTCCTCGTCCTCGACGATCTTGCGCGAGACGCCGACGTGCTCGACGGTGGGCATGTAGACGAGGTAGCGCCCGGGCAGCGAGACGTGCGAGGTGATGCGCGCCCCCTTCTGGCCGAGCGGCTCCTTCACGATCTGGACCAGCACGTCCTGGCCTTCCTTCAGCATCTCCTCGATGGGCGCGTTCCGGTGCGCGCCGTTGGCCGCCGCGTGGCCAGCCTCTTCGGGGGTCAGCAGGTTCTCGTCGAGGTCCTCGAGGACGTCGGTGACGTAGAGGAACGCGTCGCGCTCGAGGCCGAGGTCGACGAAGGCGGACTGCATCCCGGGGAGGACCCGGGTGACCCGTCCCTTATAGATGTTGCCGACGATGCCGCGGTGCGCCTCGCGCTCGATGAAGATCTCGGAGACGCGGCCATCCTCGAGGAGAGCCACCTTCGTCTCCTGGGGGGTCGTGCTGACGATCAGGTCCTTGGTCATGGAAGGTCCCTTCCATGAGCCCTCGTGGGCGCGCCGCCCGCCTCGGGGCGGGAGCGCGCGCGCTTTGCGAAGAGGGCTCGAAGTGTCGAGTGGGGCGCGGTGCGCCGGATCGGAAGATAAGAGCGGGGGTCAAGAAATCAGTTGGCGAACCGGCGCATCCGGACGTTCAGGATGAGGCCGAGGGCGAGGAATGAGGAAAGGACCGAGGAGCCGCCATAGCTCATGAAGGGCAGCGGCAGCCCCTTGACCGGGACCAGGCCCGCCACCATCGCGACATTGTATACGACCTGGAAGGACAGGAACGCGCCCACCGCGGCGGCGAGGAACGCCCCCACGCGGTCACGCGCCATCTGCGCGGTGTCGAAGGCCCGCCACAGGACGAACATGTAGAGGCCGAGGACGATCACCACCCCCACGAACCCGTTCTCCTCCGCGAAGACGGAGAAGATGAAGTCGGTGTGGCGCGCCGGGATGTAGCCGAGCTGGCTCTGGCTCCCCTGCTTGTAGCCCTTGCCGGTGAGGCCGCCGGACCCCACCGCGATCTCGGACTGGATCTTCTGGTATCCCGCGCCCTTGGGGTCGAGGTTCGGATCGAGGAAGCTGTAGATGCGCGACTTCTGGTAGTCCTTGAGGGCGAACATCCAGCCGAGGCCGCCCACCACCATCATCACCAGCGCCAGGCCGAGGATCGCCTTCACGCGCAGGCCGGCGAGGAAGGCCGCGGTCAGGAAGAGGGGGACCAGCGTGACCGCGGTTCCGAGGTCCGGCTCGGCGGCGATCAAGGCGGCGAGGAGTGCTATCGCGGCGCCGGGCACGAGGATGTCGCCGAGGCCGAGGCTTTCCTTCTTGGCCTCCGCGAAGATCTTTGCCATCAGCAGGCAGGCGACGAGCTTGGCGAACTCCGAGGGCTGGATCTGGAACCCGCCCGGGCCGATCACCCACCGCTTCGTGCCCGCGATGCGCGGCGCCAGCACCAGCAGGTAGGTGAGCATGCCGAGGGTCAGCAGGTACAGGAGCGCGGCGCGGTCCACGAGCCGCCGGTAGTCGATGGAGATGCAGACGATCATGCCCACGATGCCGAGCGCGATGGCGTAGAGCTGCTTCGTCTCGAGCCCCGCGTTCCGCCCCGAGAAGGTCGCGGAGAAGATGGTGGCCACGCCGATCGCGGTCAGGATGAGCACGGCGGCCAGCAGCGCCCAGTCGACGTTGAAGAAGAGTCGGCGGTCGACCGCCATCAGTGATGCCCCGCATCGCCGACACGCGTGGCGCGGGGGGCCGTGATGAGCCGGGCGTGCACCGGCGAAGGATCGGCGGGAAGGATGTCGGGCGGCGGCGTCATCCCCGGCCCGATGGCGCGCACGCCGTAGTAGCGGGCGAGCGCCTTGCCCACCACCGGCGCCGCGGCCACCCCGCCCGCAACCCCGTGCTCGACCAGCACCGCCACCGCGACGCCGGGCTTGCCGTTGGTGGGCGGGGCGAAGGCCATGAACCAACCGTGGGGCTGATACGCGCGCGCGTCCTTGTTGCTCTCCAGCCGCGCATGGGTGACGACCTGCGCGGAGCCGGTCTTGCCCCCCACCGCGATGCCGTCGAGCTTGGCCCGCTGCCCCGTCCCCTCGCTCACCACGCCGAGCATCGCGTCCCGCACGGTCGCGATGACCTCGGGCCGGAAGCCGAGGTCGACCGGCGGATCGGTGTTCAGGGGCCGGCCGCCGATCGACTTCATGAGGTGCGGCCGCGGCAGCCGCCCGCCGTTGGCCACCACCGCCGCCACCCGCGCCAGCTGCGCCGGCGTCAGCGACATCGCCTGCCCGATGGAGACGGAGACCGTCTCCGCCGGGAACCAGCGCGTCTTCTGCGTGCGCATCTTCCACTCCGGGTCCTGGAAGAGCCCCGCCACCTCGTGGGGAAGATCGATGCCGGTCGGCCGCGAGAGGCCGAGCATCTTGGCGTAGCGGGAGAGCCGCTCGATCTCGAGCCGGATGCCGACGTTGTAGAAGTACACGTTGCACGAGAGTGCCAGCGCCTGCTTCAGGTCCACCGTGCCGTGGCCGCCTTCCTTGTGGCAGCGGAAGAGCGTGCCGTAGACGGCGAGATAGCCGGGGCAGTGGAAGCGCGTCTGCGGCGTGATGACGCCTTCCTGCAGCGCGGCCAGCGCGGCGACGATCTTGAAGGTGCTGCCCGGGGGGTACTGTCCCTGGATCACGCGGTTGATGAGCGGCTTCTCGGGGTCGCCCATGAGCGCGCTCCACTCCCGCGGATTGATCCCGGCCGAGAACGCGTTGGGGTCGTACCCGGGGAGGGACAGATAGGCGAGCACGTCGCCGGTCTCCGGATCCATGGCGATGACGCTGCCCGACTGCCCGGCCATCGCTTCCTCGAACGCGCGCTGCAGGTCGAGGTCGATGGTCAGGATCCCCGGCGGGCCGTCCACCGGCGGAGTGCGCTCCGCCTCCGTGACCTCGACTCCGCGGCTGTTCACGATGATGCGGCGCAGGCCGTCCTTCCCCATGAGCTCGCGGTTGTACTGACGCTCGAGCCCGGTCTGTCCGACCACCGTGCCCGCCTCCACGCCCGCGAAGCCCTCCTGCTCCGATTGCTTGTCCGTCACCTCGCCCACGTGGCCGATGACGTGCGACGCGCCCACGCCGAGGGGATAGGACCGCAGCGGGACCACTTCGACGCTCGCCTCGGGCTCCTCGAGGCGCCGCGCCTCCACCGAGGCCACGTCCTCCTCCGTCGCGTCGGACTTCACGACCAGCGAGCGAAAGCGCGGCCCGCGCTGGTTCAGCCGCTCCTCGACCTCGGCGGGATCGAAGGTGATGAGGGTGGCGATGCGCGCGAGCGCCTTGCGCAGGTCGTCGCGGCGCTCGGTGGTGAGCACCACGTTGAACGACGAGCGGTTCTCCGCGAGGATCCGCCCGTTGCGATCGAACAATGGGCCCCGCGGCGCGGGGATGGGGATGGCGCGGATGCGGTTGTTCTCCGACATATCGCGGAAGTAGCGCCCGCGCACGACCTGCAGGTGCCAGAAGTAGACGATGAGGAGCGCGAGCGGGATGGCCACCGCCGCCTGGGCAATGGAAACGCGGCGCTGCAGGCCGCGCAGGTCCTCGTAGATCCTCACAGGTCGCGCCGCGCCGCCGGCCGCAGGCGCCGGTCGATGGTCTCGAACACGAGGATGCCGATGCCGGCATTGGTAGCCGCGCGGACGAGGAGCCCGGCGGGGCTGAGCGCGTACGCGGAGACGTCGAACACCGCGGCCAGCCGGTTGAAGATGAGCGCGTCGAGGATCGTCGCCAGCACCAGCACCAGTATCCGCGCTCCCGGCGCCACGAGATGGAAGCGCGTGCTGCCCGCCCCCACGCCAAAGCCGACCAGGACCTTGGTGAGGCCGGAGAGACCGAGCACGGGCCCGCCGAAGTGCACGTCCTGCACCCAGCCCGCGGCGGCGCCGGCCAGCATCGCGCGGCTCGCTCCGCCGGTGAGGCCCGAGTAGACGAGTACGAGCAGGAAGGGATCGAAGAGGCGCGCGTAGCCGGGGAGGAGGAGGCTCAGCACGGTCTGCAGCAGGAGGGCGGCGACGACGGCGGCCGCGGTCCAGAAGAACGTCATCTCGGGGTCGCGGCCGGCTCCGGCCGCAGCGCTCTCGTCAGCCGCTGATCGTCGGGCTGCCTCTGGACGACCATCACCTCTTCGAGCTGCTCGAACCGCGCAGACGGGGCGACCACGATCGCCTTGAAGAGGCCGGTGCCGCCCTTCACCGACCGCACGCGCCCCACCATCATGCCGCGGGGATGGATGCGGTCGAGCCCCGAGGTGACGACGACGTCGCCCACCACCACGTCCGCCAGCACCGGCACGTACATGAGGTCGAGGTCGCCGCCCGCGGTGTCCCCGTAGCCCGCCTTGCCGGTGACCACGCCGGTGATGCGGCTGCGCTCGATGCGCACGCCGACGCTGCTCGACTTGTCGAGGAGCACCTGCACCCGCGCCGCCTGCGGGCCCACCGCGACCACCCGCCCCACCACCCCCTGCGCGCTCATCACCGGCGCGTTCAGCGCCACTCCGTCCATCAGCCCGCGGTCGATGGTGATGTTGCGGAACCAGGGCAGCCCGTCGGTGGCGATCACCCGCGCGACGACGGTGGCCAGGGGAAGGTGCGGCTTCACGCCCGCGATCTCCCGCAGGCGCTCCGCCTCCCGCACCTGCTCCTGCGCCTCCTGGAGCTCGGTCTCCAGCAGCCGTACGCGCTCATGGAGGCCCTGGCTCTCCGCGTGGACGCGCCGCAGATCGACGTAGCCGCGCCACGTCCCCGCCACGCCGGACATAGCACCGCCGGCCAGGCGCTGGAAGGGGGACAGGAACGTGAACACCGTGTGCTCGAGCAGGCGCGCGCCGCCGCCGCCGCCCTCGACCTGGACCTGCTGGCTGATGATGACGAGATGGCCGAGCACGAGGCCGGCCAGCAGGAACCGGCTCTTGCGCGTATCGACGACCCGTCCGACGGTGCCTTCGCCGATCACGGCGGCTAATCCAGGCTGATTTTACGGAGGAGGTCGAAGTCGGAGAGCATCTTTCCCGTTCCCAGCACGACCGATGACAACGGGTCTTCCGCCACCGATACCGGGAGGCTCGTCTCCTCGCGCAGCAGCTTGTCGAGGTTCTTCAACAGGCTGCCGCCGCCGGTGAGCACGATCCCGCGGTCGACGATGTCCGCGGACAGCTCGGGCGGCGTGCGCTCGAGGGCCACGCGGACGGCGTTCACGATGATGCTGATCGGCTCCGCCAGCGCCTCGCGGATCTCGGAGTCGGTGATGGTGAGGGTCTTGGGGATTCCCTCGATGAGGTCGCGCCCCTTGATCTCCATCGTGATCGGCTCGTCGAGCGGGAAGGCGCTTCCCAGCTCGAGCTTGATCTGCTCCGACGTGCGCTCGCCGATGAGCAGGTTGTACTTCTTCTTGATGTACTGAATGATCGCCTCGTCCATCTCGTTGCCGGCCACGCGTACCGACTTGCTGTAGACGATGCCGGCCAGCGAGATGACCGCGATGTCGGTGGTGCCGCCGCCGATGTCGACCACCATGTTCCCCGACGGCTCGGTGATGGGGAGCCCGGCGCCGATCGCGGCCGCCATGGCCTGGTCGACGAGATAGACCTCGGACGCCTTGGCCTTCAGGGCCGAGTCCTTCACCGCGCGCTTCTCGACCTGCGTCACCTCGGACGGGATCCCGATGATGATCCGCGGCCGCACCATCGTGTTGCGGTTGTGCGCCTTGCGGATGAAGTGGCTGAGCATCTTCTCGGTGATCTCGAAGTCGGCGATGACGCCGTCCTTCATGGGCCGG
>JANMPI010000195.1:0-1569 GCA_031369785.1 Acidobacteriota bacterium
TGCAGGCCGAGCTGGGCCGCGAGACCTGCGACGTCTACATCGTGTCCATGACCGCCGGCGCCAGCGACCTGCTGGAGCCGATGCTCCTCGCCCGCGAAGCGGGGCTCGCGCGCTTCGACGGAGAGGAGGTGAAGAGCGACCTGCAGGTGGTGCCGCTCTTCGAGACCATCGACGACCTCACCCGCTGCGGCGACCTCATGCGCGCCCTCTTCGCGCTCCCCGTCTACCGGCGCCATCTCGCGGAGTGGGGCGACCTCCAGCAGGTGATGGTCGGGTACTCCGACAGCAACAAGGACGGCGGCTTCGTCACCGCGAACTGGAAGCTCTACGAAGGCCAGCGCGCGCTCGCGTCGGCGTGCCGCGAGAACGGCGTGCGGCTTCACCTCTTCCACGGGCGTGGCGGCGCGGTGGGCCGCGGGGGCGGGCCGACCAACCGCGCGATCCTGGCCCAGCCGCGCGGCACCCTGGGCGGCCGGCTGCGGGTGACGGAGCAGGGCGAGGTCGCCTTTGCCCGCTACGGCCATCCGGGGATCGCGCTCCGCCATCTCGAGCAGATGACGAACGCGGTTCTCCGCGCGTCCCTCACCGCCGAAGTGGTGCCGGACCCCGAACCGGCCTGGATCGACGCGATGACGCGCCTCGCCGAAGCCGCCTACAAGACCTACCGCACGACGATCCGGGACGAGCCCGCGCTCATGAACTACTTCCACCAGACGACACCCATCGGCCTCGTGTCCGACCTGCGCATCGGCTCGCGTCCGACCAAGCGCAAGGCCGGCAATCGGCTCGAGGACCTGCGCGCGATTCCGTGGGTCTTCAGCTGGACGCAGAGCCGGAACGGCCTGCCCGGGTGGTACGGGCTCGGGTCCGCCTTCGAGGCGCTGCGGGCCGAGGACGGTGATGCCGCCGTTGCGTTGCTCCGCCGGATGACGAAGGACTGGCCGTTCTTCCGGTCGCTCCTCGAGAACGCGCAAATGAGCCTCGGGCGGTCCGACCGCGCGGTGGCGCGCCTCTATGCGTCGCTCGCTTCGGCGAGCATCGGGTCGCGGATGCTCGCGGTCATGGAATCGGAATGGGACCGCACGGAGGCCGCGATCCTCGCCGTCACGGGCCGGGCACGGATCCTCGAATCGTCGCCGGTGCTCCTGCGCTCCATTCGCCTGCGCAACCCCTACGTGGATCCCATGAGCTTCGTGCAGGTGGTCCTGCTGCGGCGGTGGCGCGCGCTGCCCCCCGACTCTCGCGAAGCCGAGGAGGTGCGGCGCGTTCTCGCCCTGAGCGTCAACGGGATCGCCGCCGGCCTGCAGAACACGGGATGACCGCTTTCCGCGGATAAACTGGACTCGTGCTCGCCCGCATCCTTTCCGACCAGCAGGAGCGCATCCTCGCCGACGAGCGCCGTGCGCTCGCCGAGCTCGTCGCCGCCCTCGCCCGCCTCGAGGTCGCCCCCGACGATCAGGAAACGCTCCTCCGCTCGGTGCGCCAGCTGGACGAGCTCTTCCTGCTCGTGGTGGTCGGCGAGTTCAACGCCGGCAAGAGCGCGTTCATCAACGCGCTCCTCGGGGCCCG
>JANMPI010000205.1:0-10271 GCA_031369785.1 Acidobacteriota bacterium
CGGAGTGGACGGCGCGTGTCGACGCGCGCCACCGCGACACGCTGGCTCAAGGCGCCTTTGCTCTCACCCTCGTGCTCGTCAAGGCGCCGCAGACCGCATCAGTCGCCTCCATCGCCGCGGCGGCAACCGCGGGCGACGGCCTCATCGCCACCCTCCAGAACGGATGGGGGAACCGCGAGATCCCGCAGGCCGCCGCCCCCCGGCGCGTCGCCGCCGGCATGTCGGTGAGCGGGCTCGCGGTCGTGGGTCCGGCGCGCGTCAGGGGCGGCCACCGTCACACGATCCTGGGATATGACGGGGATACGGAGACCCGCGTCCGCGCCGCCGCCGCACGCCTGAACGCCGCCGGGATCGCGACCGAGGTCCGTGACGCCATCGATGGCGCGCTCTGGCTGAAGCTCGCCGTCAACTGCGCGATCAACCCGCTCTCCGCGCTCGAGGCACGCACGAACGGAGAGCTCGCCGCGGATCCCGCCGCCCGGGCGACGCTGGCCGCCGCGGCCGAAGAAGCAGGCGTCGTTGCCCGTGAACGGGGCACGCCGCTCGACCGGGACCCCGTGGAAGAAGCGCTCGCCGTGGCCCGTGCGACGGCATCCAATTGGTCGTCGATGCGGCAGGACCTCGAGCGCGGCGTGGCTACCGAGGTCGACCAGATCAACGGCGCGGTGTGCCGCGAGGGCCGGCGGGTCGGCGTGCCCACCCCGGTGAACGACCGCCTGTGGCGCGCGATCCGCCGCTGGCAGGGCCTCGCCGATCCGCTGCCGGGAACAGCCGCGTGAACGTCCTCCACACCATCCGCGAGGTCCGCCGCTGGCGGTCCTCGTCCGAGGGCAGCGTGGGACTCGTCCCGACCATGGGCTACCTCCACGCCGGCCATCTGTCGCTGTTGGGACAGGCGCGCGGGGAGAACTCCCGGACCGCCGTCTCGATCTTCGTCAACCCCGCGCAGTTCGGTCCCCGCGAGGACCTCGCGAGCTATCCGCGCGATCTCGGGCGGGACCTCGATGGCCTGCGCGCCGCCGGGTGTGACGCCGTGTTCGCGCCTTCGGCGGACGAGATGTACCGCGCCGGCTACGGCACGTGGGTGGATCCGGGCGCCGTCGCGGACCGGCTGGAAGGCGCGCGCCGGCCGGGACACTTCCGCGGCGTGGCCACGGTGGTGCTGAAGCTGCTCAACATCGTGACCCCGACCCGCGCCTATTTCGGCGAGAAGGATGCGCAGCAGCTCGCGGTCATCCGCAAGATGACCGCCGACCTCGACCTGGGCGTGGAGATCGTCGGCTGCCCCATCGTCCGGGAGAGCGACGGTCTGGCCATGAGCAGCCGCAACACCTACCTGGGGCGGGAAGACCGCGCGGCAGCCGCCGTGCTGTTCCGCGCCCTCCGCGCCGCCCGGGAGGCCTGGGTCGCCGGCGAGGCCCGCGGGCGCGCCCTGCAGGAGGTGATGCAGCGAACGATCGCGGGCGAGCCGCGGGCGGCCCTCGACTACGCCGTGGTTGCCGATCCCGAAACCTTCGCGGAGGTCGAAGCCGCCGGCGAGGGTGCGCTTCTCCTGACCGCGGCCCGCGTGGGACCCACCCGCCTCATCGACAACCTGCGGCTGGTCAGACCCTGACCAGCGGATCGAACAGTTTGCGATGCTCGTCGAGAGCGAACCGGTCGGTCATCCCCGCCATGTAGTCGCAGACCACGCGGTGCTTGCCGTCGGCGGCGATCCGCTCCTGGTACTGCGGCGGGAGCTGCAGCGGCTCGAGGACGTAGGCCTCGAACAGGTCGCGCAGGATGCGCCCCGCCTTGTCCCCCATCCGCACCACGCGGTAGTGGCGGTACATGTTCTGGTAGAGGAAGTCCTTCAGCTCGCGGACCCCTTCCGCCATCGCCGGTGAATAGGCGACGAGGCGTCGGCCGGCGTGGCGAACGTCCGCGACCGAGCGCACCTTCGCCGCCTCCACCGTCAGAAGCGTCGCCTTCAGGAGATCCTGCGTGCAGCGATTGATGATCCGCCGCACGACCTGGTGGCGGCGGATCCGCTCCTCGGCAATTCCCGCCGCCAGCACCTCGTCGTGGGACTCGCGGAACAGCCGCACCGACCGGATCGCCTCCACCGTGAACATCCCCGACTTCAGGCCGTCGTCGACGTCGTGGTTGTTGTAGGCGATCTCGTCCACGAAATCGGTGAGCTGGGCTTCGAGGGTCGGCGCCTCGCCGGGCGCGTACTCGGCGGGCGCGTGGGGATCGCTCTCCTGCTGGTGCTTGATCATCCCCTCCCGGACCTCCCACGTGAGGTTCAGGCCGGGAAAGCCGGGATACCGCTCCTCGAGGACCTCGAGGACCCGCAGCGTCTGCCGGTTGTGCTCGAACCCGCCGTGCTCGCGCATGAGCTCGTCCATCACGCGCTCGCCGGAATGACCGAAAGGCGTGTGGCCGAGGTCGTGGCCGAGGACGAGGCATTCCGTGAGCTCCTCGTTCAGACCCAGCGCCCGGGCCACGCTGCGCCCGATCTGCGCGCCCTCCAGGCTGTGGGTGAGGCGCGTACGGTAGTTGTCGCCTTCGTGGTTCACGAAGACCTGGGTCTTGTACTCGAGGCGGCGAAAGGACGACGAGTGGATGACGCGGTCGCGGTCGCGCTGGTACCGCGTCCGCAGCTCGTCCTCCGGCTCGGGATGGCGTCGCCCGCGGCTGTCCGCGCTTTTCATGCCGTAGGGCGCGAGGAGCTGCCGTTCGCGCTCCTCGAGCGTCTTGCGGTCCACCAGCAGGCCGTTCACGCGGGGATTCTAACGCCCGCCGCACGCGCGCGTTCTAGAATGGCGCATGGCGAAGATCGCCGTCTCCATCCTCGGCGCGACCGGAGCGGTAGGCCAGCGCTTCGTCCAGCTCCTCGCCGATCATCCCTGGTTCGAGATCGGAGAGCTCGCGGCATCCGATCGTTCCGCGGGCAAGCCGTACCGCGAAGCGTGCACGTGGCGGCTGCCCACCACGCTGCCGGACGCGATCGCGACGCGCATCGTGCAGACGACCGACGCGCCGTTCCGGTCCAAGGTGCTCTTCTCCGGCCTCGACTCTTCCGTCGCCGGCGAAGTGGAGACCGCGCTCGCCGGCCGCGGGCATGCCATCATCTCCAACGCGCGCAACCATCGGATGGATCCGGACGTGCCGCTCCTGATCCCCGAGGTGAACGCCGACCACCTCGACGCCATCGCGGTGCAGAAGCGGCGCACCGGCGGCGGATACATCGTCACCAACCCGAACTGCAGCGTGGTTGGCCTGGCCATGGCGCTGGCGCCCCTCGACCGCGCGTTCGGGCTCGAGTCCGTGGTCGTGGTCACCCTGCAGGCGCTCTCCGGCGCCGGGTATCCCGGAGTCGCGTCCCTGGACGCGACCGACAACGTCATCCCCTACATCGGCGGCGGCGAAGAGGAGAAGCTCGAGACCGAGCCGCGGCGCATCCTCGGCGCGTTCCGCGACGGCGCCTTCGAGCTCGCCCGCTTCCCGGTCTCGTCCTCGGTGCACCGCGTCGCGGTGACCGACGGCCACACGATGGCGGTGTTCGTGAAGCTTCGGAAGAAGGCCTCGCCGGAGGAGGCGTCGCGCGCGCTGGCCGCGTTCCGCGGGGAGCCGCAGGAGCGCAAGCTGCCCACGGCGCCGCGGGCCCCCATCCACGTCCTCACCGAGAACGATCGTCCCCAACCGCGGCTGGACCGCGACCGCGAGAACGGGATGGCGGTTTCCGTCGGGCGCGTCCGGGCCGATGGCGTCTTCGACCTGCGCCTGGAGGCGCTCGTGCACAACACGATCCGCGGCGCGGCGGGCGCCGCCATCCTGAACGCCGAGCTTCTCCACGCGCGCGAGATGCTGCCGTGATCGTGATGAAGTTCGGCGGCACCTCGGTCGGATCGCCGGAGCGCATCCGCGCCCTCGCCGACCTGGTGGCCGCGCGGCTGGACCGCACGCCGTTGGTCGTCGTCTCCGCGTTCTCGGGGATCACCGACGCCCTGGTGCGCGGCGCGCATCTGGCACTCGCCCGCGACGCCGCCTGCTCGCGGGTGCTGTCCTCGACCCTCGAGCGTCATCGCGAGGCCGTGGACGCGTTGATCCCGCCCAGCGGAGAGCGCGACCAGCTCCTCGCCTACGTCGAGAACGTGCTGGCCGAGCTGCGCGCGCTCTACAGCGGCGTCTACAACCTCGGCGAGCTCACGCCGCGATCGCTGGACGCGATCTCCAGCATCGGGGAGCGCCTGTCCCATGCCATCGTGGCCGCCGCCCTGCGCGTCCGCGGCGTCACGGCGCGCGAGGTCGATGCCCGTGCGGTGGTGATCACCGACGACGCGTTCGGCCGCGCACGGCCGCTTCCGGAAGAGACGAGCGCCGGCGTCGACGTCCACGTGCGGCCGCTCCTCGCCTCCGGCGTGGTCCCCGTGCTCGGCGGGTACCTCGCCGCGACGCGCCAGGGCGTCACCACCACCCTCGGCCGCGGCGGCTCCGACTGGTCGGCCGCGCTCGTGGGCGCGATCCTCGGCGCGGACGAGATCCAGATCTGGACCGACGTCGACGGAATGATGACCGTGGACCCGCGTCTCGTCCCCGCGGCGCGGGCGATCCCCGCGGTCACCTTCGAAGAGGCCGCCGAGCTGGCCTACTTCGGCGCCAAGGTCCTGCACCCGGAGACGATCCGCCCCGCCATCGAGCGCGGGATCCCCGTTCGGATCCTGAACTCGCTGCGGCCCGACGCCGCCGGCACGCTCATCGGCGCCTCCGCGCCCGCGACGCCGGGCGAGCCGCGCGCGATCGCCTTCAAGAAGGGGATCTCGGTCATCCTGATCTCGCAGCCGCGGATGCTGATGGCCTACGGCTTCGTGGCCCGCGTGTTCGAGGTGTTCGACCGCCACCGCACGCCCGTCGACCTCATCGCGACCTCCGAGGTCTCGATCTCGCTCACCGTCGACGACCCCTCACGCCTGGCCGCCGTGAAGGAGGAGCTGGGGACGTTGGGCGACGTCGTGGTGCTCGGAGAGATGGCCATCGTCAGCGTGATCGGGCGCGGCTTCGTCCGCCATCCCGGCCTCGCCGGGCGCATCTTCCAGACCATCCGCGACGTCAACGTGGTGATGATTTCCTTCGGCGCTTCCGACGTGAACGTCTCCTTCGTGGTCGCGGAGGCGGACGCCGCGCGTGCCGTCCGCGCCCTGCACCGCGAGTTCTTCGAGCAGGCGGCGGTGATGCCGGCGATGCCCGTTGCGGCGCGGGTCCACTGATGCGGGTCGCGGTGATCGGTCACGGCCGGATGGGACGCGAGGTCGAGGCGGCGCTGCTCGAGCGCGGCCACGAGCCGGTGATCGTCGCCCGCGCGGCCGGATTCCCCCATCTGTGCCCGGTGGGCATCGACTTCACGCAAGCGGACACCGTCGTGGCCAACACGCGGCGCGCGCTCGAAGCCGGCGCGCGGTACGTCGTGGGCACGACGGGATGGACCGACGCCGAGCCGGAGATGCGTGAGCTCGTGGCCGCGTCGCGCGGGGGGCTCGTGCACGCGGCCAACTTCTCGCTCGGGGTGAACCTCTTCTACCAGGTGGTGCGCCACGCCGCGGCGCTGCTCGCCCATTTCCCCGATTACGACCCCTACGTCGTGGAGAAGCACCACCGCAAGAAGAAGGACGCGCCGTCGGGCACGGCCAGGGTGCTGGCCGGCTTCCTGGCCGAGGCGGGAGTCGGCGGCCGCCGCAAGCCCGAGAGCCAGCTCACCGGCGTCCTGGCGCTGGAAGAGGATCGCTTCAGCGTCTCGTCCGTCCGCGCCGGGGGCATCATCGGCGAGCACACCGTCGGGTTCGACTCCGGCGGCGACGAGATCCTCCTCGAGCACCGCGCCCGCAGCCGGCGCGGGTTCGCGCTGGGCGCCGTGCTGGCCGCGGAGTGGATCGAGTCGCGCACCGGCTTCTACAGCTTCGAGGAAGTCGTGGCCGACCTCGCGAAGGGCTAACACGGGACCGACCTTCTCGACCGCTGCTGGACCTGATGACCAGTCATGACTACAATAGGTCATGATCACGGTAGGTATTGCCGACTTGAAGGCTCACTTGAGCGAACATCTCCGAAAGGTCCGAAAGGGCCGCACCCTGACGGTGGTGGATCGTACGACACCCATCGCCCGGATCGTCCCGTACGACCTCGAGGAGCCGCTCGTCGTCAGGCGCGCTACGAGAAAACCTGCCGACCTGGTCCTGCCGCCCGCTTCGGCCGCGGCAGCGAAGGGCCTCGCTTTGCTCCTTTCGGATCGCTCGACGAGGTGATTGCCTACCTCGACTCGTCCGCGCTTCTCGACATCGTCCTGGGAGGACCGAAATCCCCGGCCACCTTCCTCGATTTCGAGGCGTTCGTCTCGAGCGAGCTCCTGGCGGTCGAGTGCCTGCGCACGATCGACCGCCTCCGAGCGCAGGGCACGCTCTCCGCCGACGAGGCAGTCGCCCGCCGCAAGGTGACGATGGATTGGCTCGAGGCCGTCGATCTCGTCCTTCTCGAGCGTTCGATCCTCAGCCGGGCTTCGGAACCGTTACCATTGCCCCTCGGCACCCTGGATGCGATCCACCTCGCGACCGCGCTCGTGTGGCGCGACAGGACCCGCCATCAGCTCGTCATGGCGACGCATGATCGACAGCTCGCCCTCGCCGCCCGCTCCTTCGGCATCGAGACCTTCGGCTGACGGACGTATCAACCAGCGAGAACGGTCGCGGAAGGTTGATCACCGCCGCGCGCGTCTGGTACGATTCCGTTCCGCCTTCGGGCCGCTAGCTCAGCTGGGAGAGCGCCTGGTTCGCAATCAGGAGGTCGCGAGTTCGAGCCTCGCGCGGTCCACCAACTTACGAAAACGATGCGTGGATGCGCCGGAGGGCGCGCTTCGCCGGTGTCTCCAGCGCCCTCGCCTGGCCCTCGTCGTACACCGAGAGCCAATAGCCGACGTGGATATGGCCTCGTTGCGGCTAGGCGACTGCGTGCGATGTACGAAACCCGCGCTTCTACGGGAGCGCTCGCAAGCTCACGCAGGCCGCCTCGTACCCGCCCGCGCAGCCCCGCGCGAGCGAGTCGCGCGCCTTGGCCACATCGACCGGCACCCCCTGGCCCTGGCGGTACATGATGCCCAGCGCGAAGCAGCTGTACGCGTCGCGGCCCGCGCAATCCTTTTCCAGAAGCCCCGCCGCCTCGACGTAGAGCACGCGTCCGCGGGCGTCGTCGCGAGCCACGCCCTCGCCATGAGAATAGGAATCGCCGAGGTACTGGCAGCCCATCGCGTACCGCACGGCACAGGCCTTGCCGTAGTACTCCGCGGCCCGGGCGTAATCGCGTGGAGTGCCCTGCGCCCGCTCGTGCATCAGCCCCAGGGTGTAGCAGCTCCACCCGTCACCGGCGTCACACGCGGTGTTGAACGCGACCGCCGATCGAGCGGGGTCCCCGGGCGTCCCGCTCGTGCCCTTCTGCCGGAGCAGGGCAATGTTGCGGCAGGCCTCGGCGTACCCGCCGTCACACCCCCGCTGGTAGAACTCGAGCGCCGCCCTGGGATCGGCGCCCACCGTCTCACCCTTGTCGTACAGGCCGCCCACGCTCGCGCAGGCCGCGGCATGGCCGTGATCACATCCCTTGCGATAGTTGGCGAGAGCGCGGCGGAGGTCGCGCGGGACCCCCTGGGCGTACTCGTATGTCTGTCCCGCGAAGGTGCAGGCTCCCGCCTTGCCGGCGTCGCAGTCCCTTTCCAGGCTGGCCAGGAACTGCGGATCGACCTTGATACCGGGCTCCGGCTCCGTGATCTCGCGATAGCGGGCCACTTCCGCGCGCGCATTGCGCCACTGCACGTAGACGAACAGTCCGAAGGCCTGGACGAGCACGAGCCAGGTGAGGCCGAGGGCGAGGGCGTGACGGCGCGCAAAAGGCAACGCACCGCCGGCGGAATCGACGGAGCGGGCCAGCATCGACGCCGCCGCGATGCCGATCAGCGCTCCGCCCAGGGTTGAAACGCCGGGGAGCACGGCCAGCAGCAACACGTAGTAGAGCGGCTCGCCCCAGTTGGCCGTCTCCCCGCGACCGCCTTGCAGCCCGTAGGCAAGACGACGGACGGTTTCGGACAGCCCGCCCACTGCCGCGGTCCTGACGATTCCGCCGGCCAGGTATCCAAGGCACGCGCCGGCGACGACAATGATGGGGGAGCGTACGCGTCCCGTGACCGCTGGTGGCGTCGCCATGTCGCAACGGATCCTACAGCCTGGACGATGCACAAGCTTTCACGCTCGCCCTGCTCGAGGGCCGTGTCGCCGAACTGCAGGCGGCTTGTGATCGGCTGCGCGACGTGCTCGGCCGCTGGGACACGCTGCTCGATCGCACGCCGGCCGGCAAGCGCGCGGCGCTGCTCGATGCGCTGGAGGCGGTCAGCCTTCGTCGATCGAAATGACCTGCGCGCTCCACGGGCAGTAACGGCCGGTCCCGAACGCGACTCCCGCAAGCCGACGTCCGACGCGCCTCACTGCCCGATCACGACCTCACGGTTGGCGTCGAGATCGCTCTTGTTGATGTCGATCGTGCCCGGCGACTGGATGATCCGCTCTCCGTCCCGGAGGTCGACCTCGAGGCGATATTTCCCCGGCGGCACCTTGATCGAGAATCCCCCGGCCACATTCGTGGTGGCCGAATAGCGTGCCGTAGCGTCGGTCAGGCTCACCGCGGTCACCGCGCGGCTCGCCACGGGCTCGCCCCCCACGCCGGCACGGAGGATGCCGCCGATCGTCCCTGCCGCCTGGTGGTTCGAGTGCGAGCTGTCGTAGATCGGCTGGCCGGTGCGGCATGCCGGCCCCGACACCGCAAGGGCCGCGGTCAGCACGAACGCCGTGGTGTGACGCATCTCGCTCATGGCCATCCCCCTGCCTGTCGATTGTGACAGTCTGGCAACGAAGTTGCACCGGACGGGCACCAGCACTCACGCTGGAGGTCATCGATGCACTCGAGATTGCCCGTCATCCTGCTGTCCGCGCTTGCCCTTGCCGCTCCCGGCCTGTCCTACGCGAAGGACAAGTACAAGGACAAGGACAAGGACAAGAACAAAGGCCACGAGCAAAAGGCCGACGAACGCGATGACGAACGCGACGACGACCGCGACGACGACCGTGACCGGGATCGCGACCACAAGGGTGAAGACCGTGACCGGGATGGCGACCACCACGGCGAAGACCGGGGCGGCAAGATCACCATCTGCCACGTGCCCCCCGGCAATCACAGCGCGCGGCACACGATCAGCGTCGGCGCCTCGGCGTGGCCGGCGCATCAGGCCCATGGCGATCGTCGCGGCGCGTGCGGCGCGGGCGGCGGCGGCACCAACCACGGGCGCTTCGACACGCTCGACCGGAACCACGACGGCTTCCTCTCGCGCAACGAGTGGTACGAGGACGGCAGCTCCTTCGATCGCGCGGACCGAAACAACGACGGCGTCGTCTCGCGGATCGAGTTCGCGCGCTTCTGAGCGCGCCCGCCGTTGCCCCGGGCCCCCGTGGCCCGGGGCTTTTTCTGTGTCAGGATGCGCCGCAATGGGGCCCGCGTGAGGAAGCGGCTGGCCATCGCGGCGGGGCTGATCGTGGCCCTCGCGGCCGCGCGCGCGTCGGCCGCTCCTCCGAAGCGCGCGATCACGAACACCCTCGGCGCCGCCGTCAATCCCGTCGGGCTGCAGGACCAGCTCGAGGTCGGCTGGCGCTGGGGCCTCTCGCATTCCAGGAATCCGTTTCTCTCCGATGCGCACCTCGCCCTCGGCGTCACGAACACGGTGACGCCCGCGTCGGAGCGCATCGGGCTGTGGGCCGAAGTCTCACCCCTCTCGGTGCTGGACGTGAAGATGGGCCGCGAGCCGGTCTTCTATTTCGGGACCTTCGGCCACCTGGTCGGCTTTCCGAGCTACGACTCGGACTTCAGTCGCGAAGCGCGCAAGGTGATCAAGGATCGGGCGGTGGCGCGAACCGGGGTCCGGTACCACGTGTCCCCTACGTTCAAGATCAGGATCGGGCGCGTCCTCGCGCGCTCCGGCGTCGAGCTCGAGTGGTGGCGCGTCTCTGGCCCCGGCGCCTACTTCTACGAGCCCGCGCGCGACGCGCTCCTCGCTTCGGACGGCGATTTCCTGACCGCGATCTCCACCCAGGTCTTCTATGAGGTGAAGGGCGGCGCCGCGGCGAGGGTGCTGGCCGGCCTCTTCCACGAGCGCATCACCGTCCATGATGCGCCGCAGAACCGCCGCCAGCGGCTGGGGCCCA
>JANMPI010000244.1:0-7245 GCA_031369785.1 Acidobacteriota bacterium
CGTTCTTCATCGCTCACCAAGACGAACTCGTCGCGAAACACCGCGGCAAGACGCTGGTGCTTCGGGGTGAGAACGTCGAGGGTGCCTACGAGTCGCCGCTCAAGGCGTATCTGTCGGCTCAGGAGCGGTTCAAGCCAGGGACGTTCATGATCCAGCCCTGTCAGCCGGGACCCAACGCGTACACCGTCACGATCAACACACACTGAGGGTCGGTCCGACACGCAGGACTTCCAAGCCTTCACGGTCGAGGCGAACGGGATCATCGATCGGATCATCACCGACCTCCACGTTTTCCCCGCGTTCGATCCGGCTGCCCCGCCCAACCCTGTGCCGAAGCCGATTTCGACCAAGGCTCTGTGGGACACGGGGGCGACGAAGAGCACCATCTCCACCGACCTCGCCATCGCGCTGGGGTTGGTGGCCGCGGGATCGACCAAGATGAGTCACGCTGGGGGCGAAAGCGTGAACAGCACGTACATGGTGAACTTCGGTCTCCCGCATGGCGTCATGGTCGCGGGAATCCTTGCGGCGGCACTTCCGGCCGCGCCGGACTTCGGTGCCATCGTCGGCATGGACGTAATCTGCGGCGGCGACTTCTCGCTCACGAACCTTGGCGGCAAGACAACCATGTCCTTCCGCACGCCGTCGTGTGCAACCGTGAACTACGTGACGGAGGCGAAACGCGTTCGCTTTGCCGGCGTCGGTCCGAATGATCCGTGCCCATGCGATTCAGGAAAGAAGTTCAAGAAGTGTCACCGCCCGTGAGGCTGTGAGTCGGCTACTTCCGTAGGCGAGATAGCTTCGCGCGAGCGGTCAACCTCCGGCTTGGCCAGGTCGCGCGGTCTGGACGGGGATTGAGCGTTTCAGTGATCGCCGCTTCCCCTAGTGTTCACGCGGTTTAGCGCAGATGCGGTACTATCGCGTCTTGAGCGAAACGGTTTCCTAAACCGCAGGTCGCCCGTTCGAGTCGGGCCGGGCGCACCAACCTCAGGGCAAACGAAAAACATGAAGAAGGAACTGAAGCAGCAGATCAAGCAGGACGAGCTCCGCACGGGGTTCGAGCACGCCGCGTCCTGGGCGACCCTCCATCGGGACGAGGTCCGGGTCACCGCCATCGCGGTGGCGGTCCTCCTGCTCGCGGTGGTCGGGTACGGCTCGTACCGGTCCCACCAGCAGGCGTCGGCGGAGCGTGCCTTCGACGAGGCGCTCACCGTCTTCCACGCGCCGGTGGCCGGCCAGCCTGACGCGACCGGCGCCGCGGGCACCGTCTACGCCACGAAGGCGGAGAAGGATCAGAAGGCGGCGGCGGCGTTTGCCGACGTCTCGAAGCGGTACGGCTCCTCCGCGACCGGGCGTCGCGCGCGCTATTACGCCGCGCTCTCGAACCTCGAGCTCGGGAAGACGGCGGAAGCCGAAGCGGAGCTGAAGGATCTCTCGTCCAAGGGCGACGATCCGCTGATCCGCGACCTCTCGCGCCTCGCCCTCGCCGATCTCCAGCGCAGCAACGCCCGCTACGACCAGGCGATCGACGCCTATCGCAAGGTCGCGGACGACAGCGGATCGGTCGTTCCGCGCGACCACGCGCTCATGCGCATCGGGGCCACCCTCGAGGACGCCAAGCGGGGGCCGGAAGCGATCCAGGCCTACCGCCGCATCCTCGACGAGTTCCCGTCCAGCGTCTACGTGACCGACGCCAAGACCCGCATCCAGTACCTCGGCGGCAGGAGCTGACACGCCGCTGAAGAAGCGCACCGCCTGGGTGCTCGTGGCGGCGGTGGCGGCGGTGGCCATCGGCGCCGCCGCGGTGGGCGCGCTCGCCCTGCTGCTGCGCGGCAACCAGTCGTCGAGCTCGACCTGGGCCGGCAAGAGCTACCTGTTCCTGAACCTCGATCGCGAGATCCCCGAGCAGCCGCCGCTGGAGCTGCCGAGCTTCCTCGAGCGCCGGCCCCCGACCCTGCGCACGCTCGTGGACAGCATCGATCGCGCGGGGAGCGATGCCAAGGTGGACGCGCTCGTCCTGCGCGTGAGCATGCTGCCCGACGCGGGGTGGGGGAAGGTCCAGGAGCTGCGCGACGCCATCACGCGCTTCCGCAAGTCCGGGAAGCCGGCATACGCGCACCTCGAGTTCGCCGGGAACAAGGAGTACTACCTCGCCACCGCGTGCTCGAAGATCTACGCGGTGCCCAACGCCATCCTCGACGTCTCGGGGCTGCGCTCGGAGACGACCTTCTTCGCCAACACCCTCGACAAGCTCGGGGTGCAGGCCCAGTTCGAGGGCGTCGGCAAGTACAAGAACGCGCCCAACCAGTTCACGCAGACCGGGTTCACCGAGCCGCACCGCGAGCAGATGGAGGCCCTCCTCGACAGCGTGTACGAGGAGTACGTCACCGGCATCCGGCAGGCCCGGAACAAGACCGCGGACGAGACGCAGGAGATCATCGACGCCGGCCCCTACGACGGCGAGAGCGCGCTCAAAGCGGGCCTCGTCGACGAACTCCTGTACGCCGACCAGCTGCGCGAGCGGCTGAAGGATGCGGAGAGCGTCACGCCGGGCCGCTACACGAAGGGCTCGTCGCGCGGGTTCGGGTTCGATCGCCGGCCGAAGATCGCCCTCATCTACGCCGTGGGCGAGATCGTGGGCGGGGAGAGCCAGGGCAGCGGGCTTGGGGGCCAGGTCGCGGGGTCGGACACCGTGGCCTCGGCCTTGAAGCAGGCGCGCGAGGACACCTCGGTGCAGGCCATCGTCCTGCGCGTCGATAGCCCCGGCGGATCGGGGACGGCGTCGGACGTGATCTGGCGCGAGGTCGTCCTCGCCCGCAAGGCCAAGCCGCTCGTGGTGTCGATGGGCGACGTGGCCGCGTCCGGGGGCTACTACATCGCGATGGCGAGCGACGCGATCGTCGCCCAGCCGAGCACGATCACCGGCTCCATCGGCGTCTTCGGCGGCAAGTTCACGCTGCGCGGCCTTTACGACAAGATCGGGATCACCAAGGAGATCCTGACCCGCGGGCGCAACGCCGACTTGTTCTCCGAGTACCGCCCGTGGACCGACGAGGAGCGCGCAAAATTCCGCACCCTCATGGTTTCCTTCTACGAGGAGTTCATCAAGAAGGCCGCCGAGGGCCGGAAGAAGTCCTACGACGACGTGGACGCGGTGGCGCAGGGCCGCGTGTGGACGGGCAACGAAGCGCTGCGCCACGGGCTCGTGGACAAGCTCGGCGGGCTCGAGGTTGCCGTCGGCATCGCCAAGGAGCGCGCGAAGATCGACCGCGGGCAGGAAGTGAACCTGGTGGTCATGCCCGAGCGCAAGGGCCTGCTGGAGACGATCCTCGAGCGGCAGGAAGAGGAAGTGGGCGAGTCGGCCATGCTGCCCCGCGAGGTGCGGGAGTTCATGCGCTGGGCGCGGCTCCTCGGCGACGGCCAGCTCGCGGCCCGCCTGCCTTTCGACCTCAAGATCCGCTAGCGCCCCTGACCGACCAGCCGCTTCTCCAGGAGCTCGCGGAAGGGATCCGGACCCCGCGCTTCCGGAATGCGCTCGCCGGACAGCTCGTGATGCTGGTCGGCGTGTTCGTCCTCCATTGGTCAGCCCTCGAGATCGCGGTGTTCTTCCTCGTCGAGGCGACGCTCTTCCTCTCGTTGCGCGCCGCGGCCGAGATCACGATCGAGTCCGGGTTCGGCCCTTCGGCCACGACGCCCGCCCGTTTCGCATGGGAGTTCGTGAAGCACTGGCTCGTCGCGTTCGCCTTCATCGGCCTCATGATCGGAATCTTCGGCGCCTTTGCGGTGTGGCCGGCTTTCGGGGATGACGCGACCGGCGGTTTCCGCGAGCACGCGCTCGGCGATCCGTCGCTCCTGATCGGCCTCGCGCTGATGGCGGGGAGCCTCGTGATCGACACCGCGCTCTTCGCGCGGAGGGTGGCCGCCGGACGGGGCGCCGCGGAGTCGGCGCAGGATACCCAGAGCGTGCGGATGGCGCTCGCGAACGTCGTGTTCCTCGCCCTCGCGAGCTTCGGGCTGGGAATTGCCGGGCGCATCGGTCTCGGGCCGCAGGCGCTCGCGCTCGCGGTGGCGGGGGCGCGTCTCTACGTCGAGGCCGCGCCACGCCGGGCCACGCGGATGTTCGCACCGCCGGGTTGACCTGTCGGGCGGTGGCCTAGCTCCCGTACTGCTGGCGGAGATGCTGGGCCCAGGCCTTGCGCGACTCGTAGTAGCTGCTGCCGTGGACGCGCTGGAAGGCGTCGTCCACGCTCCCCGTCTCGCCCATGGCGCGCAGGAGGTCGTTCATCCCGCCCATGCCGCGGAGGGCAACGAGATGCTCGACGTACGACAGCGCGGCCAGGTAGAACGCGTTCACCCCGCCCGCGCGCCCGTCCGCGAGCGCGGCCAGATACTGCGGGCTCGCGTCGTTCAGCGAGCGCTTGCCTTCCATGTACTGGGCCAGCCCCTCGTGAATTTCGCGCGGCGCCACGCCTTTCGCGCGGTCGTGGATGAAGGCGTGCGTGAGCTCGTGGATCAGCACCTCGTCCATGCGCGGGGTGAGGCTCGCGGTCAGGCCCCCGATGGGAATGCGGATGCGGCCGTCCATTTGATCGAAGACCCCGCCCGACCACGCGGGGGCGCCGGACGCGTCGAAATAGGCCTGCCGCGAGAACAGGATCACGGGGATCGGGTTCGGCGGCTGATGGTCGAGGCTCCGCGAAAGCGTCGCGTAGTGCTGCTCGAGCGCGCGAAGCACCTCGCGCCCGACGTCCTCGTGGGCGTCGCCGTCGTAGCGCACGTGGAAGTGCGCGAGGCGCTGCTCGGTCATTCCGTGCTCGTCGCTCAGGCCTTTTTCGACCTGGGCCAGCAACACGCGCGTCTGCGAGTCGTCCTTCACCTCCAGCGCCGAGCGCAGCACCTCCGCCGCCTCTCGATTGCGGTCCAGGCGCAGGAGCGCATACCCGAGCTGCTGCCACATCCCGATGAGCTGGCGATCGACGGCCAGCGCCGCCCGCGCCGCGGCCTCCACGCCCGTCCAGTCGCCCGCCGCGCTCAGCGTCTCCACCAGCGCGGCCAGCGGCCGCGTGCCGCTGGGATCGATGGCCGCCGCGCGCCGAAGGTAGGTCGCGGCGCCGGTGTAATTCCGGCGGTCCTTCGCCTGCTCCGCGGCATTGAGGAGCACCGCCTCCAGCAGGTTCCGCAGGACCTTCTCGTCGGGGTGAGCGGCCAGCAGCACCTCGGCGCCGGAAACGTCCGAAGCGCCCATCGGCCCGCCGCGGGCGAGGTGGCGCACGAGGGCGTCCGCCTGCTGGCGATCCGTCTCCGACAGCCCGGCGACTTCCGACTGGATGGCGGCGACGGTCGGCGGCGGTGACAAGGCAACCGCCGTCGGGCGCGGCGGGGGCGGGAGTGCCGGGTCGTCGGCGGCCGCTGCCCTGGCCACCGGTGCCGTCGCTGCGGTCGCTCGCGCGCGCCTCGACTTGCGACCCACCGCGAAAGAAACGACGAGGGCGATGGCGCCGAGGACGAGCCACCACCGGCTGATCCCGCCCCCCTCCGCCGGCGCGAAGGCCGCGTGCGGCGCGGTCTGGACGCGATCGGCGGGGGGCGCGACGGGACGCGCCTTGGCCACGATCACCCCGCAGCGCGGGCAGGCCGGCGTCATCACCTCGGGCGCGCCGCAGCGCGGGCAATCCATGGAGGGGCATGGTACCGCGCGCGCCGCCCGATAGAATCCCGCCACCGATGCCCGACGAAACCAAGCCCGACCCCGCGACCGGCTTCGACGCCACCCGCCGCCGGATCGCGCTCTGGGCGGGGCCGATCGCGTTCCTGATCATCCTCGCGCTCCCGAGCAGTCTCGGCCCGGGGGCCCATCGGCTGGCCGCGGTGATGGCGCTGGTGATGATCTTCTGGATCGGCGAGCCGGTGCCGCTTCCCGTCACGTCGCTGCTGGGGCCCGCCGTCGCCGTGCTGCTCGGGGTGAGCGGCGCCCGCGACGCGTTCAGTCCGTTCGGCGATCCCGTGATCTTCCTCTTCCTCGGATCCTTCCTGCTCGCCGAGGCGATGCAGGTGCACGGCCTCGATCGGCGCATCGCCCTCGCCATCCTGGCCATCCCGTCGGTGGCCGGGTCGCCGGCGCGCCTGCGCATCGCGGTCGCCCTGGTCACCGCGGGCATCTCGATGTGGATCTCCAACACCGCCACCGCGGCCATGATGCTGCCCATCGCGCTCGGCCTGGTGCGCGCGCTCGCCGCCGCGGGGTCGACGGAATCGCCGCGGGCGCTGCTGCTGATGGTCGGCATGGCGGCTTCGCTGGGCGGAATCGCGACCCCGGTCGGGACGCCGCCGAACCTGATCGCCCTCGGCGTGCTCGAGCGCCAGACCGGGCGCTCGATCGGCTTCCTCGAGTTCATGAGCATCGGCATTCCCCTGTCGCTCGCGCTGCTCGGCGTCACCCTCGCCGCGGTGCGCTGGATCGTCCCCAGCCCCGCGGGCGCCGGAGACGTGAGCGCGCACGTCGCCGCCGAGCGGCGGGCGCTCGGCCCGTGGGCCGCCGGGCAATGGGCCTGCGCCGTCGCCTTCGCCCTCGCCATCACGTTGTGGGTCGGCCCCGGGATCGTGTCCCTCGTTTCCGGCCGGTCCGCCGCGGGCGGGCGCCTCGAGGAGTCGGTGGTCGCGATCCTCGCCGCGGGCCTGCTTTTCCTCTGGCCCGTGGGCGCCCGCCGAGCCCTCACGTGGGAAGATGGAAAACGGATCGACTGGGGCACGTTGCTGCTCTTCGGAGGCGGGCTCTCGCTGGGCAAGATGATGTTCGACACCGGGCTTGCGGCGTTCGTCGGACGCTCCGCCGTCGCGGCGACCGGCGTGAGCACCCTCTGGGGGCTGACTGCGCTCGCCCTGGCCACGACGATCGTCCTCACCGAGATCGCGTCCAACACGGCGACCGTCACCATGCTCGCGCCGCTCGTGCTGGCGCTGGCCCGGGAGATGGGGGTCCCCGTGATGCCACCCCTGCTGGCCGTCGCCTTCGGCGCCAGCATGGGATTCATGTTCCCGGTGGGCACGCCGCCCAACGCCATCGTCTACGGCACCGGCCTCGTACCCTTGACCTCGATGATGCGGATCGGAGAAGTGGGCGACCGCGGAGTCGACGAGCATCAGGCTCTCCTCCACCTTCGCGGGGTCGGTGGCCAGCTTGTCCACCCGCAAGGCACCCGGCTCGAGGGCGATCCCGAGCACGCCCCCGTGGATGGCGGCCAGGTA
>JANMPI010000253.1:0-3084 GCA_031369785.1 Acidobacteriota bacterium
AGGGCCATCCGATCCTGGCGGAGGTCGATCGTGGTCTCGCGCTTGAACTCCTCGATCAGCCAGTCGATGACGCGCTGGTCGAAGTCCTCCCCGCCGAGGAACGTGTCCCCGCCGGTGGAGCGGACCTGGAAGAGCCCTTCCGCGAGCTCGAGGATCGAGATGTCGAACGTGCCGCCGCCGAGGTCGTACACCGCCACGAACTGCCCGCGCGCGTTCTTGAGGCCGTAGGCGAGGGCAGCCGCGGTCGGCTCGTTGATGATGCGCGAGACCTTCAGCCCGGCGATGAGGCCGGCGTCGCGCGTGGCCTGGCGCTGCGGGTCGTTGAAGTAGGCGGGCACGGTGATGATGGCGTCGTCGACCGCCTCGCCGAGGTAATCCTCCGCCGCCGCCTTCAGCTTCTGCAGCACGAACGCGGAGATCTCCGGCGGGGAATAGATCTTGTCGTCGATCTGGATGTGGACGTCGCCGTTGGGCGACTCCATGAGCGTGTAGGGGATGTTGCGCTTCGACTTCGTGACCTCGTCCGACTCGAACTTCCGCCCGATGAGGCGCTTCACCGCGAACACGGTGTTGCGCGGGTTGGTCAGGGCCTGGCGCTTGGCGATCTGGCCGACCAGCCGCTCGCCCTTGGCCGTGAACCCGACGATGGACGGCGTGGTGCGCGCGCCCTCCTGGTTGGGAATCACCTGGGGGACACCGCCCTCCATGACCGCGACGCAGGAGTTGGTCGTCCCGAGGTCGATACCGATGGTCTTACCCACGTCGGTCCTCGTTCTGCTTCAAAGCCCGCACCTTGATGGAGGAAATGTCCTGAACCAGAGTCAGTGTATCGCACCCGGGCCATCGTCGGAATCCGTGTCGTCTTCGCCCTTGGCGACCTTCACCAGCGCGGGGCGCAGGAGGCGGTCCTTGTAGGCATATCCCTTGCCGAAGACCTCGACCACCGTGCCTTCCTCGTGGCCGGGGACCGTCTCGTGGGCGAGGGCCTGGTGGCGCTCCGGGTCGAAGCGCTTGCCCTTCGGATCGTCCCGCGTCACGCCCTGGGCATCGAGGAGGGCCAGCATCTCGCGGCGGATGAGCTCCACTCCCTCGCGCAATCCCTCGCCGCCCGGCGCGTCGAGGGCGCGGTCGAGGTTGTCGATGGTGGGGATCAGCGCCCTCAGCACGCCCGCGACGGAGTCGATTCCCGCCTGCTGGCGGTCGCGCTCGACGCGCTTCTTGTAGTTCTCGAACTCGGCGCGGCGGCGGAGGAGCTGGTCCTGGAGCTCGTCACGCTCGCGGCGCAGCTCCTCGACCTGCTCGCGGGTCAGCGGCTCCCGCGGCGGCGCGTCCACGCCCTCGAGCCCCGAGGCCCCCTCTTCCCCCGCCGCGTCCGCCCTCGCGTCATCCTCGCCGTTGCCGCGCTTGCTCATGGCCGCAGGTCCTTCAAGGTCTGGTTGAGGGCCGTCGCGACGTGCTCGACGAGGGCGATCATGCGCGCGTATTCCATCCGCGTGCTGCCCACGACGCCGAGGCCCCAGCCCGTCTCGCCGTCGACGGGGCACGACGCGACGACCATGGCGGTGCCCCGCAGCGCGGGATCGGGATTCTCCTGGCCGATGACGATGCGCACGCCGCGCTCGGAGAGGCACGCGTTCAGGATCTTCACCAGCCGGCTCTTTTCCTCGAAGGCCTTGAAGACGCCGCGCATGCGCTCGGCGTCCTCGATCGGGCCCTGGTCCAGCATGTTCGACGCGCCGTCCAAGTAGAGGTCCGGCTCGCGCTGGCCCGCGAAGGCCTGCCCGCCGACCGCCACGACGTTCTTGAGCAGCGAGTCGTAGAGCGCCTTTTCCAGGGACATGAGCTCGAGGATGCGCGCGCGGATGGCCGCGAGGTCGAGCCCGGCGAAGTGCGTATTCAGGTAGTTCGCGCACGCCTGCAGCTCGTCCTGGGTGAGGTTGTCCTCGACCTCGATGACCTTGTTCGTGACGAGGCCGGTGCGGGCCACGAGGACGACCAGGATCCGCGGGTAGGGGAGGCGCACGAGGTCGACGTGCCGGAACGTGGTGCCCGCCATGTCGGGGACGAGGACGAAGCCGACGTTGCCGCTGTGCTTCGAGAGGACGTGGGACGCGTGCTCCATCACCTGGTTCGGCGAGGCGTCGAGATCGCGCATCTCGGAGGAGATGACGGCGGCGTCGCGCGCGGGCAGCGACTCGGGGCGCATCAGGGTGTCCACGTATACGCGATAGCCCTCGTCGGTCGGCATGCGGCCCGCGCTGGTGTGCGGATGGGTGAGATAGCCGAGCCGCTCGAGGTCGGCCATGATGTTCCGCAGCGTGGCCGAGGAGACCGAGCGCTGGAACATCCGGGCAAGCGTTTCCGAGCCGACCGGCTGCCCCGTGGCGATGTGGAGCTGGATCAGCGATTTGAGGACGTCGCGGCTTCGATCGTCGAGGCCAGGCGTGGTCATGGGCTTGTTGGCGCGCGAGGCTTCTGCGCCAGCAACGATTATAGCCCACCGGGGCAGGTCGCTCCGCGCGCCCTTGGCTACTCCCCGGTGTCGATCTGGGCCCTCTGCAGGTGGCCGCTGTAGTCGATGTAGATCGACTTCCACTCCGAGAACACGTCGAGCGCGGCGACCGAGGCTTCGCGGTGGCCGTTGCCCGTGTTCTTCGTGCCGCCGAAAGGGAGATGCGTCTCGGCGCCGATGGTCGGCGCGTTCACGTAGAAGATGCCGGTGTACATCTCGCGCATCGCGGTGAACGCCTGGTTGATGTCCTGGGTGTAGATCGACGCGGAGAGGCCGTACTCGACGGAGTTGCCGACCTCGATCGCCTCGTCGAGCGACCCGACGGGGATCACCGACACGACGGGCCCGAAGACTTCCTCCTGCGCGATCCGCATCTTCGACGAGCAATCGCCGAAGATCGTCGGTTCGTGGAAGAACCCGCGCTCGTGATCGCCCGCCTTCAGGCGATTGCCGCCGGTCATCAGCCTGGCGCCTTCGGCCTTGGCGATGCCCACGTACTTCTCGACCGTGCCGCGCTGGCTCTCGTTCACGCACGGGCCCATCTGCACTTCGCCCTCGAGGCCGTTGCCGAC
>JANMPI010000285.1:0-20968 GCA_031369785.1 Acidobacteriota bacterium
GCGCGGCGTCGCCGACGTGAAGTGCCTGCTCGGCCGCGTGCGCGAAACCGCCGCCGCGCTCGGCGTCGATCCGGCCTGCGGCGCGCTCCTCGGACGATCCGCGGGCGGGCAGGTGGCGCTCATCGCCGCGTACTCCGCCGGTGACGCGCGCATCCCGCCCAGCTGTCCCGTCGCCGACGAGCCGGTGCGTGCGGTGGCCGCCTTGTATGCGCCGTCCGACATGGTCTGGGGGCACGACAACCCGATGACGCCGGACATCATCCGCGGGACGGAATCACTCGAGCTCTATCTCGGCGGCCCTCCCGCTCGCGCGGCGGAAACGTATCGTCTGGCCACGCCGATGAGCTGGATCCAACGCGACGTGCCGCCTACGCTGCTCGTGCACGCGGCCGGGGACCAGCCGGTGAGCGTGGTCCACTCCCGGCGGCTGTCTGCCGCGCTCCGCGCCGGAGGGCGTGACGTGACGTATGTGGAAGTGCCGATGGGCGACCACGGCATGGACGCGCGGCCGGGTGGTGTCGGCGAGCAGGTCACCCGGCGCGCGGTGCTCGACTTCCTGTCCGCGAGGCTCGCCTGCCGGCCCTGAGCCGGCTCCTCGGCCGACGGCTACTGGTTGCGGAACAGGGCGTGCGCCTCTTCCATGCGCGTGCCCTGCCCGGGCGTGAACGAGTTCATGCAGTCGTCCTGCGAGTAGTCCATGAAGTTGAAGATCGGGTCCTGGCCGGGGAACTTGAAGCCGGTGCAGGTGTCCCGGCCCACGGGGCAGTAGAACGCGGGCGAGCGCTCGCCGTTGGTGTCCGCCACGTAGTCGTTGTTCGTCGAGCAGCCGCCCTGGAACGTGTGGTACAGGCCCAGCCAGTGGCCCATCTCGTGGGTCAGGGTGTCGCCCTCGCTGTAGATCTCGAGGCCTCCGCCGGGCAGCGACGCGTAGTAGACGACGATGCCGTCCTGGCTCGGCTGGCCCTGGTAGCTCGAAGGGAACGTCGCCCAGCCGAGGTAGCCGCCGCCATCGGTCAAGTAGACGTTCAACGTCTCCGCCCCGCCGATACGGAGGGCGGCCTTGGCGCGCCGCTCGGCCTGGCTCAGGATCCCCATGTGGAACCAGTCCTCGTTGATCGTGCGCGTGATGCCCCGGAGGTCGAAGCGGAACGGCGTGGGGGCGCCTCCCGTGCGTCCGGCATACGATTCGTTCAGGACGCGCATCTGCTCGCGGATCATCGACTCCGGCACGTCGCCGTTCGCGAACCCCTCGCCCTGGCTGATCACGTGCACCCAGACCGGGACGTCCACCGTGGCGCGGGGCGAGTGGCCCGGGCGAGCCTGCTGCAGCGCGGTCTCGATCTGGTTGGCCTCGCTGTCTGGGACGTTGCGGGCCCCGCAGCGATCGCGCGCGTCGGCGGCGACGGCGGACAGTGAAACGGCGACGGACAGTGCGACGATCGACACGCTCTTGATCAATCGAGCCTCCGGCGGGTTAGGGGATCGCGAAGTCTAGGACCCCGCCGGAGACCCTGTCAACGACCGTCTAGAGCGTGTTGCGCTTCTGCGCCATCTTTCCGAGGGCGATGGCGAGAGCGGCGCCGCCGAGGACCTTCAGGAGCTGCGGCTGCTGGGCGTAGATGTCGCTGACGCGATCGATGATCGACGGATCCTTCTTCTCCGCCTCGCGCGCCACTTCTTCGACGACGTCGGGGGGGATCTGGTCGGCGACGTCGGGCGTGACCTGCGGAGTGCGGCCGCCCTTCAGGATGTTCCCGAGGATGTCGCCGAGCCCGCCGCCGCCGAGACCGCCACCCTGCGCGGGACCCGATGCCGGACCGCGCTGTCGGCGGGCGAGAATCTGCTGCAGGACCATCGGTCCGACGGTGGCCAGCAGCATGTTCAGCATCGCCGACTTCTGCGTTCCGTTCGCGCGCCCGAACAGCTGGGACGCCATCTGGGAGAATTCAGGCGTCTGGTCGGAGCGGAATGCGGCGGAGAGTCCTTCCGAGACGGCGGCCGGCGGCGCCTTCTGGGCGAAAACGTCGAAGTCACTCTCGACATTGGCCGGAGGACGGGTCGCGCTCGTGTTCTCGTAGCGGTTCAGCACGTCGCCGAGCTCTTTCATCCAGTTCATCAAACCCTCCTCGCGCGGCGCCGCTTCCGCGCGGCCCGCGAACGGATGATGAAGCAAGATCCGGACCGTTTGACTGGAATTCGTCGTTCTTGCAGAGTTGAGCTGCTGTTGATGACTTTGATGGTTTTCGCCGGCCTTTCGTCCTGCGAGACACATTGCAGTTGCGCGCGGACGAGATCGTGCACACATCTGATGCCCGGATCCGAAACGCACGACGCGGTGGTGGCAGTTTTGAGCAAGCAGGCCGCGGACGCCCGGCCCACGCCTTATGCGGGGGGGACGGCGGGGGCGTGCGCGGCGCCGCTCTTCGTCAGCCAACGCTTGAGTAGCGCGTCGATGCTGAGCGCTCCCGGCCCGAAGAGCACCAGCCACAGGAGGAACATCAGGTAGACCAGTGGCGTGACGTCGGTGAGAGTCGCCTCGCCGGTCCCCTTGAGCGCGGCGAGGAAGGTCTCCTTGTCCGCGGTCATCAGCGCCACCACCTTCGTCGAGAGGAGGCCGGCGGCCACGATCCGGGTCAGCAGCCCCGCGATGAGGGCCATCCCGCCGTAGTACTCGAGGTGCGAGACGATGGCCGCGTTCAGCTCCGGCATCGGGATCCCGAGGTCCGTGAAGAACGACACGGTGTTCGCGAAGTTCTGGATCTTCCCTCGGCCCGTGAAGAAGAACGCCTGTCCGATGACGAGCCGGGTGAGGAGAGGGGCCAGGAAACCGAGGGCCCCGGCGAGCCCCAGTCCGAGGCCCACCGCGCGGCGTACGGGATCGGCAGCCGACATCACACCACCCCCTTGCCCCTAAACTGGCTCATGCGCCTGCGGCGTGTCTTGCCGGGTGAAGCGTCGTGCATCCGGCCACTATTCCCCGGGCCGTCAATTCTGCGCGTTTTGTCCTCCATCGCCACCCTGGGCGTCGTTTCCGTCCAGCCTGCCGGGGCGGCGTCCCGACCGCCGGCCCTCGGTTATGCGGTCGATGCCGGTCCCGGAGCCGCGATCCTGGCCGTCGAGGCGCACAAGGCGGGGCTCGGCGATCTGACCTTCGACGACGGCCTCGGCCGCTTCGTCACGGATCCCGAGACCTGGGACGGCCGAGGTTGGCAGCCGATGGAGTTGCACGGCGATCTCCTCTTGCGCGGAAAATGCGGTCCGCCGTGCCGATTCCGATACCGGTTCCGGTTGCAGGAGGCCGCACGAACGCTGCGGGACCCGCAGCGCGCGGTCGAGCACACGGGCGCCCTGCTTGCGCCTCCATCTTCGTGGCTGGCGCGGCCGGTCTGCGCGACGGCCGGGGGCCGTTATCGCCTGACGGTGCGTACCCCGCCCGGGATCTCGTTCGTCACCGGCGTGTTCCCCTCACCCGGCGCCGAACCCGACACTTACGAGGCGGATGTGGCCGACCTCGCCGAGTCTCCCTATTCGGGGTTCGGTGCGTTCGCAACGTCCGCCGTCGCGGTTCCCGGGGGAACGGTGGTGTTGGCGGTGGCCCCGGGAGCGCTGGACCTGCCCGCCGGCGCACTGACCTCCTGGGTCGAGGAGTCGGCCCGCGCGGTGGCGGGGTACTACGGGCGCTTTCCCGTCCCCCGCGTCCTGGTGATGGTGCTGCCGGGCGGGCAGCGCCCGATCGGCTTCGGCACCACGCTCGGCAACGGCGGGGCCTCGATCATGGTCTGGGTCGGCCGCTCCGCGCGCGAGAAGGATCTGGCCAGCGATTGGGTCCTGACCCACGAGATGGTTCATCTGGGGATCCCGAACCTCCCACGAACGCAGCACTGGCTCGAGGAAGGGCTGGCGACGTACATCGAGCCGCTGGCCCGGGCGCGGCAACGTCGGTTGGCGGAAAAGGAGGTCTGGCACGATCTCATGGTCGGCCTTCCCAAGGGCCTCCCGGAGCCCGGCGATCAAGGGCTGAACCGCACGCACACGTGGGGCCGCACGTACTGGGGCGGCGCGCTGTTCTCCTTCCTCGCCGACCTGGAGATCCGCCACCGCACCGGCGGCCGCGCGGCGCTCGACGATGCGCTACGTGGCGTCGTACAGTCCGGCGGCAGCATCGCTGTGAGTTGGCCGATCGAGCGCTTTCTCCGCGAGGCCGATCGCGCGACGGGCACCACCGTCCTCGCTGATCTGTATCAGCGCCACGCCGAGGCGGCGGCCGGCGTCGACCTCTCGGCGCTGTGGCGGCAATTGGGAGTCTCGGTCACCGCCGAGGGCGTGCGCTTCGACGACGGCGCGCCGCTGGCCGCCGTCCGGCGCGGGCTGACGTCTCCGCCTTCGTCGGCACGTCCGTAGACCCGAAAAGAAAGGGCCGCCCACGAGGGCGACCCTTCGTGTGTACGGGTGGACGGAGGCTACTTGCCCATGCGGCTGAGGTCGGGCCGGAACTTCAGGACGTACGCGTCGGAGCGCTTGAGGCATTCCATACGGCGCTGGTCCAGGGTGCGCGCCTCGTCCTCGCCGTAGGCCTTCTTCAACACCTCCAGGAAGCTCGGCCAGGCGTCGCGCTCGGCGCCGTTCGCGTACGGGCTGCTCGTGATGTAGACGTTGGCCGGGCCGTCGACGGAAACGCGCCGGGTCGCCGTGGGCGCCTCGGGGAGCTGCTCCGAAGCGGTCTTGTATTTTCCGATCACCCGCTCCCATTCGTAGCTCATCTCCGGCTTCACCTCGTTGCGGATGAGCCGGATGTAGGGCGGAGGAGGATCGTACGCCCTGGGCTTGGTGGAGAGCCCGGGCACCAGGCGATAGACGGCGCTCTCGGTGGACTCGATGTTGGCGCGTCCCGCGCGCAACACGCGGCCGCCCTCCGCCTCGCCCAGTGCCTTCATCAGGAGCTCGGGCGCGGAGAGCAGACCGTCGGTCTCGGCCCACTTGTCGAAGTAGGTCGCGATCATGTACGTGTAGCCGGGCCCTCCCGAGGTGACCTGGTACGTCACCACCCGCTGGTTCTGCCCGACCTTCTCCGCCGCCGCCGTCACCTTCTTGATGAACGCCTCGTAGTCGATGGCGCCCTCCGGCCGGGCGTGGACGGTCAGGATCTGCACGAACTGCTTGGGCTGGCTCTGCGCCTGCGCGGATCCGGCCGCGGCAAGGGCACAGACCAACCCCAGGGCGAGAGACTTCGCACTCCTCATCGGGCGCTCCTCCATTCCAGCCGACGTTTGTTGGCTCGTCGGGGACGGCAGAGCATACTCCCGCGAGCATTCGGCCGGCTATTCGTAGCGCAGCGCTTCGATCGGGTCCTGCCGCGCGGCTTTCATGGCCGGCCACAGGCCGAACACGATGCCGACCACGGTGGAGACGCCGAAGCCGAGGACGATCGCCCACGGCGGGGCCGCGGCCTGGAAGTCGAACGCGACCCGCGCCAGGAGCGCGGCGCCCAGGCCGAAGGCGATCCCCAGCCCGCCCCCGACGCCGGTGAGCGTCACCGCCTCCACGAGGAACTGGGTCGCGATGTCGCGGCGCGTCGCCCCCAGCGCCTTGCGCACGCCGATCTCGCGCGTCCGCTGGGTGACGTTCACGAGCATGATGTTCATCACGCCCACGCCGCCCACCAGCAGCGCGATGCCGGCGATGACGAGCATCGCGACCGCCACCCCGCCCGTGATCTGCTGGAACTGCTCGAGCTGGGCTTGGCTCGTGAACAGCGCGAAGTCGTTCGGCTGGTCGGGCCGGAGGCCGCGCCGCGCGCGCAGGATGTTCGTCTCTTCCTCGATCATCGCCTGCACGTCCTCCGCCCGCTTGGGGACGGTCGCGATGTGGATGGTGTCGCCCCGGCTGTTCTTCACCTGAGGGAACTGCTCGTCGAAGGTCGAGATCGGGATGGCCACGAAGTTGTTGTTCGACCCGAACATCCCGCCCTTGTGCTCGAAGACGCCGATCACCTGGTAGGCGACGCCGTTCACGGTGATCACCTGGTCGACGGGATCGCGGAGCGCGAAAAGCGCGTCCACCACGTCGCTCCCGATCACCGCCACGTGGGAACGATGGTTGATGTCGGACTCGGTGATGAACCGGCCGTCGTCGACGAAGTGGGTGTTGGCGACGGTGTAGTCGGGGTTCGTGCCGAGGACGAGCGGCCCGTTCGCCTCCTCGCGGCCGGCACGGACAGAGACGCCGCCGCCGAACAGGTATCGCTCCTGCGAGACCGCCTCCACGAGCCTGGAGAGGCGCTTCAGGGCCAGCGCGTCCTCGATGGTGAGGTCGCGGCGGTTCCGCTGCTCCTCGGGCTCGTTGCCGCCGCCGAAGCGGGGCTCGAACTTCTGGAACTGCACGAGGTAGGTGCCGAACTGCGTGAACGACTCCACCACCTGGTTGTTGAAGCCGACCACGAAGCTCACCATCATGATGACGGTGGCGACCCCGGCGCTCACCCCGAGGAGCGTGAGGAAGCTCCGGAGCTTCTGCTCGCGCATCGCGGTCAGGGCGAAGATGAAGTTCTCGCGGCCCGCGATGTGCCAGCCCGCGCGCCCCCCGGAACGCGTCGTCATTCGGTGCGCAGCGCGTCCACGACGGGCAGGTTCGACGCCGACCGCGCCGGCCAGTAGCCGGCCAGCATCCCCACCACCGCCGAAAGCATGAGACCCATGAAGGCGATGCTCGGGGTGAGCGCGGCCGGGAACTCGAGGACGTTCCGCACCAGCAGGGCGATCAGCCACCCGCCGATCACGCCCGCGACCCCGCCGAGCAGGGAGAGGAGTGTCGCCTCGAGCAGGAACTGCCGCCGGATGTCGCGCTTCCGCGCCCCGAGGGCGAGCCGCACGCCGATCTCCCGCGTCCGCTCCACGACCGCGACCAGCATGATGTTCATGATCACGATGCCGCCCACGCCGAGGGAGACGGATGCGATGAGCAACGACAGGATGAACGCGGCGGCGGAGATCTGCCGCCATAGCTGCTGCAGGCTCTCCGCGGTCACCACGCCGAAGGGGTCGGGAGCGCGGAAGTCGGTGTGGCGCAGCGCGCGCAGCACCGCGCGCACTTCGTCGATGGACGACTCGACGCCGGGGACGCCGCCGCGCGCCTTGACGACGATGTCGACGGAGTCCCGCGCGCCCCACTGCCGCCGCCAGGCCTGGATGGGGATGATGACGGTCGCGTCGTTGTTCTGTCCGAGCGTCCGGCCCTGCTTCGCGAGGAGGCCGATCACGCGGTACGGCTGTCCGCCGACGAGGATCGTGTGGCCGATGGGATCCTGGTGGGGGAAGAGCTCGTCCTTCACGTCCCAGCCGATGACGACCACCTGCTGCGCGCTCGTGTCCTCGCCGTCCACGAAGTAGCGCCCCCCCTCGAGGTTGAAGTTCATGAGGGCGCCGTAGCTCGCGGTCGTCCCCTGCACGCGGATGTCGGGCAGGCGCCGTGGGCCGACGTTCACCGCCGAGGTCGTCCCCACCTGCGCTCCCGTGGACTCCGCCTTCTGGAGGAGGCCGACCACGCGGTAGTAGTCCTCGTACGAGATGTCCTTGCGCTTCAGCGCGTCGAGGAACTCGTCGCGGCTGCGGATGATCCCGAACTTCGTCACCACGTAGACGTCCGGCGACAGCTGGATGACCTTGTCCTGCACCCAGCCATTGAGGCCGGTAATGACGGAGACGACGCCCACCAGCGTCGCGACGCCGATGATGATCCCGAGCAGGGTGAGGAAGCTGCGCAGGCGATTGGCGCGCATCGCCTGCACGGCTTCTCTCGGAAGGTCGGCCGTCTGCATCATCGGCGGATCCTTACGAGGCCTTCTTTTCCGCGTCGCCGTCCTTTTTCTTCTCTTCCGCCTTCACCGCGTCCCCCGGCTTCAGCGTGCGCAGCGACTTGAAGGGGCCGGTGATCAGGCTCTCGCCGCCCGACAACCCGGATACGACCTCGAGCGACAGCTCGCCCATGAGGCCGGTCTTGATCGGCTGGAACTTCGCCTTCCCGGCGTCGTTCAGGAAGACGCCCTCCTCGTCGCGCGGCGTGCCGTCCTTGGCATCGCCGGGCTTGCGCTCGCGGTCGCGGATGACCAGGGCCTGGATCGGGACCACGATCGCCTTGGGGCGGAAGCCGGTGAGGATGTCCGCCTGTACGGAGAGGCCGGGCTTCACGTCCGGCGGCGGGTCCTGGATCTGGACCTTGACCAGGAACTTGATCGCGTTCGAGCTCGACCCGGCGGCGGGGAGGATGGGGCTGCCCCCGACCTCGGTGACGAGGCCCTTGAAGGTGCGGTTCGGATAGGCGTCGATGCGGACCTTCGCCTCCTGGCCGACCTTCACCGAGGGCACCGACGTCTCGTCGACCTCGAGCTCGGTCTCGACCACCGACATGTCGGAGATGGTCAGGAGGACGGTCCCGGGGCTGTTCTGGATCCCGATCACCGCGACCTCGCCCTCTTCGACGCGCTTGGCGGTGACGATGCCGTCCATGGGGGAGCGGACGGTGGTCTTGGCCAGCGTGTCCCGCGACCCTTCGAGGGTGGCGCGGGCCTGGTGAGCGCGCTGCGCCGACGCCTGCGCCGCGGCCTGCGCGGTGGCGACGGCGGTGCGGGCGCGCTGGAGGTCGGCCTCGGGGATGATCCGCGCGGCGAAGTTCTCACCGCCCGGCGGAGGTCGCTCCGGGCCTGGGCGAGGTTCGCGTTCGCCGACTGCTGGTCCTGGACGAGGGCCGCCATCGAGAACTCGTTGCTGCGCGCGGCGGCGCGGGGGTTCACGGCGTCGATCTGCAGGAGGAGCTGCCCCTTACTGACGCGGTCACCTTCCTTCACCGCGAGATGGGTGATCTGGCCCGGGATGGTGGCGGAGATGTCCACCTTCTTCTTGGCCTGGACCTTCCCGTTCGCCGTGACCTTGGCCTGGATGTCTTCGCGGCCCACCGGGGCCAGCTCGACCTCCGTGGGCTTGGGGCCCCGCTTCGAGTAGGCGAAAGCGCCCCCCGCCACGGCGAGGATCGCGATGACGAGCAGGACGACGTGCTTCTTCTTCATTGATCTCCAGGGGCGTCTCATCGGTCTCCAATGTGGCCGAGAAGGCCAAAGCCTTGAATGCAGCTACGTTGCCGATAGCCGCGGTGTTCCATGTTGTCGATCGTCGAGGGCGCGTCCGAGGCGCTGGAGACCCTCGCGGACCATCCCCGTCTCGCCGCCGATGCCGATCCGGAAGTGCGCGGGCGCTCCGAAGAAACGGCCGGGAACGACCGAGGTCTCGTAGTGGTTCGCCAGCCGGTCGACGAGGGAATCGACCGATCCCGACCGGAGGCGCGGAAACGCGGTCGTGCCCGCGGGAGGCCGTACGACCTCCAGATCCTCCCGGGATTCGAGGAAGGCGCGGAGATACGGCCGGTTGGCGTCGAGCAGCCGGCGCGCCCGCTCCCGGATCGCGGGAAGGCCCTGAAAGGCGACCACCGCCAGCCGCTCCACGAGGTGGGGCGCATTGACCCCGAAGAGATCGTTGAGGCGCCAGAGCGAATGCGCCAGCTCCGGCTCGGCGAGGATCCACCCGCAGCGAAGGCCGGAGAGGCCGTAGACCTTGGTGAGGCTGCTCGTGACCACGAACTCCGGCCCGAGGTGGAAGGCGGAGCGCGGCATCCCGTCGAAGACAGCCTCGCGATAGACCTCGTCCACCAGCACCTTGCCGCGGGCCTCACGGGCGATCTCGCCCAGCGCCCGCAGCGTCCCTTCGTCGGCCTGGACGCTCGTGGGGTTGTGGAGGTTGGTGAGGACGATGACGCGGGTGCGGGGGGTGAGGCGGCTTCGGATGGCCTCGGGATCGATGGCGAAGCCGTCCTCCGCGCGGCGTGGAAACTCGGTGACGGTGGCCCCGAGGTAGCGCGCGACCGCCGCCATCAGCCGGTAGGCGGGGGCTTCGATCAGGACCTCGTCTCCGGGCCCGACCAGGCCCGCCAGCACGAGATGGTTCGCGAACGACGTGCCGCCGCCGGCGACCACGACGCAGTCGGTGGGCGCTCCGACGTGCGCGGCCACCGCCTCCACGAGCGGCGCGTATCCGTAGGCGCCGGACGCGGTCAGCTCGAGGTCGGCGAGGTGCGCGGGCAGGTCGCCGAGCGGCAGGTTCGCGACGCCGCTCGTGGCGAGGTTGAAGCGCGCGCCGGAATGCAGCTTGGCCCACACCATGTATTCGGCATCGGCCGTCCACGTGCTCGTCACCACCGTCACCCCTGCGTGGCGGTGAGTCTACAATCGCGGATGCTCGAGGTGCTCGCCGTCATGGCCCTGACCGCCGCCGCCCCGCCTCCGACTCCCGTCGAAGCCATCGTCGCCGCGCGAATCGCCGCCTTCGGCGGGCGCATGGGCGTGGCGGCCGTCCATCTCGACACCGGCGAGACGATCGCCGTGAACGCGGACGAGCGGTTCCCGACCGCGAGCGCGATCAAGACCGCGGTCATGGTCGAGGTGTTCCATCGGATCGCGGACGGGCGGCTGCGCAAGGATCAGCTCGTCACCCTCACCGACGACGTCAAGGTCGGCGGCTCGGGAGTCCTTCCTTCTCTGCACGCGGGCGGCCAGTACTCGGTCTCCGATCTCGTGTACCTGATGATCGCGCTCTCCGACAACACGGCGACCAACCTGCTGGTGGCGCTCGTCGGCACGCGCGCGGTGGACGATCGGATGGTGGCCTACGGGCTGCCGCAGACGCGCCTCTATCGCCCGACCTTCCGCGGCGGGCACCCCGACGTCTTTCCTGAAGAGGAGCGCGAGTTCGGTCTCGGGTCCTCGACGCCGCGGGAGACGGCGCGCCTCATGGAAATGATCGCGCGCGGCAAGGCGGTGAGCCCCGAGGCTTCGCAGGAGATGGCCGCCATTCTCGGCAAGCAGCAGAACTACGACATGATCCCGCGGCTCCTGCCGCTCAGCGACACGCTCACCTACGCGGGCAAGTCGGGCCAGGACGACGAGAAGCTGGCCGATCCGGCGGGCCTCAAGGGAACCATTCGCGTGGACTCCGGGATCATCACCACGCCCCGCGGCCGGTACGTGATCGCGATCTACGCCCGCCGGGGCCGGGACGAGCGGTGGACGGTGGACAACGAGGCGCTCGTGGCCGGCGCCTTTGTGTCGAAGATCGTGTTCGACCACTTCATGGGGAAGTGACGCCGCCGTTCGCGCCGGCGTTGATCGCATCTTTATTGATGGCGGCGGCGCAGGAGCCGCCCCGCAAGCCAAAGATCTCGTGGACGCTGCAGTTCGGGCTCGCCGATTCCGCCGACGACGCGAATCACTACGCGGTCTCCGGGTTCCAGGGCCGCTTTCCGCTTTTTGCGTTCGACCGCCGGGACAAGAGCGATCGCTTCGGCGGCCTCGGCCTCGAGATCGGCGCCTGGCCCTATCCCGTGACCTCGCGCGCCTACGTGCCGGGGCCGGACGCGGACCCGGAGACGCCGGGCAAGTTCAACTTCTGGGAGGCGGTGGGGCTCAGCTACTACTCGCCGCGCCTCGGGCCGCTGCAGCTGGAGGCCGGCGCGCGCCTCGCCTTCATCGATGCCGCGGAGCGCGTGCTGACCTCGCCGAACGGATGCGGGGTCGCCAATCGCACCGAGCCGCACTGCAACGAATACATCAAGCGGTCGCTGGCGACACTGGACACGATCCTGTTCCCGGGCTTCGGGGGGGAGCGGGGGACGGTGAAGTTCGTCGCCATAGCACTCACCGTGAAGGGGATCGGCCTCCGCGTGGAGGCGGCGCGGCTCAACGATCGCGCGTCGGCGGTGAACGCGTCCGGGCTGCGCTTCGGCTTCACCGTCCGCTGAGCGCTCGCCGCAGCGCCGCGGATTCCGCCAACAGCTCCTGTGCGGCGGCGGCGAGCGCGGAGGGATGGGCGCCATGCGGCTCCGCCGCGTCGTCGGGATCTCCGAGGCCGGCATCGCGGGCCCTCCGCATCCGCTCCAGCACGAGATCGCGGATCGCCTCCGCGTTCTCGACCCCGCGGAAGCGCGCGAGGTGCAGGTTTCGCGACGTGGAAGAAGGACCGCCGCGTCCCGGTGACGAGTCGCTGCCGCCCGCCGTCCGCAGCTCGACGTCGGCGAGCCCGAGCAGTCGCTGCAGCGGTCCCTGCGCGATCCGGATGTCCTGGACGTTGACCAGCGTGAAGGTCATCTCCGTGAGGGTCAGCACGCCCTCGCGCAGCCGCGCCGCGCGGTCCGTGACCACGTACCAGCGAAGCTGGTAGTCGAGGCGCATGACCGCGAAGGAGAGGGGGAGCTGCGCGAGCCAGAGGGCGATCGCGAAGGCCTCGATCCCGTGCGAGACCGCCATGACCGGGGCGGTGGGAAAGTGGTGCTCGCGTCCCTCGTCGGTGATGGTCACGCTCGCGGGCACCGCTTGCAGGGCGCCGAGGATGAAGATGAACCCGGCGGCGGTGAACGCCTGGCGGGCCGCCCACTGCGCGAGCTTCAAGCGCCAATAGTTGGGCGCGGCGCGGAAAACGCGCGCGCTCCCCGGCTCGCCGGCGGGAAGGTGCGGCGCGGGCGGAACGTGCAGCAGCCGCAGCAGCCAGCCGGCGCCGATCTCGAGATCAGCCACCGGGCTTCGTGCGCTCCAGGGCCGCGCGCACCGCGCGGAGATCCTCGCTCACCTGCCGCAGCGCGGCCACCACGACGTCGAGCTCCGGCCCTGCTCCGCCGCCGCCCGCCGCCATGGGCGCCGGGGCCGGCTTGTCGCGCCCGCCCCGCATCTTCGCGTAGAGGAAGTCCCGCACGAGCTCGAATTCACCCAGTCCCTCGATGGTCATCTCCGCGCTCGACGATCCGCTGGCGGTCGAGATCTTCACTTCCGCGAGGCCGAGCCATCTCGAGACGAGGTTGCTGGTCAGGTGGATGTCCTGGATGCGCGCGTAGGTGAGGCTCACCTCGCGGCGGAAGAGGATGCCCCAGCTCATCTTCACGCCGTCGGCGTCGAATCGATACCGCATCGTGTGATACCGGAAATAGAGCGGGATCAACACGACGAAGAAGAACGGGCCGGCCAGCAGGGACAAAAGCGCGTAGTACCGCATGAGGCTCGCACCCGGCCGCTCGATCCGGAGGACGCGGGCGAGCTCGGCTTCGGTGTGGGCGGGCTCGGGCGTGAGGTGTGCCATGCGGGGCAAAGTATAGTTCCCCAAAATGACCCTGGTTCCCCTGCTGCTGGCCCTGCTCGCCGCCGCTCCCACCGATCCCCAGCCGTCGCCCCTGCCGCCCTCCCCGTCGCTGCTCGGCAGCGGGCTCATCACGCTTCCCGACACGCGCACGCTGCCCCGCGGCCGGTTCGAGATCGCGACGACGCTCTACAACCGCGACCGCGACCCGCTCGGCATCGACGTCTTCGACTACGGCCTCGCCTTCGCGGCGGGCTGGAAGCCGAGAGTGGAGGCGTACGGCAGCTTCGTGTGGAGCCGCGTGGTCGTGGTGCCCGATCAGTCGCAAACGTGGCCCGCGCTGCCGCCGCCGCCGGTCGACCTCGTGCTGCCTGAGGGTATGGCCGTCCCCGCGCGCCCGTATTACGCGATCACGCCGACCTTCCCCTTCGCCAACGGCCGCGGGGACCAGCGGTTCACCGACCTCGTCACCGGCGATCTCGTCCTCGGCGTGAAGGCGCGCCTGCGCGACGGGAGCGAGACGCGGGCGGGCCTGGCGGTCGCCGGTGAGCTCAAGCTCCCGCTCACCCGGCGCCTCGGCGCCCTGCAGTCGGGATCCGGGACGGGCGGGTTCGACCTCACCGCGCGCGGGATCTCGGAGAAGCGCTTCGCCGGGACCGACGTCGTCACGTCGGTCGCGCTCACCTACGTCGGGCGGACGCCGCTCGCCGACCGGCTCCTCGTCGCCAATCCGGACGCGACCGCCATCGTCGAGGAGCCACTGCACCTGCCGAGCCGCCTCGAGCTCGGCGTCGGCCTGCGGTATCCCGTCTCGCCGCGGGTGGCGGTGGTCGGAGAAGCGGTGGCGACGATGGAGGTCTACGGCACGAAGACGCTCGACCGCGTGTCCCCGCTCGACCTGCTGATCGGCATCCAGGGTCGCCCGGGGCGCGTCCGGATCACGGCCGCGATCCTCTATGCCGCAGGCTCGCCGCCGTCGGGCATCGTCCGCCCGTCGCCGCTGGCCGGGTTCGTCGACCTCTCGCGCGTGAGCGAGTCCGACGCGCGGACGTACCTGCAGGCCGGCGGTGTCGGCGGCGCCGCCGCGCAGATCCGCCCCGGCGTGCAGCTCGTGACCCCGCGCGTCGCGGGTGCAGCACTTCCCCCCGGGGCGCGCGTCATCCCGGGCACGTACACGATCATCTCCGAGCACCAGCTCGGCTTCGTCTTCATCCTGGGCTGGGCGTTCTGAGGGCGCGGCCCTGACTCCGCTGCTCGCGCTGGCCCTTCTCGCGGGCCCGCCGGTCGAGCTCGGCACCCTCTTCGACGCCGACGCTCTCGCGGGCCTGCCGTCGGGGCGCGAGCCGTGGTCGCTCCTGCGCACCGCGGAGCCGGCCGTGACCGCGGACCGGATCGACAGCGGCGGGCTCTTCCCGGGCGCGCCCGCACTCTTCGGCGTGCACGGCTCGTCGTGGACGGAAACCACGTGGCAGCTCGACGGCATCGACATCACCGACCCCGATCGCGGGGGCGTCCCGCTGGTCGTGGTTTCGGCGGAGGCGATCGAAGGCGTGTCGCTCGCGACCGCGCTCACTCCCGTCTCCCGCCGCGGATCGGGCGCGGACGTCTCCCTGCGTGTCCGTGAGGGCGGCGACGCGTGGGGCGGCGCCCTCGCCCTGCACACGACCCCATCGGGGCTCTCCGGATCCGGAGACGGCGTCGCGCCCCCCATCGCGTCGCTTCTGGGATGGGACGATGCGGCCCTCACGTTCGGCGGGCCGATGAGCCCGCGGCTGCGGGTGTTCGCCGTCGCGCGCGGGACACGCAGCGCGCGCGAGGAGCGGGGCGCCCCGGACCGCCTTCGCTCGGATGCGGCATCGCTGCTGGCGCACGTCGCCTATCGCCCGGACGACGCCGACGTGTGGCGGGTGCTGGCCGCGGCATCGGGAGCGGATCGGCCTTTCGCCGGACGCGCGCGGGTGTCGGACCGGACGGCGCCCGAACAGGAGCGCGCCGTCCACCTGCAGGCCGCTTTCCGTCGCGTGCGTCCCGCGGGATCGCGGTGGCGCGCCGCCATCGCCTACCAGGAAGCGGGCGAAACGCCGCCCGATGCGGGCGGCGGCGTAGTCACCATCGACCGCCTCCGCGACGGGCCAGTGAACGAGCTCCATGCGTCCGAGCGTCGCGTGCGGCGGTTCGACCTGGGCGCGGAGGTCCGTCCCGCCGCGCTTCGCCTGGGCGGGCGGAACGACGCGACGTTCGGGCTTGCCGTCGAGGAGTCGGCGGTGCGCTGGACGCCGTCCGGCGCCGCCTCGAGCGGCCTGACCGCGGAGCGGATCGGCGCGATCCCCGCGCGGGTGTGGGAATTTGGCTTCGGTGCCGCGGAGTCGAGCGCCCACGCCAGCCACGTCGCGCTCTTCGCCGAGGACCGCGTAGCCCTCGGTGATGCCGTCCAGCTCGAGGGCGGGGCACGCTTCGCCCTGACCCGCGGTGCGAGCGAGACCGGCGCCGGGCGCATCGCGTGGACGACGGTTTCCCCGCGCCTCGCCGGGCGCTGGGCTCCGCGGCGCGCGGTGTCGCTGTTCGCCGGATGGGAGCAGGTCCATCCGCGCCTTCCGCTGCGCCTCCTGCAGTGGGGCGATCCGGGCGCGCCCCAGGGCCGCGCGTATCTCTGGAACGACGACGGGGACCTGCGGCTCGAGGATGGTGAGCAGGGGGCGCTCGTCGCCGTCACCGGCCCCGGGGGCGGCCGGTCGTCCGTCGATCCCGCGCTGCGTTCGCCGAGCGCCTCCGGTGTCGTGGCCGGCATCGATCTCCGTCCCCGCGGATGGTGGATCCGCTTCGCGGGCGTCCACCGCCGGTCACGGGACGTCGTGGAGTCGGTGAACGTCGGCGTCGCCGCGGCCGACTACACCGTCTCCTTCATCGACGATGCCGCGATCGATCTCGCGGGACCGGCCGACGACCGGCCCCTCCCAATCTTCGCCCGGGATCCCGCGACCTTCGGCAACGACCGCTACCTGCTGACCAACGCCCCCGATCACGGCGTCCTCCACGAAGGCGTCGAGCTCACGATCGAGCGGCGGATCGCGGCCTCGCTTCTCATCCGCATCGGCGGCACCGCGTCGCGCTCGACGGGGGCCGGCGGCAATCGCGGTTACGGCGTGCGGGAGAACGATCCCGGGGTCATCGGCGAGCTCTTCGATCAGCCGAACGCGGACACGTACGCCCGCGGGCGCCTCTTCTTCGACCGTGCGTACACGCTGAAGGTAGCCGCGCTCTGGCGGCCGCGGGAGTGGAGCCTCGGCGCGGTGGCCAACTATCAGGACGGCCAGCCGTTCGCGCGGATGGTGGTCGTGCCCGATCTTCCGCAGGGGGCGGAAGCCATCGCGGCCATCCGCCGCAGCGAGCACCGCTTCACCTTCACCCTCACCGTCGACGCCCGCATCGAGCGCGGCTTCCGGGCGGGGAAAAGCCGCGTCGCGTTGGCGCTCGAGGCCTTCAACATCCTCGACGCGAAGAACGAGGTCGAGGAGGACGTGATCTCGGGGCCGTCGTTCCGCACGGTCACCGCGATCCAGCCCCCGCGCTCGGCGCGCATCGGCGCGCGGGTTTCGTTCTAGGCCGGCTTCGGCGCCCCGAGCACGATCCGCACGGTGTGGAGCGCCCCGTCGTCCACGAGGGGGATGGCGCTCGGGTCGACCGCGAAGCCGTCCATCTCCGCGGCCGCGACCCCGCGGCAGCGGCGCTCGGGGTTCGCCACCGCGATCGCGTAGCGCGTCGTCCCGAACCGCCATTCGAGCGAGTACTCGCCCCACGACGACGGGATGCACGGGTCGACGATGAACGTCGCGCCGCGCCGGCGCAGGCCGAGGATGCTCTCCAGCCCCGCGCGGTACATCCATCCCGCGGATCCCGTGTACCAGGTCCAGCCCGCGCGCCCGGCGTGCGTCGGGTGCGCGTAGACGTCGCCGGCGAGGACGTAGGGCTCGCCCTTGTAGCGATCGACGCCGGCCGGGGTGCGCGTGTGATTGATGGGGTTCAGCATGTGGAAGAGCTCGGCCGCCTCGTCCCCGCTGCCCCGGCGTGCCATCGCCATCACGACCCAGACCGCGGCGTGGGTGTACTGCCCGCCGTTCTCGCGCAGCCCGGGCGGATAGCCCTTGATGTACCCGGGATCCTGGGCGGAGACGTCGAACGCCGGCGTGAGCAGGAGCAGGACGCGCGGCCCCCGGCGGATGAGATGCGTGCGCACGGCGTCGAGCGCACGGTCGGCGAATCGCGTCGGCACCGCGCCGGACAGGACCGACCAGGCCTGCGCGATGGCGTCGATCCGGCACTCGTCGTTCTGCGCGGACCCCAGCGGGGTGCCGTCGTCGTAGTAGCCGCGCCGGTACCACTCGCCGTCCCACGCCTGCTCGAGGGCCGCCGCGAGCCTCTTCGCTTCGGCTTGATAGCGCGCGGCGCGGATCTTGTCGCCGCGCGATTCGCAAAGGGGCGCGAAGTCGCGGAGCACGGAGTAGAGGAAGAAGCCGAGCCACGTGCTTTCTCCGCGTCCCTCGCGCCCGACCCGGTTCATGCCGTCGTTCCAGTCGCCGGAGCCCATGAGGGGCAACCCGTGCGCTCCGCCGGTCATTCCCTTGTCGATCGCGCGGCAGCAATGGTCGAAGAGCGATGCCTGCTCGGCGGAGACGCGGGGCTGCAGGTACGAGTCCTCCGCATCCGCGGCGAGCAGCGGCGCCTCGAGGAACGAGACCGTTTCCTCGAGGACGGCGGCGTCGGCGGTGGTGCGGAGGTACTCCGCGACCGCGTATGGAAGCCAGAGGAGGTCGTCGGAGCACCGCGTCCGGGTCCCGCGGCCGCTCGGCTCGTGCCACCAGTGCTGCACGTCGCCCTCGACGAACTGGCGGCTCGCCGCCCGCAGCAGGTGCCCGCGCATCAGGTCCGGCCGCGCGAGCGACACCGCCATTACGTCCTGGAGCTGATCGCGGAATCCGAACGCGCCGCCCGGCTGGTAGTACCCGGACCGCGCCCAGATCCGGCAGCCGAGGTCCTGGTAAAGGAGCCAGCGGTTCATCATCACGTCGAAGGAATCGTCCGGGGTGTGGACCTGGACCGCGCCCAGGATGTCGTCCCACGAGCGGCGGGCGGCGGCCAGGGCCGTCTCCGCCGCCGCGACCGTCCCGTGCCGCGCCATCAGATCGCGCGCATGGCCGGCGTCGCGTCCCTGCCCGAGCAGGAACGCGAGCTGGCGCGTCTCACCGGGTGCCAGCGTGACGGCGACGTCGAGGGCGGCGCAGGGATCGAAGCCCGCGCCGAATCGTTCGGCGAGCGCGGCGTAGCCGAGGGCGGCCGGCCACTCGATCGAGCCGTTGCGCCCGAGGAAGGCCAGCCGATCGCCGGTCGCGGACCGCGGCGTCTCGCTGACGTGCGCAAAGGCCACGCGCCCGGCGAATTCCTGGTTGTAGGGATTGCGGGCGAGCACGGCGCCGTTCGCGGCGCGCTCGGTCACGACGTGCGCGTGCAGGCCAGGGCGAGGCGGTCCGAGCACCCATTCGTTGTAGGCGATGACGGCCAGCCGCCGCGGCATGGCCCCGGTGTTGGTGAGGGTCAACCGCGAGAACTTCACCGGGTCGGCGGCGTCCACGAACACCGTGAGCGCGGTCTCGATCCCGCGCGCGCGATGGGAGAACTCGCTCGCGCCGGCGGAATGGCGGATCACGTACCGGCCGGTGTCGCGGCTCCGCCGCATCGGGCCCGGCGTCGGAGACCAGGCGGCGCCGGTGTCGTCGTCGCGGATGTACAGGGCCTCGGCGGTGGGGTCGGTGACGGGATCGTTCGCGAACGGAGTCAGGCGATTCTCGCGGCTGTTGCCGGCCCACGTGCACGCGGAGCCGGAGGCGGTGATCACGGTGCCGAAGTCGGGGCTCGCGATCACGTTGGCCCAGGGCATCGGCGTCTCCTGGTCGCCATCGAGGACGATCACGTACTCCTTTCCGTCGCTCGTGAAGCCGCCGGCGCCATTGGCGAGGACGAGCTCGGGAAGGGCGAGGTCGGTGTCTGCAGGGATGGGGTCCCCCTTCTCGGGCGGATGGACCACGAGCTCCGTCGGCGCCACGCGCTCCGGATGCGGGCGATCGAGCTGCTGCGCGAGGGGGCCCCGGTCCCCGGAAAGAACGGCGCGCGCGACGCTCGCCAGCAGCACACGCTCCGCCTCGCCCATGCCGTCGCCGCGGAGGAGGAACACGCCGCCGTTCTTGTGCTTCCACGCGCGCCAGGGACCGTTGTCGAGGAGCGTCGTGAGCTGGGCGTGCATCTCGTCCATGTAGCCGATCGGATGCTCGTTGACGACCACGACGTCGGCGCTCAGCCCCTTGAGGCGCCAGTACTCCTGGGCCTGGAGCACCTGCCGCACGAGCTCCAGGTCGGAATCGCCGAGGACGCGGACGAGGAGGATGGGAAGGTCGCCGGAGATGCCGTGACCCCAGAGGCCTTCCTGACCGAGGGAGTTGCGCGCCAGCACGTCGGGGCTCGCGCGGAGCGAGCCGTCGGCGTAGAGGACCCGTGAGGCCAGCCGCTCGAAGAGCAGCGCCTCCTCGCCGGTGATGCCGAGGTGGCGCAGCCCGCTCTGCGCGTGCGCGAAGGCAAGCGCGAAGGTGCGCGCGGCCGCGCCGGGATCGTGGTACCGCTGGGCGAGGGCGACCGCGGTCTCCCGCGAGGACGCCGTTCCGGTGCTGAACGCCATCCGGACGAATCCCCCCGGCGCCAGCCGGATGCGCTGGCGCAGGCTGACCACGGGATCGAGGACGGTTCCCGTCGTCCCCGACAGCGAGCGGCCGTCGAGCGCGCGCGGGTTCGCGGGCCCGCGGCCCCGCCCCAGGACTCGGGCACGGTCGGTTTCCCATTCCACGGCGCCTTGCGGCCGCCCTTCGAGGCCGAGGACGTGCACCGCCCATTGCGCGGTCTCTCCGGCCGCGCGCGGGCGGCGATGGCAGAGGAGCGCGGCGCTCTCCGGCAGGTACTCGGTCTCCACGAACAGCTTCTGGAAGGCGGGATGCGCGAGGTCGTCGGCGACGGAGGCGAGGACGATCTCCGCGTAGCTCGTGACCTCGATCTCCCGCGGCCGGTCGCTGTGGTTCGTCACCGCGAGCCGCCGCACCTCGACGTCGTCCTCGGTGGAGACGGCGATGTCGAGCTGGGTGGCGATGCCGTCGTCGCGGCGGCGGAAGGTCGCGCGCTGGGCCAGGAAGGTGACCACGTAGTCCTGCGGCTCCGTCCCCACCGGGTGGAAGGTGGGCGACCACACCGCGCCGCTGCGGACGTCGCGCAGGTAGAGGAACTGGCTTCCCGGATCGCGTGTCGCGTCCTCGCGATGACGCGTGACCGCGCGGCCGCGGGAGAAGCTGGCGCCGCCGCCGGCGTTGGTGACGACGGCGGTGTAGTTGCCGTTGGACAGGAACTGCGCGTGCGGATGTGTCGTATGCGGGGTCCGGAATCTGCGGCTGCCCTGGGGGGTCGGCGCGCCCGCGACGCGCGTCTCCTCCACCGGACGCGGCTGGCTGATCGGGGCATGGCGCGGCACGCGCTCCTGGAGGACGAGCTCCGTCGCCTGCACGCGCGGATCGGAGTGGAAGCGCTTCACCATGCGGTCGCCCTGGAGCGCGTTCGCGATGGCGACGAGCGTCATCCCCTGGTGGTGCGCCATGTGGGTCTTGACGACGACGCCGGGGCGGCTGCTCGTGGACGCCGGAGCGCCCTCGTCGTCGGGCTTGCGCGGAGTGTAGTCGATGGCCTCGAAGTAGCCGAGCGGGCCCATCGCCCCCTCG
>JANMPI010000337.1:0-16549 GCA_031369785.1 Acidobacteriota bacterium
CCAGGAGCGGGCCCGTGAAAAGGCCGCCAAGCGCGTCGACAAGGAGAAGGTCAAGGTCGAGCGCACGGGAGACTACGATCCCGACATCGCGGGCATCATCCCTGGCCCGCAGCCGCTGCCCTACGACCTTCCCGAGGAAGAAGTCGTGAAGGAGGAAGAGCAGGACAAGCCGTAGTCCAGAGCAACCGGCGGCGCGGTCCTCAGCCGGTCAGCACCTCGACCCCACCCGCTCCCACGTACACCGTATGCTCGGCCTGGGCGATCCGCCGCCCGTCCACGTCCACGAGTGGCGGATAGGCGGCCAGCGCGCGCCCGTTGGCCAGCGCACGCAACGTGGATTCGACGCGCTCGCGGTCGAGGTGCGCGAGCTGCCGGCGCGCGAAGGGCAGGCCCTTCAGGGCCGCGATCGCGGCCAGGACTTCCGGATCGCCGCCCGCCACTCCCTGAAGCGTCCCCTGCGCGCGGAAGACCTCGGGCGTACCGCGCTCGGCCACGCGCCCCGCGCCGTCGGTGGCGAAAGGCTCGATGGCCACCACCATCCCCGCCTCGAGGCGATCGGAGGAATCGTCCGGCGCGTTCGGGATGGGCGGCGGGCAATGCACGACCCACCGGCCGACGCCGTGGCCGCAGAGGTTGCGCACGGTCTGGAACCCGTGCCCGCGGATGGCGGCTTCGATCGCCGCCGACAGGCGGCGGACGGTGCGCCCGGGGCCCGCCTCCGCGATCGCGGCGTCGAGGCCGGCGCGCGCGGCGTCGATCAGCCGCTGGTTCGCGGCGTGGCCGCCGACGTTGACGGTGACCGCGGTGTCCACCACCCAGCCGTCGACGTGCACGCCGACGTCGAGCTTGGCCAGGTCGCCGTCCGCGTACGTGGTCTCGTCCTCCGGCGACGGGCAATAGTGCGCGGCGATCGCATTGCGCGAGGACTGCACGGGAAAGGCGAGCCCGCCGCCCTTGCGATGGATCGCATCCTCGACGGCGGCGCAGACGTCGCGGACGCGCGCGCCGGCGACCACCAGCGCTTCCCCCTCCCGCCGGGCCTCGCCGGCGATGCGGCCCGCCACCCGCAGGAGCTCGAGGCTCACGCTAGCCCTGCTTCATCGCGTCGAGGATCTCCGCGATGCGCGCCTCCGCGGTCGCCGCCTCCAGCAGGCAGCTCCCCGCGCCGCGGTGGCCGCCGCCTCCATAGCGCGCCATCAGCTCGCCGACGTTGGTGCGGTTGGTGCGGTTGAAGATCGAATGGCCGGCCGCGGCCGCGACGTGCTCGCGGCTTGGTCCCCAGTGCACGCGCAGGGAGATGTTGGCCTCGGGGAACAGCGTGTAGACGAGGAAGCGATTGCCGACGGGCGGCGGCTGCTCGTCGCGGAAATCGGTGAACACAACGTTGCCGTCCATGCGGGAGCGCTGGCGCGTGATCGCGCGGAAGGCCGCATCCTCGGTTCGGATCCGCTCCACGCGGGCCTTCACGTCGGGGCGGGCGAGGATCTGCTCGATCGGCTGGGCCTTCACCGCCTCCACCAGCGCGCGGAAGTAATCCTGGAACGCGCCCAGCCCCGTGCGCGAATCGAGGGTGTAGCCGAGGAGGATGTACCCCTTCGGGTCGAGCACGTCGTCGATGGTCAGCTGCGCGGCGTCGAGGCGGTCGGTCTCCGCGAGCAGCCGGTCGTGCTTCCGCAGCTCGGGGTGCGCCCCGATGTAGTACTCGTACGCCATGCGCGCGGCGCTGGGGGCGAGGCCGTAGCGTCCCTCGAATCGATCCGGCGGCCGCTCGTTGGCATGGGTGAGGAGGTGGTGGTCGAACCACTTGCCGACGCCGGACTGGTACGGAAGGTTCGCGAGGATGTCGTCGTCGGTGATGGCCAGGCGGCGGTCGGTGATGTCCTGGGGGTGGACGAGCATGATCTCGTCCACCTTCTCGCAGGAGGTGATGAGCACGGCGCAGGTGAGGCCGTCGAGATCGCCACGCGTGACGAGTCGCATGGGTGGAGTTTAAGCGAACGCAAAGCAAAAACGCCCGGAACCTTTCGGTCCCGGGCGTATGGATCGTTGGATCCGCGGTGTCGTCGAGTCGTTAGATCTTGGTGACGTTCGCGGCGCGGGGCCCCTTGGGGCTGTCCACCACCTCGAACCGCACGCGATCACCCTCGTTCAGGGTCCGGAAGCCTTCCGCCCGGATCTCGGAATGATGAACGAAAACGTCCGGCCCGCCCTCACGCGAGAGGAAACCGAAACCCTTCGACTCGTTGAACCACTTCACCGTACCTTCGACCATGGACTGCAGGCCTCCTAGCCCTTGCCTAGCGCTGCGTCACCTGCGCGTCCACTACCAGAGGCGCGGCCACCGTGGCCGGGTCTCCCCGAAGGATCGCCAGATCAACGGCAACTAGTGCGATTGTGGACAGTAGCAAACGTGCTTTCCGCCGTCAAGAGTTTCGCTAGTCGTTGCCTTTGATCGACGCGATCGGCGAGAGGCGCGACGTCACCTCCGCCAGGCCGGCGTCGGTGACGGCGCGCAGGACCTCCTCGGCCGGCTTGTAGCAGTCCGGCGACTCGTCGATCGGCACGCGGCCGCCCGCATTCACCATCACCCCGAGGTCGCGCATCTGCTTGTCCGCGGCGGACTGGGTGATCTCGCGGCGGGCGCCCGTGCGCGACTTCCGCCGTCCGGCGCCGTGATTCACCGAATACAGCGAGCGCGCCGCGCCCGGGAGCGGGCGCAGGATGTACGAGAAGTCGCCCATCGAGCCGGGGATGATCACGGGATGGCCGGTGGCCGCCCACCGCGTTCCGGCGAGCATCGGGTGGCCGGCGGGCAGCGCGCGCGTGGCCCCCTTGCGATGGATCCACACCGGCCGGCGGAAGAGATCGGGATGCGTCTCCTCCTGCACGAGGTTGTGGCTGATCTCGTACACCATCTCCGCTTCCGCGCCGAAGGTCTCCGCGAACACGCCCGCGACCGTCCGGCCGATGAGCAGGCGATTGGCGATGGCGAAGTTGCCGCCCGCGGCGACGGCGTTCCGGTACGACCGCCAGGACGGCGAGTCGGGGGTGAAGTAGCCGAGGTCCATCTGGCCGCGCGAGAGCCCGAGCTCGGCCTGCGCCTTCTCGAAGTAGTGCGTCGCCAGGCCGTGGCCGAACCCTCGCGACCCGGTGTGGAACATCACCCACAGGTGCGCGCCGTCGTGCTGGAGCTCGATGAAGTGGTTCCCTCCGCCGAGGCTGCCGAGCTGCTGCTGGCCCCGCCACGCGCGCGAGTCCTTCGGGATGTCCCACGAATCCTCGACCGGGATGCGGTCCCGCTCCGCCGCGCCGCGACGCTCGCCGAGAGCTGTAGCACCCCCGCGCACGATCTCCTGGAAGCGGTCCTTCGACGTCGATTGACCGGTGGAGCCCGCGCCCAGCCCGACCCGCCGCATCACGAGGCGCGAGAACTCCTTCACCCGATCCGGCGTGGCCGCGTCGCGCGGCACGCGCGACTGCAAGGCGGCGATTCCGCACCCGATGTCGTACCCGACCGGGCCCATGGCCAGGGTCCCGCTGGTCGCCATCACGCAGCCGACGGGGACGCCGTACCCGTGGTGCGCGTCCGGGGTGATCGCGACGTCGAGCACGCCCGGAAAACGCCGGGCGTTCGCGATCTGCGCGCCCAGCGACTCCTCCGCCTCCGCGAGCAGGCCCTCGGTCATGAAGATGCGGACCGCGCCGGCGTCGGTCGTCATCGTGTAGAACCCGCCCGGATCGCGGCGCAGGCCGTCTTTCCACGACATGGCCCACTGTAAGCTGGCCGGCAACGGAGGTGGCCCATGCAGCTCTTGATCGTGCTGGCCGTGCTCGCGGGGCTGGAGACGGCGCGGGCGCGTGATCTCGGGATCCCGTTCGACTTCGGACGGCCGGGCACGAACAACGCGATCACCGACGTCGCGGGGGTCGAGGTGGGCCACTCGACGATCATCGACGGTGACGCGGTCCGCACCGGCGTCACGGCGGTGCTGCCCCGCGGCAAGGGTGACGACGGCACGCGGCCGTGCTTCGCCGCGGTCTTCGCGCTGAACGGGAACGGCGAGATGACGGGGACGGCGTGGGTCGAGGAGTCGGGGATGCTCGAGAGCCCCGTGCTGATCACCAACACGAGCTCGGTCGGCGTCGTGCGCGATGCGGTCATCGCCTACGCGGCGCGGAAGTGGCCGAAGCTGGGCGAGCCGTGGTCGCTTCCGGTGGTGGCCGAGACGTGGGACGGCCGCCTGAACGACATCGCGGGGATGCACGTGAAGCCGGAGCACGCAGCGGCGGCCATCGATTCCGCGGCCGGCGGGCGCGTCGCGGAGGGGAACGTCGGCGGCGGCACGGGGATGGTGGCCTTCGAGTACAAGGGCGGCATCGGCACCGCGTCGCGGGTGCTCCCGGCGGGCGACGGCGGCTACACCGTCGGGGTGCTGGTGCAGGCGAACTTCGGGCTACGCCATCAGCTGCGCATCGCGGGGCTGCCCGTGGGCCGGGAGCTGCGCGACAACCTCCAGTACTCGAAGGCGGAGACGGGGTCCATCATCATCGTCGTCGCCACCGACGCCCCGTTGCTTCCGCACCAGGTGAAGCGTCTCGCCCGCCGCGCCGCCCTCGGCCTGGCCCGGACGGGCAGCGTCGCGGGCAACGGATCGGGCGACTTGTTCATCGCGTTCTCGACCGCGCCCACCGGCGCCGCCGATGCCAGGGGGCCGGTGACGGTGTCCTCGCTCCCCAACGATCTCGCGGGGCCGCTCTTCGAAGCGACGGTCGGCGCCACCGAGGAAGCCATCGTGAATGCGCTCGTCGCCGCGCGCACGATGACGGGGAAGGATGGGCGCACGGTGAGCGCGATCCCGCACGATCAGTTGCGGGCGATCCTCCGCCGCCACGGGCTGCTGTTGAACTAGCGGGCGGGGGCCGCGGCGTCGCTCGGCAGCAGGCCGCCGAGGGCCCAGCCGATGGCGGCCGCGATCGCATTGATGATCGGGAAGATCAGGAGGGCGGGCGCGCGAATGCCAATGGCGCGGCTGAACGAGATCGCCTCGCCGGCGGGCTGGTTGAGCGCGGTCGGATGGTTGAAGAACGTGTCCATGCCCAGCAGGTAGGAAAGCACGGTCGCGATGAATATCACCACCTGCGCGGTGAGACCGAACGTCGCGCCCAGACCCATCGCGCGGGTCACGCGGAAGCCGCGCCACCGGCGGCAGAAGGCGGCGTAGAAGGTGGACGCGAGGACCGTGAGCACGAAGATGCTGAAAACGTGGTGGCCCTTCGCGTAGGGGACGCCCATCGCCCCTTGCGCGAAGCGCGCTACCGCGAAGATCGCGAGGAGGAGGAAGTACATCCGCCCGATCCGCAGGTATTCGGTCATGGACGCTCCTTGCGCCGCGCGGAGATCGCGCGCGGCCGCCATCATACGCCGGAGGGGTCTATGACCAGCCCAGGCTGCCGGCGCGCGCGGCGAGGAGCGACGCCGCGAATCCCTCGATGTCGGCCACGGCGGCGGGGGCCACGGGAAGCCCGGCCCCGCACAGATGCACTCCGGTGACGAGGCCGGGCGCGTCTCCCGGCACGACTTCGGCGGCCCGCGCCCGCGTCAGCACGCGGGCATAGTCTTCGAGTGCGACTTCGGACGGCTCGTCCATCGCCTGCGCGGCACGGAACGCGACGAGCGCGCACTCCGCGCCCGGGCGCGCCAGCGTCATCGGCACGCCTCCCGGGTCAGCGCCGATTCAGGGCTACTTGCGCGCGGCGTACCAGTCCACTTCCATCTGCGTGAACGCCGACCACTTCTCCGGCAGCTCCTCCTGGGGAAAGATCGCCTGCACGGGGCACACCGGCACGCACGCGCCGCAGTCGATGCAGGTCTCGGGGTCGATGTAGAGCTTGGTCTCCGCCTCGAACTCCGGCTCGTCCTTCTTGGGATGGATGCAGTCGACGGGGCACACCTCGACGCAAGCCGTGTCCTTCGTGTTCACGCACGGCTCCGCGATGACGTAGGTCATGAACGGCTCCTCCTCCTGAGCTCTCCGGGCGATGCCCCGGGAAGTCCGAATCCTACCGTACCCCGCCATATGATGGGAGCGGAGGTCCTATGGCAAAGAACGACGACGGACAGGCCAAGCCGACGCAGGTTGGAGGATCGAACGTGGCCCGGGTCACCGAGCTGAGCTGCCGTTCGAACAAAAGCTTCGAGGAGGCGATTCAGACCGGCATCGCCCGCGCCACGAAGACGCTGCGCAACGTGACTTCGGCCTGGGTCAAGGAGCAGCGGATCGAGGTCAAGAACGGCAAGGCGGTGAGCTACCAGGTGAACCTGCTCATCACCTTCGTCCTCGAGGACTAGCATCCTCCGTTGAGGGCGGTCGTGCAGCGCGTCTCGCGGGCCGCGGTACGGGTCGACGGCAATATTGCCGGCGCGATCGGCCGCGGCCTCGTCGTCTGGCAGTTCACTCTCATCCTGGACCGCAAGTGAGCCTTCTGAGCGGCCGCCAGAACATCTCGAGCGGAACGCCGTGGGAGCCGATCGTCGGCTATTCGCGCGCGGTGCGCGTCGGCAACGTCGTCCACGTGTCGGGCACCACCGCCACCGATGACGCGGGCGCCGTGGTCGGAGCCGGCGACGCTTACGCGCAGGCGGTGCAGACCCTGCGCAACATCGAGCGCGCCCTCACCCGCGCGGGCGCGCGGCTGGAAGACGTCGTGCGCACGCGGATGTACGTCATCGACATCGCGCGCGACTGGCAGGCCGTCGGGCGGGCGCACGGCGAGGTCTTTGCCGCCATCCGTCCCGCGACGAGCATGGTCGAGGTTCGAGCCCTCATCGATCCCGCGATGCTGGTGGAGATCGAGGCGGAGGCGGTTCTACCTCTTCCGGATTTGTGACCGGCCGTCCGTGGGGAGCGTCGCGATGAGACGCCGGGCATGCTGACGTATGTCGTGGACGCTCATGATCGCGTCGTGGATATCTCCGGGCCGTGGGACACGTTCTCGGCGGGAAACGCCGCGCCCGCCCTCACGCGTGACCGTGTCCTTGGAACTCCGCTCCTCGACCACGTGAGCGGCCCCGAAGTGCGCGAGCTGACGCGGATGCTCGTCGCCCGCGCGCGCCGCGGCGCCGTCCGCGATCTCGATTTCCGCTGCGATGCCCCGGCCGAGCGCCGCTACCTGCGCATGGCTCTCGAGCCGGAGCCGGGCGGTGCGGTCCGGTGCGAGACGACGCTCGTGCGGGCGGAGCACCGTCCGTGGCGGCAGCTCATCGACACCGCCGCCGCGCGCTCCGAAGAGGTGCTCGTGGCCTGCAGCTGGTGCCGAAAGATCCTTTTGCCCGATCGCGGGTTCGTCGAGGTCGACGAGGCCGTCGATGCCATGGGCCTCTTCCTCGACGCGCCGGTGCCGCGGCTGAGCCACGGCATCTGTCGACCCTGCCGAGGCACGATGATGGGCGATCGCATCCGGGCGTGAAGGATCCTCAGCGCCTCGGAGGTGCCGGCGGCGAGAAGATCCCCGGGTCCAGGGGGACGTCGAACGCGACGTCCTCGTAGACGATCTCGGACGTCCGCGGCCCCTTGCGGCGCCCGGTGGCGTCGCCGTCGAAGCCGAGGCGCCGGCGGGCGAGCGTGATCCCGTCCACCACGATGTCGTCGTGGTACTCCGTGTAGTCGTACTTGCCGGGTGCGTAGGTCAGGTGATTGGCGGTCAGGCGTCCGCTCCTGGCTTCGAAGAAGTACGTCCAGGTGTGCAGGCCTCCGGCATCCCCGGCGCCCGGGGCGTAGGTGACGCGCACCGCGTCCACGAAGGTGTGGTCCGCCAGCCGGCGGGACGCGGCGGGCGCGAGCTGGGCCCCGGGATCGGCCAGCTTGAAAGGCATGTTGAAGACGTAGTGCGACCCGAAGGTGACGCCGCGCGCCTGGTTGACGTCCGCATCGGCCGTCGCTCGCGTCCCATCCACGAACTTCACGCCTTGCCCGCCGTCGTTGATGAGCACGATGTGCTTGCCGTCCTCGTCCCAATCGACACGCGCGCGCAGGCGCGGGCGCAGCACGTACCGGTGGAGCTGGGTGGGGCGGCGGTCCACCTTTCCGTCCGCCCCGAACTTCGTCGTCGTCTTGTGGAACTGGACGGTGGTCTTGCCGGCCCACGCCGCCATCCCGCCGTGATGAGCGATGGCGCGGCGCACCGTGTCACCGGCCGGTCCCGGGGGAAGCTCCCCGCGCGGGTCGCCGGCGGCCAGGACGAGGAGCAGGAGAGAGAGCGCGCGATCCATGGTCGGAAACGCTATGCCGCGCCACCGCCCTGGTCAACCCGGACGTTGACCCGACCGCAGCGCGGCACTATCTTGATCCGTCGCCCTCGCGAGGACCTTCCATGACCGTCGAGGCCGTCCTTCCGATTCCTGCTCGGGCGCGTCGCATCCTCGCGGTGCGCGGGGCGGTGCAGGGCGTCGGGTTCCGGCCCTTCGTCTTCCGCACCGCGGTTCGCCTGGGTCTCACCGGCGAGGTGTGGAACGGAGTCGGCGGCGTCACCATCGATGTCGAAGGCGATCCGGTGGCGCTCGATTGGTTGCAGGACGCGCTCGCGGAGGCCCCCGCTCCCGCGCGCGTCGAAGCCGTGGAAGAAACGGGGCGCGGTCTTGCCCTGGGCGCGCTGGGCTTTTCCATCCGCGAGAGCCGATGTGAAGGCGACTCGCCGCCCCGTGTGCCCGCTGACCTAGCCACCTGCGAGGCATGCCTCGCGGAGCTGTTCGACGCCGGCGACCGGCGCCACTCGTATCCGTTCATTGCTTGCGCCGCCTGTGGTCCGCGATACACGGCGGTGGTGGCGGTCCCGTACGACCGTGCCCGCACGACGTTCGCTGCGTTCCCCCCCTGCGCGGCGTGCCGCAGCGAATACGAGGACGCCGCCTCCCGGCGCTTCCACGCCCAGGCCATCGCCTGCCCCGCGTGCGGTCCGCGCCTCTTTGCGGAGGGACGGGACACCGGCGAGGATCCCGTCGTTGCCGCGGTCGAGGTCCTGCGCGAAGGCGGCCTCGTCGGAGTGCGCGGCCTGGGGGGCATGCACGTTGCCTGCGATGCCCGTCTCGCCGGCGCGGTGGCGCGACTGCGCGCGGCGAAGCAGCGTCCCGACAAGCCGTTCGCGGTGATGTTCGCGGACGCCGTGGCCGTGTCGCAGGCGTGCCTCATGGACGGCGTCGCGCGGCACGCGCTCGAAGGGCCCGAGCGCCCCATCGTGCTCCTTCGCCGGCGGCCGGGCGGCGATCTGGCCGCCGGCATTGCGCCCGGCCTGACCGAGATCGGAGCCTTCCTCCCCGGGACCGGCCTCCACCATCTCCTCCTTCGCGCGTTCCGCGGTCCCCTCGTGATGACCAGCGGCAACCTGTCCGACGAGCCGATCGCCGTGACCAACGACGAGGCCCGCCGGGGCCTCGGCGGATGGTGCGACCTGCTCCTCCTCAACGATCGGGACATCGCCGGCCGCGCCGACGACTCCGTGACGCGCATCATCGCCGGCGCGCCGCGGCTGCAGCGTCGTGCGAAGGGACATGAGTCGGGCCCGTTCCCGCTGGGCTTCCATGCTCCCGACGTCCTGGCGGTAGGGGCGGACCTCAAGAACACGATCTGCCTGACCCGCGGTGCTTCAGCCTTCCTCTCCCCCCACGTGGGCGACCTGGAGTCGCTCGATGCCCAGCGGGCCTGGGACGAAACCTGCGCGCGCATGCAGCGCTTGTACGGGGGGCGCCCCGTCGCCGTGGCTCACGACCTCCATCCCGGGTATCACGGCACCGGGATCGCGGCACGCATGGCCCTGCCCGCCATCGCCGTCCAGCACCATCATGCCCACGTCGCCTCGTGCCTGGTGGAGAACGGCCGTCTCGACGAGGTCATCGGGGTCGCCTGGGACGGGACCGGCCATGGGCCCGACGGCACGGTATGGGGCGGCGAGTTCCTGAGAGCCGATCTCTCCCGCTTCACGCGCGTCGCTCGGTTGCGCCCGGTCGCGCTCGCGGGCGGCGACGCGGCGGTGCGCGAGGGTTGGCGCATGGCGGTGGCCCATGTCATGGATGCGAAGCTCGATCCCGCGCGCGTGAAGGCGCGGGGCTGCCGCACCGTCGCGCGAATGATCGAGACGGGGACGGGGACGGTCCCCACCTCCAGCATGGGCCGGTTGTTCGACGCCGTGGCCAGCCTCGCCGGCGTGCGGCATGCCTCCTCCTACGAGGGGCAAGCCGCGCTGGAGCTGGAGGCGCTGGCCGTCCACGACGAGGAGCCGTACCCGCTGCCGGTGGCGCGCGTTGGCGCTCTGCTCGAAGTGGACGCTCGCCCCCTGATCCGCGCCGTAGTCGACGACGTCGATCGCGGCGTAACCCGGGAGGTCATCGCCTCGCGCTTCCATGCCGCGCTCGGCGCCGCGCTCGCCGCGACGTGTCGCGCGGTGCGCGAGCAATCCGCGCTGCGGACGGTGGCCCTCACCGGCGGCTGCTTCGCGAACCGGAGGCTCACGGAGATCGCGGTTGCGGCGTTGGAAGCGGACGGATTCGAGGTATTGCTGCACGCGAAGGTCCCGCCGGGCGACGGTGGTCTCGCCCTGGGTCAGGCGGCGGTAGCCGCGTGGAGGCTTGCCCTTGTGCCTGGCCATTCCCGGTAAGGTTCTCGAGACCTTCGACCGCAAGGGCATCCGGATGGCCCGCGTCCAGTTCGGCGGCATCGTCCGCGAAGCCTGCCTGCAGGCGGTGCCGGAGGCCGAAGTCGGCAGCTTCGTCCTCGTGCACGTCGGCTTCGCGCTCGCGGTGGTGGACGAGGAAGAAGCCGCGCGCACGTACGCGCTGTTCGAGGAGATGGGGCAGCTGGCGGAGCTCGATGCGCCGCAGGCCGGCGATCTTCCGCCGCGGAAGGACGACGAGTCGTGAAGTACGTCGACGAGTATCGCGACGGGGCGGTGGCCGAGCGCATCCTCGAAGAGATCGGGCGCACGGTCACACGGCCGTGGGTGGTGATGGAGGTCTGCGGCGGACAGACGCACTCCATCATGCGTTACGGCATCGACCGGCTGCTGCCGGCCGAAGTGGAGCTCGTGCATGGTCCCGGTTGCCCGGTCTGCGTGACCTCGCTGGAGATGATCGACAAGGCCCACGCCATCGCCGCGCGCCCGGGGGTCATCTTCTGCTCGTTCGGGGACATGCTGCGTGTCCCCGGGTCGAACGGCGATCTACTGTCGTTGAAGGCGCGGGGGGCGGACGTGCGCGTCGTGTATGCGCCGCTCGACTGCCTGCGGATCGCGCGCGAGAACAAGGAGCGGGAGGTCGTCTTTTTCGGCATCGGCTTCGAGACCACGGCTCCCGCGAACGCCCTCGTCGTCCGCCAGGCGAAAGCGGAGGGTGTGGGCAACTTCTCGATGCTCGTCTCGCACGTGCTGGTCCCGCCGGCGATCGCCGCGATCCTCCAGTCGCCGGGCAACCGGGTACAAGCCTTTCTCGGCCCCGGCCACGTCTGCGCCGTCATGGGGTTCTCGGAGTACGAGCCCATCGCGGCCGCCTACGGAGTCCCGATCGTGGTCACCGGATTCGAGCCTGTCGATCTGCTCCAGGGCGTCCTCCTGGCGGTGCGGCAGCTCGAGGGGGGCCGGCACGAAGTGGAGAACCAGTACTCGCGCGTGCTCGGCCGCGAAGGCAACCCGGGCGCCCGGCAGCTGATATCCGAGGTCTTCGAGATCGCGGATCGCAACTGGCGCGGCGTCGGGCGCATCCCCAAGAGCGGGTACCGCCTGCGATGGGAGTACCGCGATCACGATGCCGAACGACGGTTCGCGGTCGAGTCCATCCACACCGAGGAGCCGGCGGCGTGCATCAGCGGGCAGATCCTGAAAGGCATCAAGAAGCCTGTGGATTGCCCTGCCTTCGGCGCCGAATGCACTCCGCAGTCGCCGCTCGGAGCCACGATGGTCTCCGCGGAGGGCGCCTGCGCCGCGTACTACGCTTACGGACGGCACCTCGAGCCGAGGGTGAAGATCGAGCGGCGGACGGCGTCCGGATGACGGCCAGCCTGCTCCGCAAGGCCGACGAGTCCGCGCGCGTGGCGCGTCAGCTTCTGGAGCGGGATGGGGAGCGGTTCGAAGCCTGCCTCCGCGCGGTGGCCGAGAGGTTCCAGGCCGGCGGTCGGCTCTTCGCCATGGGAAACGGCGGCAGTGCCTGCGACGCGCAGCACGTGGCGGTGGAGTTCCAGCATCCGATCATCGAGAAGCGCCGGGCGCTCCCCGCCGTCGCCCTCGCCACCGACATGGCGCTGCTGACCGCCATCGGCAACGACCGCGACTTCTCCATGGTGTTCGCCGACCAGATCCGCCTCCTCGGCTCCGCGCGAGACGTGGCCCTCGGCATCTCGACCTCCGGCCTGTCCGCGAACGTCGCGCGCGGGCTCGAGACCGCGCGGGAGGCGGGTCTCATGACCATCGCGTTCTCGGGGCGCGACGGAGGCCGCGCGGCGCAGGTCGCGGAGCACGCGTTCGTCGTCCCGTCGTTCAGCATCCACCGCATCCAGGAGGCGCACACGCTCCTCCTGCATCTCTTCTGGGACGGCGTGCAGGTGGCGCTGGGGGAGGACGATGTCCTCTGAGACTCCGTTCGATTCCTGTCCCGCCCCGCTCCGAGACACCTCGCGCATCCTCCTCGGCCACGGAAGCGGCGGCGGCCTCTCCGCCCAGCTGCTGGAGCGCGTGTTCCTGCCCGCCCTCGGCAACCCGATCCTCGACCGCATGGAGGACCAGGCCGTCCTCGACGTGAGCGCGGGCCGGATTGCCTTCACGACCGACTCCTTCGTCGTGACCCCGCTGTTCTTTCCCGGGGGCGATATCGGGAGCCTCTCCGTCCACGGGACCGTGAACGATCTCGCGATGAGCGGCGCGCGCCCCGTCCACCTCGCGGCCGCGTTCATCCTCGAAGAGGGGCTCGAGATGGATGAGCTGCAGCGCGTCGTGGCCTCGATGGCAAGAGCGGCGCACGCCGCCGGCGTCGCGGTCGTGGCGGGGGATACGAAGGTCGTCGGCCGCGGGAGCGCGGACCGGATGTTCATTACGACCACTGGCCTCGGGTTCGTTCCCGCCGGCGTCGAGCTCGGGGCCCACCGCGTCCGGCCGGGGGACGCGGTGCTCATCTCGGGAACGCTCGGGGATCACGGCGTCGCGATCATGGCCGCCCGCCAGGATCTCGGCCTCGAGGGCGCGCTGGCCAGCGACTCCGCGCCCCTGCACGCGCTCGTGGCCGCGCTGCTCGCCGCTTGCCCATCCGTTCACGCCCTGCGCGACCCGACCCGCGGCGGGCTCGCCGCGACGCTGCACGAGATCGCGACCCGCGCGCGGGCGGGAATCGTGCTCGAGGAAAAGGCCCTGCCCGTGCGGGACGACGTCCGCGGCGCCTGCGAGATCCTCGGGCTCGATCCCGTGCACGTGGCCAACGAAGGGAAGCTCGTCGCCTTCGTGCCCGAGGCGGACGCCGACGCGGCCCTGTGCGCCCTGCGCGCCCATCCCCTCGGGCGTGACGCGGCGCGGATCGGCGCCGTGACCGCGGAGCACGAGGGTCGCGTCGTGGTGCGGACGACGATCGGCGGGCGGCGCGTGCTCGAGCGCTCGTGGGGCGAGCTGCTCCCGCGGATCTGCTGAGCGTGCGACGCTCGCGCCCACGCCGTTTGGCACTCGTGATTGCGACCGCGGCCGCCATGTCGGCCTGCGCGCCCGCGCCATCCTCCAGTCCGCCGGCCGCCGCGGCGCCCATCGCCGAATCGTCGCCGGACCTCACCCGCGGTCAGCGCGCCCTCGACCTGCTGCACATGGCGCAGGCGCGGGAAGCCTTCGCGGCCGCCGCGCGCGCGCACCCGGCGGCGCCCCTACCGCCGGCCTATCTGGCACTCGCCCTCAACTCATCGGGAGCCGCCGCGGATTCAATGGCCACGGCGGTGCGCCTCGCCGCGAGCGCGCCTCCCGCGGTGCGGGCGCGGGTGGAGGCGCTACGCGCCTGGACGGCCCACGATTACGACGGCGCGATCAGGGCGCTGGACGCGGTCGTCTCCGCGACTCCGGCCGATGCCCAGGCGTGGCTGGAGCGCGGGCTGGTGCGCCTCCGCGAGCGGCAGTTCGAGGCCTCCGCGCGGGACATCTCGCGCGCGCTGGCCACCGATGCTGCGCTCGCGGCGGCCCGCCCTCACCTCGCGCGGGCGCTTCTCGGCGCGGGGCGGATCGACGAGGCGCGCGCCGCGGCGGCGGAGGCGGTGCGGGCGCTTCCCGAGGAACCGCTCAGCCACCTCGTGCAGTGCGAAGTACTGCGACGGGCCACCGAGCGCTCCGCGGCCATGGAAGCCTGCGGCCGCGCCATCGCCAAGGATCCCGGCAACGTCCCCGCCTGGCAGGCGCGCGCGTACGCCCACCGCGACTCGGAGGACTTCCCCGCCGCCCGCGCCGACTTCCAGGCGGCCTTTGCCATCGCCGCGACCTTGCCCGACACCGCGTACAAGGATCTGATCCTCGACTGGGACAAGGCGGAGGACATCTCGTTCGACGTCGCGATGACCTATCTCCTGGAAGACCGGTGGCCGGAAGCAGAGAAGGCGGCGGAAGAGACGGCCTCGTTCACCGAGCGCACGCGTCCGGCCAATGCCGTCTTCTACTATGACGCTCTCGGCCGCATCTACCTCCAGGACGGCAAGGCGCGAGAAGCGGCGCGCGCCTACCAGCGTGGGCACGAGGTGGTCGGGGCCGTCCCTGGCCTGCCCGAAGACGAACAGACGCTGTGGCGGGGACGTTGGGTGCACGGGATCGGCCGCAGCCATGCCCGCGCCGGGCGCTTCGCGCAGGCGCACGCGCAGGCCGCCATCCTCCAGAAGATGATCGAGGACGCCGGTCCCAAGGGTGACCCGTACCGTCCGAGCCTGCACTACATGCGCGGCTACATCCTGCTCGAGGAACGCAAGTACGCGGCCGCGCTGGCCGAGCTCCGCCAGGCGAACCAGAGCGACGTCTACATCCAGTGGCTGACCGCGCGCGCTCTCGAAGGCACGGGCGATCGCGCGGGGGCGCGGGCGATCGCCGAGCGCCTCCGCGGGCAGCAGGCCGCCGGGCTCGGCTACGCGCTCGTCCGCCGCGAGATCCTGAAAGGCGCGCGGAACTGAAGCCCCCTCCGCGCGCGGAAGTCTCGGGGCCATGATCAGGCCCACGTCCGGGACCGCCGGCCAGCGCGTACGGTACATGAGAGTGTGTATCCCCTCGCCAGCCCGCCGGTTCGTCACCTTCGCGGCCGCTTTCTGCCTGGCCCTGGGACTGTACGGCGCGCCCCTGTTGCACCTCCTCGGCCACCGGCCCGACCACGTTCATGTCGGCGACTCCGTGGTCCGCGCGCCGGCCGACGACCATGACCATGGTCCTGACGCCGACCATCATCATGATCGTACCCAGGCCCCCGATCCCGCCGACTCCCACGACCATGTTGGCCATCACGACCGTGTCGTCAGCGACGAGCCGGAGGCCGGCGAGGGCCGCGCCGCCCACGGTGAAAAGCCTGACGACCCGGACCACGGGACCGGCTCCTTCGCGCACTTCGCCAGCTTCCTCGTGCCGGCGGCGGATGTGCTCGTGGTGGTTCCGATCTGGACGGAGATCGTCTCCCTTGCCGCGCCCGCGCCCCGACCGGCGCGGCGAGCCTCCCTTTCGCCTTCCCGACCCCGCGGCCCTCCGCACCCGCACCTCTCGTAGCTGACGCCTCTCGCCGACGCGAGGGGATCTCCAAAGACATTTGAGGTGAGGTGTGTAATGCAGGCGAGTTCCGCAGGTGTATTCGTATTCTGGACGCTGGCCGCCGCCGCCGCTGCGGCGCCACTCGACACGGGAAACCTGTCGGGCACGGCCCGCGACGCCGCGGGTGGGGTGCTTCCGGGGGTAGCCGTCGAGGTCCGTAGTGAAGGCTCGTCGCCGGTCGCGGCCGTGACTGATGGGGAGGGTCGGTACACAGTAGGGCCGCTGCCCCCGGGCTGGTACGACGTCTCGTTCCGGCTGGCCGGGTACGCGACCACCATCAGCCGAAGGGTCCGGATGGAGGAGAGCGCAAACATCGACGCGACCCTCTACCTCGCGATGAGTACGGATGTGGTCGTGCTCGGCCGCCGCACGCTCCGCGACCTCTCGACCGTCGGGCGATCCGAAGACGTGATCGGCATCGCGGCCGCCGCCAGCAACGGCTACCTCGCGCCGTCACAGCTCGAGAACCGTTCGCTGCAGCGTCCCGCCGACATCCTGGAGCGGGTGCCGGGCGTAGTGATCAGCCAGCACAGCGGCGAGGGCAAGGCGAACCAGTACTACGTCCGTGGGTTCAACATCGACCACGGCACCGACCTCGCCTTGTACGTCGCCGGGCTTCCGGTGAACCTCCCCAGCCACGGCCACGGCCAGGGCTGGGCCGACCTCAATTTCCTCATCCCCGAGTTGGTGGGCGGCGTCGTCTACAAGAAGGGCCCCTACTATGCGGATGAGGGCGACTTCTCCTCCGCGGCGGCGGTGCGGACGAGCTACC
>JANMPI010000375.1:0-21750 GCA_031369785.1 Acidobacteriota bacterium
CGAAGCTCCTGGCCGTCATCGACCCCGGCAAGTGCTTCGGCCGCGGGTGCGAGTACTGCGTCGCCGTCTGCCCGGTGCCGGACTGCATCACCTACGCGCCCGACCCGGCCGCGCCCATGCTCCACGTGCTCTCGGTGAACCTCGACACCTGCATCGGCTGCATGGCCTGCGAGAAGTGGTGCCCGGACGACTACGACGCGATCCGCATGCTGCCCTTCACGCTCGTGATGAAGGACCGCGACGCGTACGAGACGGCCAGCTTCAGCGCCATCCTCCCCGAAAAGAAGTAGCCCCTGGCCGCGGGCGAGCCGTCCGTCCTCTACTGCTCGACCAACTTTCCGCGCGCGCAGGTGCTGCTGCGCGAGGCGCTCGTGGGCAGCGGGCTGCACCTGCGGTTCGTCGATCCCGCGCGGCCGCTCGAGGACCAGGTGGGCGATGTCGTGGCCCTCGTTCCCTCCGTCGCGCGCATCACCGCGTCGGTCATCGGCGCTGCGCCGCGCTTGAGAGCGATCGTCCAGTTCGGCGCCGGCCTCGACAACGTCGACCGCGAGGCGGCGGCGGCGCGCGGCATCGCGGTCCGCAACGTTCCCGGCGCGAACGCGCAGGCGGTGGCGGAGTTGGCACTCTTCCTGATGCTCGCCCTCGCGCGGCGGCTGCCGCGGCACCGGCTGTCCTTCACGAACCGCGTGGTCGGCGATCCGCCGGGGAGCGAGCTCGCGGGCAAGACGCTCGGCATCATTGGTCTCGGCGCGAGCGGCCGCGCCCTCGCGAAGATGGCGCGGGGGATAGGGATGGACGTCATCGCGATACGCCGCCGCCCGGGCCCGGATCCGGACGCGACGTGGGTCGGCGGCCCCGGCGATCTGCACGCGCTGCTCGCCCGCGCCGACTACGTGAGCCTGCACGTTCCGAGCTCGGCCGAGACGCGCGGGCTCATGGACGCGCGCGCTTTCGCGGCGATGAAGCCAAAGGCGGCGCTGATCAACGTCGGGCGCGGCGATCTCGTCGATCGGGCGGCGGTGGTGCACGCGCTGGAGACGAAGGCGATCGCCGGCTTCGCCCTCGACGTCTACTGGGACGAGCCGCCGGATCCCGCCGACCCGCTGCTGGCGATGGACAACGTCGTGGCGACGCCGCACGTCGGCGGCGTCACCGCCGAGGCGATGGGCCGCATCGCCGCGCGCGTGGCCGCGATCCTCGAGGAGCTGGTGACGGGATCGTCCGGAAAGTGATCGAGTACCGCAGCGCGCTCACCGCGGGCACGTGGTACCGCCACTCCGACCGCGGGAGTACCCCCGTTCTACCCACGCAAGCGTAGAACGGGAGCAGAAAGCGGTCAGGCCTTCTTCTTCTCCGGCATGGGAAGGACGTCGGCGGATTTTTCCTTCCGCTCCGACACGGCCTCGAGCACCGGGAGGCCGAGCCCCTTGCGGATCCGGGCATCGACCTCGTTGCGGATGCCCGGGTTGTCCTTCAGGAACTGGCGGGCGTTCTCGCGCCCCTGGCCCATGCGCTCGCCGTCGATCGCGTACCAGGCCCCGGACTTCTCGACCACCTTCTGCTCGACGGCCAGATCCAGCAGGTCGCCTTCCTTGCTGATTCCTTCGCCGTAGAGGATGTCGAACTCGGCCTCGCGGAACGGCGGCGCGACCTTGTTCTTCACCACCTTCACCTTGGCCCGGCTGCCGATGACGACCTCGCCTTCCTTGAGGGATGCGATGCGGCGGATGTCGAGGCGGATCGACGCGTAGAACTTGAGCGCGCGGCCGCCGGTGGTCGTCTCCGGGCTGCCGAACATCACGCCGATCTTCTCGCGGAGCTGGTTGATGAAGATGAGGCACGTGCCGCTCTTGGCCACGACGGAGGTGAGCTTGCGCAGCGCCTGGCTCATGAGGCGCGCCTGCAGCCCCATCTGCGCGTCGCCCATGTCGCCTTCGAGCTCGGCCCGCGGCACGAGTGCGGCCACGGAGTCGATCACGAGCACGTCGACGGCGTTGGAGCGGATGAGGACCTCGGCGATCTCGAGCGCCTGCTCGCCGCTGTCCGGCTGGGAGACGAGCAGGTTGTCGGTGTCGACCCCGAGCTTCCCCGCGTAGGTCGCGTCGAGCGCGTGCTCGGCGTCGATGAAGGCCGCCATGCCGCCGCGCTTCTGCGCTTCGGCGATGACGTGCAGGGCGAGCGTGGTCTTGCCCGACGACTCCGGCCCGTAGATCTCGACCACGCGGCCGCGCGGCATGCCGCCGACGCCGAGCGCGGCGTCGAGGGAGAGGGATCCCGTCGGGATGGCAGGGATGTCGACCTTCTCGCGGCTGCCCAGCCGCATGATCGAGCCCTTGCCGAACTGCTTGTCGATCTGCGCGAGCGCGGCGTCGATCGCCCTCCCGCGCTCCTTTTCCTCAGCAGGCATTCGTCTTTCTCCTCGAGTATCCGCGCCCCAGACGCCGGCCGCCCGGATGGCGGCCGCGACAGACGGATCGTACGGGCCGCGACCGCCGAGGCGGGTCCAAAACCGGCCGCGCGCTGCTGCTACAGTGAGGCGGATGCTCGCCGCCGCCATCCCGTTCCTGCTGGCCGCCGCCCTCGACGTGCCATTCGTCCACCAGCAGAAGGATACCTGCGGCGCCGCGGCACTGGCCATGGTGCTCCAGTACTGGGGGGTGGCCGCGACCCACGACGAAATCGCCCGCGAGTTGCTGCAGCCGGAGCTCCACGGGATCGCGGGATCGCGCCTGGCCGCCTTCGCCTCCGCGCGGGGTTTGACCGCCATCGCCCACGCCGGCGACGTCGACCACCTGCGCGATTACGTGAACAAGGGGCGGCCGATGATCGTGGCCTGGGCGATGGGCGGCGGGCGGCTTCACGACGTCGTCGTCACCGGGTTCGACGACGACGGCCGGCGCGTGATCGTCCACGATCCCGCGCGTGGGCCCACGCGTCGCATCGACATCGACACTTTCCGCCGGCGGTGGGCGGGCACCGGATACTGGACGCTCGTGGTCGCGCCGAACCCGCCGTGATCGCGACGCTGCTGCTGTCGCTCCTGCTCCCCGATCCGCAGGCGTACGACGCGCTCGTCGCCCGCGCCATCGCCGAATCCCGCGAGGGCCGCACCGACGCGGCAGGCGAGACGCTGGGGCGCGCGATCGCTCTCGACGCGGCTCGCCCCGAAGCCTTTGTCGAGCGCGGCGGCCTGCGCTTCCTGGAGAAGCGCTACGACGACGCGATCGCCGACTTCGATACCGCGCTGCGCATCGAGGACGACGCCTACACGCGCGACATCCTCGCGAGCACGCTCCTGCTGACCGGCCGCCACGACCGCGCGATCGCGGAGTGGAATCGCGTCGGCAAGCCGCGCCTGGGCAAGGTCCGCATCATGGGCCTCCGCCACGCCGACGAAGCGGCGGTCCGTCGCGAGCTGACCGTCACCGAGGGCGCGCGCCTCGACGTGCACGAGTACCGCCACACGCGCGTTCGCCTCGAGGAGACGGGCCTTTTCGAGACCGTCGAGATGCGGCCGATCGTGACCGGTCCCGGCGTGGTCGACCTCGAGCTCGCCGTCCTCGAGCGCCACGGCTTCGGCAGCATCCCCCAGACCGCCGCGCGCGGCATCGTGGACCTCACGCGCAAGAAGGTCCGCCTCGAATACGCGAACGTCATCGACGGCATCAGCGTCGGCGGCGAGTACAAGTGGGAGGCGACGCAGCCGTTCCTCCGCGCAACCGTCGACGCCTTCCGGCCGCTCAAGTTCCCGGGGATGGTGTCGGTGGACGCGCTGCGGGCGCGGCCGAGCTACGACCTCGACGACGGTCGCGGGCGATTCCGCTTGCGGACGCGCGGCGGGGGAGTGCGGGCGCGGGTGGTCGTGGCGAACCGAACCGTGGCCGAAGGCGGAGTCCGCTATCGCGACCGGACCTGGGATGCGGCGCGCGCGGACACCCCGCCCGGGAGGCTCATCGGCCTCCAGCTCGGGGTCGATCACACCTTCTGGTCCGGCCGGCGTCACGACCTCGCGGGATCGGTGCGGACGCTGGGCGCGCCGTCGCTTCTCGGCGGCGACGTCCACTTCGCGCGGGCGATGGGGCGCATCGTCCATCATCTCCACGTGCAGCGCCCGGATGGCCTGCCGCTCGAGCACGGGTCGATCGCGGTCCAGGCGATCGTCGGCTACGGAACCGGCGGCACGCCGCTCGACGAGATGTTCGCGCCGGGAGCGGCGTCGGAGATGGATCTCCCCCTGCGCGCGCACCGCCAGAAAGCGGACGGAGTCCTCGGCTCCGCGCCGATCGCGCGGTCCCTGGCCCTCGTGAATTTCGAATGGCGGCAGCGCCTCCTGAAGACGAGCCTGGCCCAGGTCGGCGGGGTCCTCTTCTATGACGGTGGGCGGATGGGCCGGACCGCCCGCGGTCCTTCCGAGACGCTCCATGACGTGGGGGTGGGGGCCCGAATCGGCGTGCGGGGATCCGTCATCCTGCGCGCCGATTTCGGGTGGAGCCTCACGGACGGGAAAACTGCCCTGACCGGTGGAATCGGACAGGTCTTTTAGATCTAGCGACTTAGAGGGAGCGTTCCGCCCTTCGTTACGAACGGGGGCATCCTCCAAAAAAAGCCTGTGATCGGCGGGACCTGTCTGCTACACTTCTTTTCGGGAAGTCGACCTCAGGTTTTACTTCACCATCGCAGTCATCCCAGGAGAATTGTCAGTGAAGTCTTCATCCCGGAAGCCGAAGCCCTCGCGTTCGGCCAGACGTTCGACTCCGACCCGTCCGGCGACGCGCTCCGTCGTGCGGAGCAAAGCCAAAGCCAAGCTTAAGGCCAAGGCCAAGGCCAAGGCGCCGGCCCGTCCGTCGCGGGCCAAGGCGGCAGTGACGCGCTCGCGGGCCACGACGCCCGCCCGCAGCACCCATTCCAGCGTGCTGGCCGCGTCGCATCCTCCGGTCCGTCGCAACGAGCCCGTCCCGTCGCCGCTGCCCACGCGCCACGTCGCTCCGCCGCGGGCGATCCTCGTGACTCCGGCGCGGTCGATGCCGCCCAACCGTGATCAGCGCAAGCTGGCCCCCGTGCCGCCGCGTGGCGCGCTGGTGGTGCCCGATTTCACCGAAGCGGGCGTCCTTCTCGCGATCACGTACTCGATTCGCGAGGGCCGACGCGGCGAGTTCTTCGACCTGATGCGCGAGCTGAAGCCGCTGCTTTCGGGCATCGGCGGCATGGACTGCACGATCTACGAAGACCGCAGCCGCCCTCACTACTTCATGGAAGTCTTCCGGTTCAAGGACGAGGCGGAGTTCACCGCGTTCGACGACAAATTCCACAAGGACCGCAAGATCGCCGCGATCTACGCCCTGCTGGACGATATCGTCGAGGCGGAGAAGAGCGACTTCAAGATCTTCGAGCGGCGTCTCTAGCCATCCCCGGGGCGCGTGCCGTCGCCCGTCGCCCACTTCCTGGCCGGACTCGCCGCACACCTCGCCACCGCTCCCGCGGAGGACGTCGGATGGCGCCGGCGGTCCGTCATCACGGTGGCGGCCGCGATCGCGCCCGACTTCGACCTCGTCTTCAAGGCCTTCGGCCTCGCCGTTCATCAGGGGGCGAGCCACAGTATCGGCGCGGCGGTCATTGCCGGGGCGGGGGTATGCGGCGTGGCGGCGATCGCGCGCTGGCCGCGACCGCTCGCCCTCGGGCTTGCGGCTCTGGTCGGCTGGTCGAGCCACCTCCTTCTCGACCTGCTGAACCTCGACACGCATCCGCCCATCGGCCTGATGGCGCTCTGGCCCTTCACCTTCGGCCACTACAAGTTTCCGTGGCCGATCTTCATGGACATCGGGCGTACACTCGACGGGAAGACGGTGCGGCATGACGCGCTGGCCCTGGCCTGGGAGGCAGCTCTCCTGTGCCCCCTCCTGGTCGTGATCTGGCGCGGACGGACCGGCCGAGGGAGGTGAACGTGGCCCGCGGTTTCGAGAGCAAGTCGGTCGCCGATGCGCAGGAAGCCCTCCAGGCGGAGAAGCCCGTGCGCGCGGACGCCGTCCCGCCGGACCAGAAGCGGCGGCAGCTCGCGCGCGCCGACGTGGAGCAGCGGCTGCGCACGGCGACGAGCGAACCGCATCGCGAGATGCTGCAGCGCGCGCTGGCCGCCATCGACGAGCAGTCCGGCAAGCGCTAGCGATCTCGCGCGCGGCCCGCCCGTTGGCGGATCAGGCGTACGTGTAGAAGCCGCGCCCGGACTTCCGGCCCAGCCAGCCCGCGTCGACCATGCGGCGCAGCAGCGGGCAGGGGCGATACTTCGGATCGCCGAGGCCGTCGTGCAGCACCTCGAGGATGGCGAGGCACACGTCGAGGCCGATGAAGTCGGCGAGGGTCAGCGGGCCCATCGGGTGGTTCATCCCGAGCTTCATGACCTGGTCGATGGCCTCCGGCTTGGCCACGCCCTCGTAGACGGCGAAGATCGCCTCGTTGATCATCGGCATCAGCACGCGGTTGGCGACGAAGCCGGGGAAGTCGTTGACCTCCACCGGCGTCTTGCCGAGCGCGCGCGACAGGTCCATCACCGTGGCCATCGTCTCGTCGGACGTCGCCTGCCCGCGGATGACCTCGACCAGCGCCATCAGCGGCACCGGGTTCATGAAGTGCATCCCGATGACCTTGTCCGGGCGGCGGGTGGCCGCGCCCAGCTTCGTGATCGAGATCGACGACGTGTTGGAGGCGAGGATGGCCGTGGGCCGGGTCAGGCGGTCGAGCTCGGCGAACACCTGCTGCTTCACCTGCAGGTTCTCGACCACCGCCTCGACGACGAGATCGGCGGCCGCGACCTCGTCCATCACCGTCGTGGCGCGGATCCGCCCCAGGGCGGCGGACCGATCCTCGGCGGAGAGCTTGCCCTTCTCCGCGAGCTTGCCCAGGCTCTTGTCGACCTGGCCCAGCGCGCGATCGAGGGCCTTCTGGTCGACGTCGCGCAGCACGACCGGATGGCCGCCCTGCGCGAAGACCTGCGCGATGCCGGTGCCCATCGTCCCCGCGCCGAGCACCGCGATCTTCAGATGAGCTCCACGGCGAGGGCGACGCCGTTGCCGCCGCCGAGGCACAGGGTCGCGATCCCGCGCTTCTGGCCGCGATCGCGCAGTGCGTAGAGCAGTGTCGTCAGCACGCGCGCGCCGCTGGCCCCGATGGGATGGCCGAGGGCGACGGCGCCGCCGTTGACGTTGACCCGCGCGGGATCGAGGCCCAGCTCGCGGACCACCGCCACGCCCTGCACCGCGAAGGCCTCGTTCAGCTCGACGAGGTCAACGCTCGCGATCGTCCATCCTGCCTTGTCCAGGATCTTCCGCACCGCCGGCACCGGCGTCATCATCACCATCGACGGCTCGAGGCCGGACGTCGCCTGCGCGACGATCCGCGCCAGGGGCGAAGCACCCAGCGCCCGCGCCGTCTCGGACGACGTCACCACCAGCGCGGCGGCGCCGTCGTTGACGCCGGGGGCGTTCCCCGCGGTGACCGTCCCGCCTTCCTTGAAGGCCGCCTTCAGCTTGCCGAGCGCCTCCAGCGACGTGTCCTCGCGCGGGGCCTCGTCGTCGGAGAACAGCACGGGATCGCCCTTCTTCTGCGGGATGGGCACGGGCAGGATCTCGTCCTTGAACTTGCCGGCCTTGATGGCCGCGATCGCCTTGCGGTGGCTCTCCAGCGCGTAGGCGTCCTGCTCCTGGCGCGTCACGCCGTGCTTCTCGGCCACGACCTCGCCGCAGCAGCCCATGTGCTGGTCGTCGAAGGCGTCCCACAGGCCGTCGTGGATCATCGAGTCCACGAGCTCGCCGTGGCCGAGGCGCATGCCCTCGCGCGCCTTGAGAAGCAGGTACGGCGCGTTCGACATCGACTCCATCCCGCCCGCGACCACGACGTCGACGTCGCCGGTCGCGATGCCCTGCGCGGCCAGCATCACCGCCTTCAGCCCCGAGCCGCAGACCTTGTTGATGGTGAGCGCGCCCACCGACGGGGGGAGGCCGGCGTGGATCGCGGCCTGGCGCGCCGGGGCCTGGCCGACGCCGGCGGCGAGGACGTTGCCCAGGATGACCTCGTCGACCTTCTCGGGATCGATGCCGGCCCGCCGCACCGCCTCGCGCACCACCATCGCCCCGAGCTGCGGGGCGGTAAAGCCCTTGAGCGTCCCCATGAACTTGCCGGTGGGCGTCCGGACGGCGGAGAGAATGACGGCGTCACGCATGACGGATGGTCCTTTCGTTCTCTAGCGATTGCGCGCGAGGTACCGCGTGGCGGTGTCGAGGAAGCGCCGGCGGATCTCGTCGTCCTCGATGCCGGCCGCGGGGCCGGCGACCACGGCGGAGAGCGCAGCTCCGGCAGGAGACTTCGCGGGCGTCGGCAGGGGCCCCGCGTCCTTCATCCCGCCCTCGACGTACCCGATCCGCCACGGCGCCAGGCTGCCCGCGATCTCCCGCAGCCGCCGGAGGATGTCCGGCTGCATGCCGTGGAGGACGGTCCGCCAGCGGGCGTCGGGGACGCGGATGCGCAGGGTGCCGCGCTCGATGCCGAGCACTTCGGTCCGCCGCGACAATTCGGGGCCGACGGCCAGAGGCCACGCGGCCAGCATCAGCGCGCGGACACGCTCCGGCGCGCCGCCGAAAAGGCGCGCGGCCACGTCGGAGGCGCCGGCCCGCGTGAGCGTCACCCGCCTAATGTAAGGCATCCCGACCGGCTATACTCACCATCGGCCGGCGCCCCGGACGGCGGGGAGAGCCTCGAGGGACCAATGAAGTGCCCACGCTGCCAAGGCGCGATCGAGACGAATCCCGACCCCGCGGGCTACATGGTGTGTCCCGGGTGTGGGGCGCGGCTGCGCCGTACCTCGGCCCAGACCGCCCAGGCCGTGCCCGCATCCGTCCAGGCCGGCGCGATCACGTTGCCTCCCGGGGACACTGCGCTCGGCCCGCGCCGCCTGCCGTCGAAGCCGCCCGCGCGGGAGGCGTCGAAGTCCGCGGCGGCGGCTCCGCGTTCCCCCGGGGAAGACACCGCGCGCGTGGCCAAGGCGGCCGCGGCGGCCGCGGTGCAGGGGGCCTTCACCGCGCCCGGAGCGAACACGCCCGCGACGGCGGCGGCGGTCGACACCGTGCTCGCCGAGGTGCGCGCGGTGCGGCGAGTCCAGGAAGAGATTCTCGAGATGCTGCGGGGGCGCGCGGGGTTGGGGTCGCCGCGGCCGTCGAACGACGACTTCGAGGGCATGCAGGAGCCGGTGGTGCGATCGAGCCGCCGCAAGCGCGTGCTGCTCGCCGACGACGACGACGTCACGCGCGGCGCTGTCGAGGCCGTGCTGCAGCGTGGCGAGGTGCTGGTGACCACGGTGAGCGACGGGAACAGCGCGCTGGCCTCCATCGCCAGGGACAAGCCCGACGTCATCGTCCTCGAGCTCGGCATCGGCGGCGCGATGGCGGGCAAGGACGTGGTCAACATGATCAAGGCGACCATGGAATGGGTCGACATCCCGATCATCCTGTACACGCGCGTTCCCATGGAGGGGCAGAAGGAAGCGCGCCAGATCCACGGCGCGGACGACTACGTGGCCAAGGGCGCCGGCGGCCCCGAGGCCGTGCTGGCCAAGGCCATCTCCTTTTTCCGCAAACCCTGACCCTGCTCGTCCTCGCGTCGGCTTCCCCGCGTCGCGCCCAGATCCTGCGGAGCCTCGGCATCCCGTTCGAGGTGAAGGTCTCGCACGTCGACGAGACGCTGGCGCGCGACGAGGACGCGGAGCAGGCGTCGACGCGGCTGGCCCGCGCCAAGGCGGCGGCGGTGGCGCGCGAGGAGCAGCGGCCCATCCTGGCCGCGGACACCCTGGTCGTTTGCGAGGGCCGGATCCTCGGCAAGCCGGCCTCGCCGAAGGACGCGGCGGACATGCTGCGCGCGCTGTCCGGCCGCGATCACGACGTCGTCACCGCGGTGTGCCTTCTCTCCGACGGTGTCCTCCGCACCGCCGTCGATCGGACGACGGTGACGTTCGCCGAGCTGAGCGAGGCCGCGATCGCGTGGTACGTCGCGACCGAGGAGCCGCTGGACAAGGCCGGCGCGTACCATGTGGACGGCCGCGGGGCGCTCTTCATCACGCGGGTCGCGGGCGCGCCGAGCAACGTCGCGGGCTTGCCCGTGCGGACGATGCTCACCCTCGTGCGCGAGGCGGGCATCGACCTGGGGCTGAGCAGCCCCTAGGCGGGCCGCCGAAACCGCGACGCGTCGGCGGCGATCCGGAACGACACGAGCACGGCCAGCGCTCCGAGGCCCGTGAAGATCGTGGGGAACCCCCAGGTCCAGAATCCGCTCATGCGCGCGTCCTCGGGGTTGCGCGGATCGTACCGGATCGCCACCGTCTCGCCGCGCTCCCACCCGGCGTGCTGAACGTCAGTGCCGCTTGCGGACTTGCTCAGGCCTCCGCGAAAGCGATGCGGGAGGCCCTTGGCGTCCGAAAACTCGAGCACCGGGTAAAATTGGTACTTCACCTTCGCCTCGCTGGCGTCCCGCCTGATTTCGACGTCGACCACCGTCGCCTGCACCGACACGGACCGCTGCACGAACGAAAGCGTTCGCGCCGCGACGGCGAGGCCGATCACGATGAACAAGGCGCCCGCGCCGCGGAAGACCCACGTCGCCTGTTTTTCGTCGGAGGACGTTGCTACCGCCCGATCGCGAGGCGGTCGGCGAGCGGCCGCGGCAGACCGGCGCGCAGGATCTTCTTCTGCGCGTCCTTCACCTGGTACGGGATGCGGTGGATGGTGACCACGCGTGAGTCGCTGTCGTAGAAAGCGAAAGACGTGAGCGGATTGCCGTCCCGCGGTTGTCCCACCGACCCCGGATTGATCAGGTAGCGGACACCCTTGCGCAGGCGGAAGCGGAACGAAGGCGCGACGGTCAGGATGGTGGTGATCGCATCCGGCGACAGCGCGAAGATCACGGGGAAGTGCGAGTGCCCGAAGAAAGTGATCGGAAACGTCGTCTGGCGGAAGACGTTCAGGGCCTCGATCTCGCCGAAGATGTACGCGTCCTCGTCCACCGGCGTGCCGTGGCAGATGGCGAAGGTATCGTCCACCACGACCGGCCCCTGCGGCAGCTTCTTCAGCCATTCGATGTTGGAGCGCGTGAGCTTCTTGCGTGTCCACATCGCGGCCTCGAGGGCCATGCGATTGAACAGCTCGCCCTGCTCGATCCCGGTGGCGACCTTGTCGTGGTTGCCGCGCACGCCGACCACCGGGCGCATATTCCGCACCATGTCGACGGCCTGGTTGGGATTCGCGCAGTAGCCGACGATGTCGCCGAGCAGCACCGTCTTGTCCCACGGCTTGCGCCGCACGAAGGACTGAACGGCGGTCATCGCCTCCTGGTTGGCGTGGATGTCGGAGAGGATCAGGTACTTCATGGTTGGATCGTCCCCGGCTCCCAGCGCATCGCGGCGTCCACGATGGCCCGCGCCGCGTCCGGCGGGGGGGTGCTCGTCGTGTCGACCACCAGGTCCGCGAGGGCGTAGGTGGGTTCGCGGTGGCGCAAAAGTGCGGCGATTGTCTCACGATTCGCGGCCAGCGGACGACTGCCGTCGTCTGCGATCCGCGCCAGCAGCGCGGGCAGGGCGCAGCGCAGCCAGACCGTCACCGCGCCGGTCGCGAGCACCGCCCGCGTCTTGGGGGCGGTGAAGGATCCGCCGCCGGCGGCGATGACGAGCGCGCGGCGATTGGCGAGAAAGGCCGCCGCCGCCTGCTCCGCGGCACGGAACGCAGGCTCGCCGTCCTCACGGAAGATGGCCGCCACCGGCTTCCCGACGCGGGCTTCGATCACCTGATCGAGGTCGGCGAAGTCCCAGCCCAGGATCTCGCCGAGGAGCGCGCCGACGGTGGTCTTTCCGGCGCCCATGAACCCGACGAGGACGATCCGTTCCCGGCCTCCGTGGAGCGTCGCCGGCTTCATTCCACCGCCTGCGCCAGCGTGTCGTAGAACTCTGGGAACGACACCGCCGCGCACTCCGCGTCCTCGATCATCGTTCCGCCCTCCGCGGCGGCCAGCCCGGCGATGGCGAGCGACATGGCGATGCGATGATCGCCGCGCGAGCGGACGGCGGCGCCGTGCAGCGGAGGCCCCCCTTCGACGGTCAATCCGTTCGCGTGCTCCGCGATGCGGGCCCCCATCGCGGCCAGGCCCTCCACCATCGCCGCGATGCGATCACTCTCCTTCACCCGCAGCTCGGCGGCGCCCGTGATGCGGAAGGCGCCGCTCGCCATCGCGCCCGCGACGGCGAGGATGGGAAGCTCGTCGATGAGCGCGGCCACTTCGCCGGGTGCGATGTCGACGCCGCGCAGGGCCGAGGTCTCGGCTTCGATCCATCCCACCGGCTCCGGCTGCTCGCTCTCCACGCCGACGCGAAGGACGGCCCCCATCCGCCGCAGCACGTCGAGGAACGCGATCCGCGACGGGTTCAACAGCACACCGTCGAGGCGGACGTGCGCATCGGGGAGGACGAGCGCGGCCACCACGAGGAACGCGGCGCTGGACGGATCGCCCGGCACCACCATGTCGAACGCCGTGAGCCGGGCGCGTTCGACGGACGTGGTGCGGCCGGTGGTCCGCACCGGCGCGCCGAAGCACGGGAGCAGGCGCTCGGTGTGGTCGCGGCTCGGCGACGGCTCGGTCACCGATGTCCGCCCGTCCGCCTGCAAGCCCGCGAGCAGGATCGCGGTCTTGACCTGCGCGCTCGCGACCGGGAGCGTGTGATCGATCGCGACCAGCCGCCCTCCGTCGACCGTCACCGGCGGCCGGCCGCCGGCCGTCTCGATGCGCGCGCCCATCGCCCGGAGCGGGACGGCCACCCGCTCCGCCGGCCGCGCGCGGAGCGACGCGTCGCCATCGAGCACGCTGCGAAAGGGGCGCCCGGCCAGCAACCCCGCCAGCATGCGCAGCGTCGATCCGGAATTGCCCGCGTCCAGGATCCTGGACGGCGCCCTCATTGCCTCCGGCCCGCGGCCGATGACGGCAATCGTATTTGACGTAACCACTTCCACCCCAAGCGCTTGCAGGCACGTCAGCGTGGACCGGCAGTCGCCGGCGCTGGAGAAGTTGCCGAATTCGCTCGTTCCGTCGGCCAGCGCTGCCAGAATGGCAAGACGATGGGACACCGACTTGTCGCCCGGAAGCCGGAAGCGGCCGCGGAAGCGGCGCGCCGGTCCGATCCGGCGGGCGGGTGCTACCATGCGGCGCCTTCCGGCCCTTGATGAAGACATCCAGTCTGCGGACCATCAAGCTCGACATCGCCAGCCGTTTCGAGATGCTCGAGATGGTCCAGACGATCCTCGCCCGCGCCGCGGAAATGACCGGCTTCGACGACGACGCGTCCCATTACCTGAGCGTCGCCGTCCGCGAGTCGGTCGTCAACGCCATCAAGCACGGGAACAAGGGCGACGAGGCGAAACGGATCGTCGTCCTGCTGACTTCGCACCCCAACGGGCTGGAGGTCCGCGTCCAGGACCAGGGGTCCGGGTTCGATCCCGCCTCCGTCCCCGATCCGCTGGCGGAGGAGAACCTGCTGAAGGCGGACGGCCGCGGGATCTTCTTCATGCGCCAGTTCATGGACGAGGTGACATATACGTTCCCGCCCCGGGGCGGCACGGTGGTGAAGATGGTCAAGCGGGTGGCGCCGCACTAGCGCGCCGCGTCGACGCGGACGAGCGCGTTGCCCCGCGGCCCCTCGGCGAGGATGCGGGTGCGGAGCCCCGGCGACTCCGCCATCATCCGGCGCTCCGCCGGACCGCAGAGGACGAGCGCGGGCAGCCGGCCCTGGAGGGCCCGAAGCCCGGAGATCTCCTCGACGCGCGCATCGTTATAGAAGTAGCCGGCCATCCAGGCCGTGCGCCACGCGCCCCAGGCCAGCACGTCGCGGCCGTTCGCGGGAAGGAAGAGGTCGCGGCCGGACTCGCGCGCGCGAAGGATGGGCGGCGCGGCACTGGTCACCAGGACCAGCAGTCCGGCGGCACCCACGCGCAGCACGCGGAGGGCGGTGGCCGGTGCGTTGCGGAGGCGGGACGAGAAGATTAGCGCCATCAGCAGGCACCAGGCCGCGATGGGGGCCAACAGCGGCCACGTCCGATCGCCGCCGCGGGCCGCGATTACGGTCCCCGCCGCGATCATCGCGGCGAAGATGACGGTGAGCAGCCCCGCGAGTCGCGTGCCGACGACCTTTTCGCCGCTCACCATGCGGTCGGCCGCGCGGCCGATCCAGATTGCGAGCGGGGGCAGGCACGGGAGGATGTAGCCGGGCAGCTTCGACCCCGCCAGCGAAAAGAAGACGAGGGGCAGGACCAGCCACGACAGGAGGAAGAGATCGGTCCGGCTGGCCCGTGGGCGGACGAGCGCCAGCGCTGGAACGATCAGCCCCGACCACGGGAAGAACCCGGCCAGCAGGACGGGCACGTAATAGAAGAAGGGGCCCGGGTGGCGGTGGATCGTGGACGTGAAGCGCTGCACGTTGTGCTCGAGGAAAAAGGTATCGACGAACGCGCTGCCCTGGGCGCGGATGACGAGTACGTACCAGGGCGCGGCCACGATCAGGAAGAGCAGCCCGTTGATGGGTGACAGCAGGCGGCGGAGGAACCGCCAGTCGCGCGCGGCGAGGATGTACCCGGAGGCGGCCAGGGCGGGGAGGAGCGCGCCCAGTGGTCCCTTGGCCAGCGTCGCGAGGGCGGCGAACACGAAGGCCGCGGGGACCGCCTTCCGGCCCGCGATGCCCAGCGCGTGGAGCGCGAGCAGACCGACGGACGCGGTCACGTTCGCGGCCAGCAGCATGTCCATGGACGCAGCACGGCCATACGCAAATGCGAGCAGGCACGTCCCGAGCGCGAAGCCGGCGTGCAGTCCCGCGGCGCCGCCATAAAGACGCGCGCCAAGGAGCGTGGTCGTCCCGGTCAGCATCAGAGCGGCGAGCATCGACGGCAGTCGCGCGGCGGTCTCCGTCTCCCCGAATGCGCGGAAGGCGCCCGCCGCCATCCAGTAGTAAAGCGCCGGCTTTTCCAGCCAGGGCCGGCCCTGCAGGGTGGGGGTGACGAAATCGCCGCTCCGCGCCATCTCCACCGCGACGCGCGCGTACCGCGGCTCGTCGGGGCCGATGAGCGGGACCTTGTCCTGGCGGAGGAGCAGCAGCGCGGCGGTCAGGCCTACGAGCAGCGCGGCTCCGCGGACGGGCAGGGCCGCGTCGGGTCGCATGATGGGCTGCATTATGGCCGCATCCCGCATAATGCTGGCCGTGAGCTGGAAGTTCGTGGCCGTCGCGATGGAAGCCGTGCTGCGGGCGGGCGTCCTCCAGAAGGCGCGCTATGGCGATCCGACGCTGATCGTCGAGCACAAGGGCACGATCGACCTCGTGACCGAAGTCGACAAGAGCTGCGAGAAGGCGATCCTCGAAATCCTGCGCGGCCGCTTTCCCGATCACGACATCGTGACCGAGGAGTCGGACCTCGCACGCACGGGATCGCGCTACGTGTGGTTCGTCGATCCGCTCGACGGCACCACCAACTTCGCGCATTCGTATCCGTTCTTCTGCTCGTCGGTGGCGCTGACCGTCGATGGGGAAGTCGTGGCGGGCGCGGTGTACGACTGCGTGAAGAACGAGCTCTTCAGCGCCGAGCGCGGCGCCGGCGCGCACCTGAACGGCCGGCGGCTCTCGGTCACCTCGCGCGAGGACCTGCTGCAGGCGATGCTCGTGACCGGGTTCCCCTACGACCTGCGCGACGACCTCGTGGGCAAGCTGCGGATCTTCAATCGCTTCATGGGCGAGGCGCGCGCCATCCGCCGTGACGGCGCGGCCGCCCTGGACCTGTCCTACGTCGCCGCGGGCCGGGCCGACGGCTTCTGGGAAGAGCTGCTGCACCCGTGGGACTTGATGGCGGGGAAGCTGATGGTCGAGGAGGCCGGCGGGGTGGTCACCCGCTTCGACGGCACGTCGCTCGGGCTCGCGGCGGACGAGGTCGTGGCCGCGAACCCCGCCCTGCATCGCCGGATGCTGGCCGTGCTCGAGCAGGACCGCGAGGCCGCCCCGGCGTTATCCTGAGCCGCTCCCCTGTGCCGGAGTGGCGAAACTGGCATCCGCGCGGGACTTAAAATCCTGTGCCCCGAAAGGGGCGTGTGGGTTCGACCCCCACCTCCGGCACCAACCCCTACTTCGTCCTGCTCGGGCCCACGCCCGCCCGCAGCTCGAACCGCGCGCCGCCGTCGTCGCTGGCGGCGCCGCTGGCGACGAATCCCGCCTTCACGAGGACGCGCACCGACGCCGGGTTCGCCCACTCCGTCTCGGCGACGATACGATCGACACCCGGCTGGGCGAGGGCCCAGCCAATGAGACCGCCCACCAATTCGGTCGCGTAGCCCTGCCCCTGGAACTGGGGCAGCACCGAGTAACCGATCTGCGCCGTCCCATCCTCCGGTGGTCCGAGGAAGCCACCGCCGGCGACCAGCACCGGCGGATCATTCTCGTCGATTCGAGCCCGCACATACCAGGCGAACCAGCCGACCCGGTCCGGCGCCGCTTCCAGCCAGCTGAGGAACAGCGGAAGCGCGTCGGCGGCGGTCTCCGGCGGCCAGTTCGCGGGCACGGTTGCCTGGAGGAGGGCGCCGAACCGCGCCCGGTCGGCGATCTCCGCGCGCGCCAGGGTGACCGTCGCGGGGACGAGGGTGAGGCGCGCAGTCGTGATCACGCGCGTACGACGCTCCCGACGGCGAGCAGGCCGGACATGCGAGGGATGCTATCCCGCGGCGGGCGAGCGACGTGAGATGCGTCACCCGGCGGCTGTCATCCGACGCGTGCCCGTGCGATAACAAAGAGGATGCGAACCATGGGGGACCCGATGCGCACTGCGACGCTGGCGGCGGTACTGGCGGTTTCGATGTCGGCGGTGGCGGGGGCGCAGACCCCGGCCGGCGGCGCTTTCCGCGTGAACACCTTCACTGCGGGGGAGCAGAAGCTCGGGCTTCCGGCGGTAGGCCCCCGGGGCGACTTCCTGATCGTGTTCAGCAGCTATGCCCAGGACGGCTCGGCGTTCGGCGTCATCGGCCAGCGGTACGATGCCCTCGGCAACAAGCTGGGCGGCGAGTTCCTCGTCACCACCTCGACGCTCGGCAACCAGTACGCGACGAGCGCGGTGGCGGACGCGGGCGGGAACTACATCGTCGCCTGGACCAACGACGTGGGGAACCCCGACCCGAGCCGGGACGTCTTCGCACGGATCTTCGACCCGTCGGGCGCGGCGCGCACCGGGGAGTTCCGGGTCAATACCTTCGTGGCCGGCCGCCAATCCTCGCCCGCGCTGGCGCCGCTTCCCGGCGGCGGCTTCGTGGCCGTCTGGGAGAGCCTCAACCAGGACTGCAGCAACTTCGCGGTGATCGGGCGCCGGTTCGACAGCCGGGGCAATCCCATCAGCGGCGAGTTCGCGGTCAACACCTTCACGCCCGGAGTCCAGTGGGCGCCGCGGATATCGTCGGACGCCCTGGGCAATTTCGTCGTGGTGTGGGACAGCGCGCTCCAGGACGGGAGTGGGCGCTCGATCATCGGCCGCCGGTTCGACGTCAACGGCACGCCGCAGAGCGGCGAGTTCCTGGTCAACTCCACGACCATCAACGACCAGCGCTATCCGGTCGTGTCCAGGGTCGCCGACGGCCGCTTCATCGTGGCGTGGGAAGACTTCGTGCGTGACGGCGGGCGGTACGGGATCTTCGGCAAGAGCTACGACGCCGCCGGCAATCCGTCGAGCGGCGAGTTCCAGATCAACGTGTACACCACCGACCACCAGCACACGCCGTCGGTCGTGAACTACGGCAACGGCAGCTTCATGGCCGCGTGGTACAGCCAGGACCAGCTCGGTGGCCCCAACTCGAACAACACCGACGTCTTCGCGCGGCAGTACCGCGGGGGCGTGCCCGGGCCGGAGTTCCTCGTGAACGTCAACACGGCGTTGAACCAGTTCCAGGCCCAGCTCGACGCGGACGAGGTGGGGAACGTCGTCGCGGTGTGGAACAGCGTCGGCGAGGACGGCAGCGTCGACGGCATCTTCGCCCGCCGCTTCGGGGGGCTCATTCCCTGGAGCGTGTTCGTCGACGGCGGTCCGACCCCCACCGCCAACGGAAACCGCGTGATCGAGGCCGGCGAGGCCGTCGTCCTCGATACGGCCTGGCGCAACGTGAACGGCGCGAGCCTCACCTTCGACAGCGCGGCGTCGGCGTTCACCGGCCCCTTCGGACCGGCGTACACGCTCCTCGACGACACCGCATCCTACGGAACCGTTCCGAGCAACACGATCCGGAGCTGCGGGGTCGCCGGCAACTGTTTTGCGATAAGTGTGGGCTCCGGCACGCGGCCGGCCGCGCACTGGGACGCCCAGTTCCGCGAAGACATCCAACCGGTCTCGCTTGGCCAGTCGAAGCTGTGGAAGCTGCACGTCGGCGACAGCTTCAGCGACGTCCCGCGGACGAGCTCGTTCTACCGCTTCGTCGAAACCGCGTTCCACACCGACGCGATGTTTCCGTGCGCGACCGGCCAGTTCTGCCCGCGCTACATCGTCCCGCGCGACCAGATGGCGCAGTACGTGATGAAGAGCCAGGAGCCCTTCTACGTGCCGCCCGCCTGCGTGGCCGGAGCGGAGATGTTCAACGACGTGCCCGCGTCCAATCAGTTCTGCCCCTACGTGCAGGAGCTGGCGCGCCGCGGCGTGGTCGCCGGCTGCGGCGGCGGCGCCTATTGCCCGTTGCAGGGCGTGAGCCGCGAGCAGCTCGCCGTTTATCTCCTCCGCACGCAGAACCCCGCGTTCACGCCCCCGGCGTGCGCGACACCGCCCTTCAACGACGTGCCCACGACGAGCACCTTCTGCCCCTGGATCCAGGAGCTGGCGAGGCGCGCGGTCGTCGGCGGCTGCGGCGGCGGCGCCTACTGTCCGACCCGCATCGTGAATCGCGAAGAGATGTCGGTCTTCCTGACCGTGAACTTCGGCCTCGCGCTTTACGGCCCGTAAAGGGTCAGGCCGAACGTGGCGCCGATGAAGACGCCCATCTGCTCGCGGGTGACCGTTCCCCGCGGGCAGTAGTTGCCTCCGCCGCATCCGCTGACGATGCCGCGGCGGGCGAGCTCCGCGATCCAGCGACAGAACGCGCTGGCCGCGGGCACGTCGTCGAACGCGGGAGCGGAGCAGGCGGGCGGGGTCATCCCCGGATCCAGGGTGCGCAGCACGAAGATGGCCATCTGCTCGCGCGTGACGGGGCTGGCGGGGCAGTAGTCGCCTCCGCCGCAGCCTCCGACGACGCCGCGTCGCGCCAGCTCCTCGATCCAGGGACAGTAGGGACTGGACGACGGCACGTCGGCGAAGAGCGGCGTCGCGCCGCAGGCGGGCGGTGTGTATCCCGCGCCCTGGCGCGCCACGAGGACGAACACGGCCATCTGGGCGCGTGACGTCGCGGCGGCGGGACAGTATTGCGTCGCCGAGCATCCGCCGGTGATGGCCTTGTGCAGCAGCGTCTCGACGAAGCGGTAGAACGGGCTCGAGTCGGTCACGTCGCTGAAGCTGTCGCCGACATGAAGGGTCCACGCCTTCTCACTCGAGCCCGCGGTAACGGTTTCGAGCGCGGTGGCGTCCCAGTGCGTCGCGGGGCGGGTCGCCGCGGAGACGGTGACGAGGTAGCACTCGGAGCACGTCGCGATCGCGCCGGCGGGGAAGGGCCCATACGTCGCGTCGCCGTCGTTGATCGCGTAGGTCGCACCCGCGGGACCGGCGAACGCGCGGACCGTGCCGGTGAGCGACGCGACGTTCACGGGGCTCGTGTTCTGCCACGTCGGAACGACCGTCACGCCGGGCTCGTTCGGTTGGAGGACGCCGTTGCCCGCGATGTCCACCGCCAGTGACATCGCCGACGCGCTGGCGACGGGTGGCGCCTCCGTGAACTCGAACGAGTCGAGGCCGATGAAGTTGCTGCGCAGGCCCTGCGGTCCCCCGTTCTCCACGAAGTACCGGAACCCGATACGCCCCGCCGTCCCCGGGGGGAGGCCGCCGATGGTGATGTCGAAACGCGTCCAGGCGATGGGATAGCCGCTCCCCGCGTAGGTCGGGTTGATGTCGAGCAGGACCCTGGTGAAGGCCCCGACGTCCGTCGCCGTCGTGCCGACGTCGGCGCTCGATCCCGCGGTGCTCATCCGCACCTGGAGGCGGTCGGGATAGAACCCGGGGTTGGTGCTGGTCTTGCGGGTCCAGAAGGTGACGGTGGCCCCGCTGGCGAGCGGGACGGTGGGCGTGAGCAGCCAGTTGCTGATCGTCGCGCGGCCGCTGCCATTGTCGAAGTCGGCGCCGATGTACGCGTTCGGGTCGCCGTCATGGGCGGCAAAGACCGACGGGTCTCCCTGGAACCAGCCCGTCGTACCGATCGGCTGACTGTTGTTCTGCAGGACCCAGCCCCGGCCGGGCAGCGCGCCCACGTTGTCGAATCCTTCGGCGAGGGATTGCGATTGGACGGCCGCCGGCGTGAGCAGGCAGGCCACTACGAGCAGGACGGTGGATCTCATTGCGCTCCCATGGAAAAGATGTTGTCGGCGCTGCCGCCGAAGTAGCTGCTGTTCCAGTACGCCTTGTGGGCGATCTCCTCCGCCACCGCGCGGGCTTCCGCGGCGGTAGCGCCGACGACGATCACGCGCGTCCCCTTGTCGCGGTGGGGAAGTCGTCCATCTTCGTTGGCCGCTTCCGCCTGGCCGCGCCCGATGCGCACCGCTCCCGGCATGGCGGCGCCAACCCCCGCCGGCCGCGCGTCGACGAGCACCGCGGTGCGATCGCCCGCGAACACGTAGCGGTAGCCCTCCAGGTCGGTCTGCACCATCCGTCCGAGCGCGCGCCAGACGGGCAGGCCGAGCTGATACCGGCGGATGCTGGTGTACCCCCGCTTCAGCAGCTCGGCGGACGTGCGCCGGCTCTTCCCGCAGTAGGGTCCGTTGCAGTAGAGGACGAGCGGCGCGGCGCGATCCGGAAACCGCTGCACGATCTGCTCGACCTCCTTCTCCCAGATGTTGACGCTGCCCGGGATGTGCGCGATCGCGTACTCCCTGGGCGACCGGACGTCGAGGACGGGGACCATGCCGGCGGCGAGGATCGCTTCCAGGTCCTCGGTGCTGACCTCGGGCGTCACCGCGTCGGCCTCCGCCAGGGTGGCCGTGGCCACGGACGCGCGTTGTTCCCCGGCGGCGGATGCGGAGAGCGGTGCGCCCGGCAGCGGTGCGAGCGTGAGAGCGGCGAGAGCGGCGAGGAGTACGGTGCGTCGACTCATGGTTCCCTCCTTGGGATGTCGACGCCAAACATGCGCGCTCGTGCTCGGCGAGACCATGCTCCGGCGCTGGACTCCACCTGAACGCGGGGTGAACTGGCGGTGAATCGGCAGTGCTAGACTCGTAAATCCTTCAGCCCCATGGTGGAAGTTCCCTCCGTCCCGCGGGCCGTCCGGTTCGGTCCGTTCGAAGCCGACCTTGCCACCGGCGAGCTGCGCCGCGATGGGGAGAGGGTCCCGCTGCAGGACAAGCCGTTCCAGATGCTCGCGCTGCTCCTGGGGCGGCCCGGCGGGCTGGTCACGCGCGAGGAGCTGCGCACCGAGCTGTGGCCCGCCGACACCTTCGTCGACTTCGAGCACGGCCTGAACACGGCGGTGAAGAAGCTACGGCAGGCTCTCGACGACTCCGCCGACACGCCCCGGTTCGTGGAGACGTTGCCG
>JANMPI010000392.1:0-12090 GCA_031369785.1 Acidobacteriota bacterium
CCGGCCAGCGGCCAGAAGACGGTAAAGATGATGCGGAGCTCGCCCATCCCGTCGAGGCGCGCGGCGTCGATGAGGGAGCGCGGGACCTGCAGGAAGAACTGGCGCAGGATCAGGATGCCGGTGACGTTGAAGAGATAGGGAACGATGAGCGCCGCGTACGTATCCACCCACCCCAGCTGCACCATCAGGGCATAGGTCGGGATCAGGGTGAGCTGGCCGGGCACGAGCAACGCAGCGAGGCTCGCGCCCATCAGGAGACCGCGCCCCGGGAAGCGCAACCGGGCCAGCGCGTAGGCGGTGATCGACCCGAAGACGAGAACGGCGGTCGTGTTCACCGTGGCCACGAGGAGGCTGTTCAGGAGCGCGCGGCCGACGCGCGCCCGCGACCACATCGTCCGGTAGTTGTCGAGGGTCGGATGATCGGGGATGAGCGAGAGCGTCCCCACCTCCGAGCCGGGCTTGAACGTCGTGGCCGCCATCCACAGGAACGGATAGATGAACGTCGCCGCGGCGACCCCGAGCACCGCGTAGAGCAGCGCGCGCCTCACGATTCTTCCGCCTTCCCGAGCAGCCGGCGCTGGACCAGGAGCACGGCGGCGATGATCAGCGCGAGGGCCAGGCCGAGGGTCGCCGCGTACCCCATCTTCTGGTACGAGAACGCCTGGCGGTACATGTAGAGGACGACGGTGAGCGTGCGCCGCAGCGGGCCGCCGCCGGTCATCACGTAGGGCTCGATGAAGATCTGGAACGCGTTGATGGTGGACAGCGTCACCACGAGGATGGTCTGTGGCTTCAGGGACGGCAGAGTCACGTAGCGGAAGCGCTGCCACGGCGATGCGCCCTCGAGCGCGATGGCTTCGTAGCAACTCCGCGGCACGTACTGGAGGCCGGCGAGGTAGATGACGACGTAGAAGCCGACGTTGCGCCAGGTGAACATCGCGGCCAGCGCGGGCAGGGCGATGTCGGGGTCGGTGAGCCAGGCCACGGGCCCGATGCCGACATGGGCGAGGGCCGTGTTCAGGAGGCCGACGTCGGTCGCGTAGACGGCGCTCCAGAGGATCGTGACACCGCGCCGGAGATCACGACGGGAAGGAAGAACGCCGCGCGCCAGAAGGAGCGGAACCGGAGCGGGCGATCGAGGGCCAGGGCGAGCCCGAGGGCAATCACGATCTGCAGCGGCAGGTGGAGCACTATGAACAGCAGCGTGTTGCCGATCGCGCGCCAGAAGCGGTCGTCGACGGCGAGGAGGCGGATGTTGTCCACACCCGCGAAGCGCGGCGGAGTGACCAGGTCCCAGTCCATGAAGACGAGCGCGACCGCGAAGAGCATCGTGTAGACGTTGAAGGCGAGCAGGAAGGCCGCGTAGGGCGCGGCGAGGAGCAGGCCGGACCGGGACTCAGCGCGCACGCAGCACCTCGCGCGCTTCCGCCGCCGCCTGGCGCACCGCGTCCGCCGACGGCACGCGCCCGTGCATCGCCGAGGCCTCGTAGGCCTCGGACAGGATGTCGAAGATCTCCACCACGTCGGGATCGAGGTCCACGTCACGGGTGCGCTCGACCTGGGCCGCGTAGCGGTCGAGGCCCGGCCAGCGCGCGATCGCCTCCGCCAGGCGCGGATCCCCGGCGAGGCCGCGGCGGTACGGGAGCTGCGCCGCCTCCTGGATGAGGATGCGATCGGCCTCCGGCGAGGTCAGGAACGCGGCGAAGCGGGCGGCCGCCTCGGGGTAGCGCGTGGTCGAGAAGACGGCGATCCCCTTCAGGTCCGCGAACGCATAGGCGTCCTCCACGCGCGCGCCATCGGGCACGGGGACCGGCGCCACGCCGTACCGCAGGCCCGCGACCTTCATCCGCTCCAGCTCCCAGAGGAACCAGGGCCCCACCATTTTCATGGCCACGGTGCCGTCGACGAAGGGATCGCGCCCTTCGAAGTTCGCCCGCGGCAGCAGGCCGTCCTTGAACGCGCGCCCGAGAACGTCGAAGGCGGCGACGGCGGCCTCGTTGTCGAACTGGACCTTCCGATCGCGGACGAGCGTGCGTCCGCCCGAGCCCGCGAGGTAGAGCGGATAGAAGTCGAAGAAGCGCTCGAACCAGGTGGTCTTGAGCGGCGCCCACAGCCCCCAGTGATCGAGCCGGCCGTCGCCGTCGGTATCGCGCGCGAGGCGGCGCAGCACGGCGAGCAGCTCCGAATGAGTGCGCGGGGGCGCCACCCCGGCCGCGGCGAGCATGCCCGCGTTGTACATGAGCATGAGCGGGTTCGTCTTCCACGGAAGCGAGTGGATGCCCCCGCCCGGCGAAGCGAGCGCCACCAGCATGTCGGGAGACGCGCGCTCCAGAAGGCGCGCCGCGGTCGGCGCGCGGTCGTCGAGGCGGAGGACGCCGCCCGCACGCACCAGGCGGGCCACGAGTGCGGAAGAGACGTTCGAGCAGACGTCGGGAGTCGCGCGGGCCACGATCGCGGCCAGCAGGACCTCCTCCGACGATCGGCCGGCGGGCAGGGGCTGGACGCGGACGCGCAGGTCGGGATGGATGGCGTTCCAGCGGTCCGTCACGCGTTGCGCGACGGCAAGCTCCGTCGGGTTGGCCGGCGGCCAGTAGAGGAGGGTCGCGGCACCGTCGGCCACCAGCGTCTCCGCGATGTCGAAGCCGGTCGGGGTGCGCATCAGCACGACGCGCGATCCGTCGACGCCCGCGAACGCCTGGCGCGCCGGTGCGTCCGCGATCGCCACGCGCTTTCCGTCCGGTCGATGGCGCGCGTACGCGGCGGCGTCCGGGTCCTGCGCCACCGCGCCCAAGGCCAGGAGCGACTCGATGGTGGACTCCGCGCCGGCGTTGCGATTGACCCGGGCCGGTCCGTCGATGCCGTCGTAGCCGCGCCCGTTGGCGTCGTCGTACATCGATGTCCCGCCCTCGTTCGCGCCGAGAAACCATCCCGCGGCGAGGCCGGCCATCACCGCGTAGCGCCGCTCCCCGGTGGCCGCGGCCAGCGCGAGCGCGCCCTCGACGACCGGCGAATGCCCGTAGGCGACCTGCGGGAACTCGTGCGCGGCGCCACCGGCGGCGATCGTGGCCGGCCACGCGCCGGCGAGAAGGGACTGCGCCCACAAGCCGTCCGCCTCCGACCGCGCGGCCTCGATCAGATCGCGGCGTCCGAGGACGGACCCGGCAGCGGCCAGGGCCTGCGTCGACCGCGCGCCCCACGCGTGCCAGTCCTCGCCCGGATCCGCGCGCGCCCCCCACGGCGCGAGGGCGGGACCGCCGCGGGCAAGGGGAACGAGCAGAGCCGCGGTCTGGGCGACGAGCGCCGCGCGCTCCGTCGTCGGAGCCGCGCGCTGGTACGCGACGAGGCCGAGGAGCGCCTCCGCGGTCGCAGTGGTCGAGCCCGCGACGAGGTGGCGCGACGCCATGTCGCGGGCGAGACGGGCGACGGTGCGATCGAGCGCCGGGCGGATTTCATCCACGTTGGGGTCGCGGGCGCCCAGGACGCGCACCGCCTCCGCCTCGGCCCAGAGCGCACGCGCGGCCCAGTACGAGAAGCCCTTAGCGGTCGTCGGGCCGGCGCGGTTGGGACGTCCGTCCGCGCGCACGAAGTTCACGTATTCGCCGTCGCCCTGCTCCATCGCGGTCACGAACGCGAGCAGGCCCAGCGCATCCTCGCGATCGCGCGGGTCGCGGGAGCGCTCGAACGCGCGAAGGAACACGATGGCGGCGCGCGCCGCGTCGTCGACGCAGGCGATCCCTTCCCCACCGTCGCGGGCCGGCGAGGCGGTGGGCCGGTACGCGGGAGCCTCGGCGTAGAGCGCGACCGCGCGCACCGGTCGGCCGGCCATGGTCAGGTCGAGGAGGAGCGCCCGCAGGTGGTCGAGCTTGATCGTCACCGGCGGCGACCGGCTGGGCGCGGGGGCGGGCGGCTGCGTGCAGGCGCAGCACGCGGCGAGCACGATGCCGGCCGCGCGCACGCTACGGGACATCGCCCTCGCCGCGGGCGATCGCGGCTTCCAGCGAATCGACCAGCGCTTCCTTCGGCACACGCGCGGCCGCAACCACGCGGTCGGCGGCGCCGTAGTAGACGATGAGGTCGCCGTCGCGCTCCACGAGGCCGCAGGGAAACACCACGCGGATGCCGCCTGGAAAATTCGCCATGTCCACCTGCGGCAACGGCGCGTGGTGGACCTCGTAGTCCGCCTCCGGGGCAAGGGCCGGCTCCTTCGACACGTAGAGCACGCGCGCGGGGTCGTCGGCGTCCAGCACGCACCAGCCCATGGAATAGACGTTCCCGGCCGCGATCTCGGTCGCGCCGTGGAAGGCGAGCAGCCAGCCGATCCGCGTGCGCAGCGGGGGCGCCCCGGCGCCGACCCGCGAGCTGCGCCAGGTCCCCGCGCGGGGCCCGAGGAGCACGGCGCCGTCGACCGGCCACGGGTCCTCGAGGGCCGCGACGCGTGCGAGCACGATCCGCGGCATCGGGCGGTGGAGGACCGCGTAAGCGCCGCCGATCGTCTCCGGGAAGACGACGCCGTTCTTGTTCTCGGTCGCGAGGCGCGGCCCGTGGCGCTGGTACCGCGACGGGTCGAGGATGTCGTCGGTGGTGGCCAGGCACAGCTTCGGGCCGGCCGGCGAATGGCCGGTGTAGGTGATCGCGTAGCGGCTCTCGGCCGCCAGCCACGCTACGCGCGGGTCTTCCACGCCCCACTCCTCGTACGGCTCCACGCGCGCGAGCGCGGGACGATCCCGGATCTCGTCGAAGGTCACGCCATCCGCCGACGTCGCGAGGCCGATGGAGGAGCGGCCGCTGTCGGTCTCGTAGGCCCGGAAGAGCAGGGCGACGCGGCCGGTGCGCTCGTCCACCACCGCGCCGGCGTTGAACACGCCGCTGCACCGCGCGAAGGGAACGTCCTCCGGGACGAGCACCGGATTCGTCGCGAAACGCCGCAGGGGCGCGATCACGCCGGCTGCTCCAGCCATCGCGCGTAGAGGCGGGCGAAGTGTCGGGTCGGCGCCTCGTAGTACTCGTCCGCGGGGACGTCGAGGACCTCGGGGATGGCGCCGCTCACCAGACCTCCGGTGTCGCGCGCGCGGCGAAGGCGGCGGAAGATCTCGACCGCCGGCTTCTCGCGGCCGTCGGCGCGCAGCAATCCGAAGGTTCGCTCGCGGATCGCGCGGTCGAGCGGCGGACGATCGAAGAGCCGCGGATCGTAATCGGCGTAGCACCAGGCGTAGGCTCCGGCCGCCCCGGTCGAGACGAGGCGGGCGAGAACCTGGGCGTAGTAGCGCGCCCCCTCGTCCTCGGAGGCGAGGTACTGGGGCAGCCGTCGTCCCAGAAAGTCGTCGTCGAAGGAGCGGCCGGCGCCGTCGGTGGTGGCGAGCCCGAACTCCTGCATGAGGACCGCGCCCCGTCCGGCCAGCCCCGCGGCGAGGGCGCAGCTGAACGGCACCAGCTCCGGATCGAGCGGCCCGCGCGCCACGTCCGAATAAAGAGGATAGGCGTGCATCACGTCCTCGTCGGCGGCGGCCGCGATGTCGTCCACGCGCATGTTGTTCGCCTCCGCCAGCGACGGGAGGTGGGCGCCGACCTGCACCGGCACCCCGGGCGCGCCGCGGCGGGCGGCGGCGGCCATGCGCGCCAGCCAGGACCGCGCGGCCTCGCGGGTCGCCGGCACCTGCGCCCCGTCGATCTCGTTCGCGAGGTCGATCGCCCGCAAGCCGCTCCCGCCGGCCAGCGCGCGCGCGCACGTCTCGACCAGACGCTCCTGCGCGACTATTGCTTGCTCGTCGGCGTAGAGATCGAGCCCGCGCATCCAGGCCGGCCGCCACATCCACCCGCTCATGTTGATGACCACGAGCGTGGGCATCGCGCGGAGCCCGGCTTCATCCGCCAGGCGCACGACGTCGACCAGCCGCGACACCGCCGGCGCGGACACCGTCTCCGGCGCGGGGAGAAAGTCCTCCGCCAGCGCGAACACCCGCACCACGTCGAAGCCGATGGACGCGATGCGGGCCATGTCGTCCGCGACCTCGGCGGCGTCGAAGTCGCGCCAGAGGTACATCGCCCGCGTGCGCGGCCAGTAGTTGATCCCCAGCTCGAAGGTCACGCGAGCCCGCCGAGGATCGCGTTCAGCGAGACGTCCGCCGCCGCGACGACGGTGTCCGCCGCGCCGTAGTAGAGGCGCACACGGTCGCCTTCGAGGGCTACCCCGCAGGTGAAGACGACGTTCCCGAAGAAGCCATGGCGCTCGTAGTCCGCTTCCGGCGCCAGCACCGGATCGCGCGAGCGTCCAAGCACACGCCAGGGCTCCCGGGGATCGAGGAGGAGGGCGCCGATCGCGTAACGCGAGTGGGCGTCGACGCCGTGATAGAGGGCGAGCCAGCCGTCCTGCACGCGGAAGGGCGGCGCCCCTCCGCCGATCTTCGCCCCGTCCCACGCGCCCGGGCGCGCGCCCGCCACCGGCCGATGACCGCCCCACGACACGAGGTCAGGCGACGACGCGTACCAGATCGCGTGCGCGCCCAGCCCCTCCGGCATGGGGCGATGCAGCGTCGCGAAGCGGCCGGCGATCGTCTCCGGGAACGGCGTCACGTCACGGTTGGGGGGCGCGAACCAGATCCCGCGGGCCTCGAGGGCGCGAAAGTCGCCTGTCACGGCCGCCGCGGTGGCAATGCCCCAGCGCGAGACCGCCGTGTAGTTGATCCACCACTCGCCGCCGATGCGCGTCGCGCGCGCGTCCTCCACGCCGAACTCGTCAAGGACACTGCTCGCGGTCAGCGCGGGCTCGCCATCGACCACGAAGCGCGAGCCGTCGTGCGAGCGCGCCCACCGCAGGTGCGAGATCGAGGTCAGCCAGGTCGCACCGCCGGCCACGATCACCCGTGGATCCTCCGTGCGCACTCCCGGAGCGCCACGGCGCCACCGCCGCACGACGATGGCTCCCGCGGCCGCGTCGTAGACGGGCGCCGCCACTTCGTCCGGCGGGATCGCGCGGGGCCGCTCGGCCACCCGGAGCAGCAGATGCGTCTCGCCGTCGCTCACGAGGACACCGGGGTTGAAGACGCCGATGACCTCGAAGTCGGGACGCGACGGCGGCACGTCGCGGGGAGAAAGGATCGGGTTCGCGGGCGCACGGACCGCCGGGACCTTCGTCAGGCGGCGACGGTATCTCCTTGGCCGCGCGAGCGCAAGATACGGCGTGGCCGCCGGAGCGGCGCGGTGAGCCATATTGATCACGGAGACCGGGCACATTCTGGTACCGTAGCGACCCTCATGCCGAACCTCGTGCCCGCGGCCTCCCCCGCCCCGCCGGGCGCTCGCGAACGCCGCCACCGCGACCGCCGACAGACATTGCTGCGCGTGGCCAACCGGCTCTGCCGCGTCGGGGCCTGGTCGGTCGAGCTGCCGGAGGGCAAGCTGATGCTGTCGCCCCAGGCGCGCGCGATCCTCGGAGTACGACGCCGGGCCGCGCCCACGGTCGAGGAAGCGAGCCTCTACTTCCTCCCGGAATCGCGCGCGGCCTTCGCCAGCACCTTGCTGCAGTGCATGCGCCAGGCCACTCCGTTCGACGTCGAGGCGCAGGTGGCGATGGCCGACGGAACCCCACGATGGGTGCGCGCCATCGGCGAGGCGGAGCGGGACGCCGCGGGCGAAATCTGCCGCGTCCAGGGCGCGATACAGGACATCACCGACCGCAAGCAGGCGGCGGAGGACGCACGACGACTGACCGAGCGCCTCTCCAACACGCTCGACAGCATCACCGACGCCTTCCTGACCATGGACCGCGAGTGGCGGTTCACCTTCGTGAACGACGAGGCGGAGCGGCTGCTGGGAAGCCGCGAGAAGCTCATCGGCAACGTGGCCTGGACGGTGTTCCCCGAAGCCGTCGGCTCCACTTTCCAGAGGGAGTACGCCCGCGCCATCAGGGACAGCCGCACGGTGACCTTCGAGGAATACTTCGCGCCGCTCGGCATCTGGGTGAGCATCCGCGCCTATCCCTCCGACCAGGGCATCGCGGTGTACTTCCGCGACATCACCGAGAACAAGCGCATCGCGGACGAGCTCCGGGAGAGCGAGCGGCGGTTCAGCAGCATGCTCGCGAACCTGAACCTCATGACGGCGATGCTGGACAAGGACGGACGCATCACCTACTGCAACGACTGCCTGCTGGAAACGACGGGATGGGCGCGCGAAGAGGTCCTGGGGCGGAGCTGGTTCGACATCTTCATGCCCCCCGAGTCTCCACAGCAGAGGGACATCTTTGCCGCCGTGCTGGCGGACGCGCCCGAGGCGTCGCACCAGGAGGCCGAGATCGTCACCCGCGACGGCGGGCGGCGGTTGATCCGGTGGAGCAACATGACGCTGCGCTCGCCCTCCGGGGAAGCGATCGGCACCGCGAGCGTCGGCGAAGACGTCACCGAGCGGCGCCGCAGCGACGACGAGCTCCGCCAGTCGCAGAAGATGGAGGCCGTCGGGCGCCTGGCCGGCGGAGTCGCCCACGACTTCAACAATTCCCTGGGCGTGATCCTCGGCTACACCGAGCTCCTGATGCGCCAAGCCGCCGCCGGGCAGCAGGGAAAGCTCGAGCAGATCCTGAAGGCGACGCAACGCGCCTCGGGGCTGACGCGCCAGCTCCTGGCCTTCAGCCGCCGGCAGGTCGTCGATCCCAAGGTGCTCGACCTGGGAGCGCTGGTTCGGGGCCTGGAGCCGATGCTCGCGCGTCTGATCGGCGAGGACATCGAGCTCGCGCTCGTCTCCCAGGGGGAGATCGGCCACGTCAAGGCCGACGCGGGGCAGATCGAGCAGGTCGTGATGAACCTCTGCCTGAACGCCCGGGACGCCATGCCCGACGGCGGGCGGCTGCGGATCGAGACCGCTAACGCCGAGCTCGACGGCAGCGACCGGTCCCGGCACGAGCCGATGGTCCCCGGCCGCTACGTGATGCTGGCCGTCACCGACGGCGGGTGCGGGATCGACAAGGAGGTCCTGGCCCGGATCTTCGAGCCCTTTTTCACCACGAAGACGGAGGGAAAGGGCACCGGCCTCGGCCTCGCGATGGTGTACGGCGCGGTGAAGCAGGCCGGGGGCTACGTGTGGGTTTACAGCGAGACAGGGCGCGGCACGACGTTCAAGATCTTCCTGCCGCGGGTCGACGACCAGGTGTCGCCTCCGGGGCCCGAGGAGCGAACGCCGGCGAGAGGCTGGGAGACGGTCCTGCTGGTCGAGGACGAGAGCGCGCTGCGCGCCCTCGCCGCCGACGTGCTCGAGGAGCACGGCTACCGCGTGCTCGCGGCCGCGAGCGGCGAGGAGGCCCTGCAGATGGCGCTCGGCTATCCCGAGGTCATCCACCTGCTCGTCACCGATGTGGTGATGCCGGGGATGAATGGGCGGGTGCTCGCCGAATCGCTGGTCGCGGCCCGGCCGGGGCTGAAGGTGCTCTACATGTCGGGATACACGGACGACGTGCTCGCGCACCGCGGCGTGCTGGAGACGGGGACGCTGCTGCTCGAGAAGCCCTTCACCTCGCTCGCGCTGCTGGGCCACGTCCGCACCGCGCTCGCGGGGTAGCGTGGTCCCTCTCTCGATCCTGGACCTCGCGCCCATCGTCCAGGGCAGCGACGCCGCGGCCGCGTTCCGCAACACGCTCGACCTCGCGCGCCACGCCGAGGGGTTCGGCTACCGGCGATTCTGGCTGGCCGAGCACCACAACATGCCGGGCATCGCCAGCGCCGCGACGTCGGTCGTGATCGCGCACGTCGCGGGCGGGACTTCGTCGATCCGGGTCGGCGCCGGCGGCATCATGCTGCCCAACCACTCCCCGCTGGTCATCGCCGAGCAGTTCGGCACCCTCGACGCGCTGTTTCCGGGCCGCATCGATCTCGGGGTGGGCCGCGCTCCCGGCACCGATCAGACGACGGCGGCGGCGTTGCGGCGCGGCGATCTCGAGGCGTCCGATCAGTTCCCGCGGGACGTCGTGGAGCTGATGGCCTTCCTCGACACGCCGGAACCGGGGCAGCGCGTGCGCGCGGTCCCGGGCGCGGGCTCACGCGTGCCGGTGTGGATCCTCGGCTCGAGCCTCTTCGGCGCGCAGCTCGCGGCCGCGCTGGGCCTCCCGTATGCCTTCGCGTCGCACTTCGCGCCCGCGCATATGAAGGAAGCCATCGACGTGTACCGGTCGTCGTACCGGCCGTCGGAGACCAACCCGACCGCGTACGTCATGCTCGGCGTCAACGTGTTCGCGGCGGACACCGAGCGCGAGGCGCGACTCCTGATGACCTCGGTGCAGCAGGCGTTCGTCAGCCTCCGCACCGGTCGGGCACGTCAGCTCCCGCCGCCGGTGGAGGACTACGAGCGCGGGCTCGGTCCCATGGAGCGCGCGATCCTCGACCAGGCCCTGTCCTGCACCTTCGCCGGCACCGCGGATGAGGTCGCGAGCGGCCTCGCCGGGTTCGTCGCCCGCACCGGCGCCGACGAGCTCATGGTCGTGTCCCAGGTCTACGATCACGCCGCGCGCGTGCGCTGCTACGAGCTCCTCGCGGGGGTCGCGGCCGCGATCAGCGATTGACCGTGCTCATGTCCGCGTAACGGTCGCCGCGCGCCGCTCCCCGTGGCGCCGCGGCGTCGATCCGCCGCAGGTCGTCCGCGGACAGACGGATCGCCAGGGCGCCCACGTTCTCTTCCAGGTAGCGCACGTGCTTGGTGCCCGGGATGGGGACGATGTCCTCGCCGCGATGCAGCACCCAGGCCAGGGCGAGCTGCGAGGGCGTCACGCGCTTTTCGGCCGCGATCTCCCCGATGCGCGCCACGAGGTCGAGGTTCTTCTGGAAGTTCGCGCCCTGGAAACGCGGCGAGCGGCGCCGGTAGTCATCGGGCGCGAGGTCGTCCATCGACTTGAAGCGTCCGCTCAGGAACCCGCGGCCGAGCGGGGAGTAGGCGACGAACCCGATGCCAAGCTCGCGGACGGTGGGCAGCACCTCGTCCTCCTGGTCCCGCGTCCAGAGCGAGTACTCGGTCTGCAGCGCGCTGATGGGATGGACGGCGTGCGCGCGCCGGACGGTCGGCGGCGCGGCCTCCGACAGCCCGAGGTAGCGGACCTTCCCTTCGCGGACCAGGGCGGCCATCGCGCCGACGGTGTCCTCGATGGGCGTCTTCGGGTCCACGCGGTGCTGGTAGTAGAGGTCGATGACGTCGACGCCTAGCCGCTGCAGCGATCCTTCGCACGCCTTGCGGACGTACTCCGGCCGGCCGTTGACCCCGACGAACGCGCCGTCCGGGCCTCTCTGGTTGCCGAACTTCGTCGCTACGACCACTGATTCGCGACGCCCGCGGATCGCCTTGCCCACGAGCTGCTCGTTGGCGAAGGGGCCGTACGCGTCCGCCGTATCCAGGAACGTCACGCCGAGGTCGAGCGCGCGATGGATGGTGGCGATCGCCTCCCCCTCGTTGGTGGCGCCATAGAACTCCGACATGCCCATGCATCCGAGCCCCATGGCCGACACGCGGAGCCCCTGTTTGCCCAGCGACCGCTGCTCGATGCTCATGCGCCCATCCTAGCGCGCGCATACTCCGGTAGCATCGACGACGGGGAGGCGAAGTGCTGAAAAACGCGAGTGCCGTGGCAACGGTCGGAGTCGGGAACATGAAGGCGGCGCGGAAGTTCTACGAAGAGACCCTCGGCCTCGCGGTTGCCGAGGCGTCGCAGCCCATGGTCGTGACCTATCGCGCCGGCGAAGGGACGCTCCTCGTCTACCAGTCGGAATTCGCGGGCACCAACCAGGCGACGGCGGTGACGTGGCCGGTCGGCCCCGGCCTCGAAGACATCGTCCGGGCGCTGGCCGCCAAAGGCGTCGCCTTCGAGCACTACGAGTTTCCGGGGCTCACCCGGAACGGGGACATCCATGCCTCCGGGGACATGAAGGTCGCGTGGTTCAAGGACCCCGACGGAAACATCCACTCCCTGGTCAACCGCTAGTCAGTCGTCCCACCACCGCGAGAGATTGTGCGACGCGTCCCGCGGGTGATCCGCGTAATGGGACACGTCGTTGAACAGCATCAATCGCGCCCGCACCGGATCGCGGAAGTCCACGACGTTCAGGCACGCCGGCGACTGGT
>JANMPI010000414.1:0-1643 GCA_031369785.1 Acidobacteriota bacterium
CGCCACGAACGCGGCCGCACGCGCGCCCATCCGCTCCCGCCGCGCGCTGCTCGACGCCAGCCGCAGGATCGCCCGCGTCACCGCGCCCTCCTCGTCGGATGTGTCCGCGCGAATGGCCGCGTCTTCGGGAATCTCGGCGAAGTTCTCGATGTCCGAGATCACCGCGGGCCGTCCCTGGGCGAGCACACGCAAAAGCGCCGCCGAGGTCTCCCGCGCGGTGGGGTAGCGGAGGTGCACGACGATGTCCGCGGCCTCGATGTGCGCAGCCAGGGCAGCCATCGGCACTCGTCCCGCGAGGATCGTGCGCTCGCGCATCCCGCAGGAGGCCAGCGCTTGATCAAGCCGCTCCGCCTCCGTCACCGGTCCCACCAGCAGCAATCGCAGCGATGGGAAATCGACCGCCGCGCGCGCCGCCGCGCGTGCCGCCGTCTCGACGCGCTTCTCCCGGGTCAGCAGGCCGAAGCACCCGACGACCAGCGCGTCATCGGCGATGCCGAGCGCTCGTCGGGCCGCGCGTGCCGCGCCATCGGCCACGGCGACGCGAGCCGCGGGCATGACGAGCCGCGTGATCGGCGTCCCGGGGATCTCCTCGGAGATCGCGCACGCCATTGCCCCGTTGTGCACCGCGACCGCGCGTGACACCGCCACCGGCAGGCGGAAGAGCGGATAGGCATAAGGCAGCAGGTCGCCGATCGTATTCAGGTGCGCCGCCACCACCCGGCCCGCCGCCGCCGGATGGCTGAACGCCACTTCCGCCTCGTACGCGTCTTCTCCGCCGCGGGCCGCATCCCGAAGCGCGGCGCGGGACGGATCGGCCGCATACGCGCGCCCCGCCTCGGTATCGAGCAGCATCGCCGCCCGCGAGTGATGCAGGACGAGATCGTGCAGGACGAGGAGGCCGGGGACCTGCGCGAGCAGCGGGTACACGAACGCATGCGCGCGCCCGTTGCCGAGCTGGTGGATGGCGAGATCGTAAGGACGCGCGCGATGACGATCGGCCAGCGTCGAGGCGGAAAAGACGCCCACCCCCGCGGGCAGCGTGCCCGGCGCGACCGACGCCTGCTCATGGAAGACGTCGATCTCGTGGCGGCCGGCGAGCAGCGCCAGCACCTCGACCGCGTAATCGGCGATCCCGGTCGGCTCCGGAGGCAGCGGCGAGCAGAAGGCGAGGCGGGCCACTAGCGGCGAGCGATGAGCGCGTACTCCCGCGGCGCGAAAAGCACGGCGTTGAGGCGCGCCACGTTCTCGTTCATCGCGTCCGCGGTCGCGCTCGGCAGGCCGGCGATCGGGATCGGCTGCAGCCGCGACGCCGCATCCACCGGCGAGCGCAGCTCGATGCGCACGTCGGTGAACCCCTGCGCGGCGGCCAGGAAGCGCAGGGTGTCGGGATGCAGCGGACGCTCGTGGGTCAGGTCTCGGATGTAGACGTCGAAGAAGCCGGCCGGCGAGCTCGGGTTCACGGTCTCGAGGACGAGCACGCCACCCGGACGCAGGACGCGGATGGACTCGCCCAGCATCGCCTGCAGGACGGCGGGGGGAAGGTGCTCCGCGACCTGGGCCGCGAACACGCCGCCGAGGGACGCCGGCGATTGCGCGCGCAGGTACTCGAGCAGGTCACCGTGCGTCACGACGAGGGACGCGGC
>JANMPI010000431.1:0-1784 GCA_031369785.1 Acidobacteriota bacterium
TCGTGGAAGCCCCACGGGTAGAGGCGGCCCATGGGGCTCGACATGATGAGGGGCTTGCCTCCGGGAAGCGCCAGGTGCCCGCCGTGGGTATGACCGCACATCATGAATCGCACGCCCTTCCCGCGGAGCCAGGACAGGCCGTCCGGCGAATGGCAGATCGCGATCTTGACCGCCGCGTCCGCGACCTCGGCCAGAGCCTTGTCCACCGCCCTCTCGCCGGCCACGCGGTCCTCCGACGTGAAAGGGTCGTCGAGGCCAATGATGGCGATGTCGTCGTGCGGCGGGGGCAGGCGCATCGCCTCGTTCACGAGCACGATCGTGCCCGCGCCGGACAGCGCGACCTCCAGCCGCGCCGGGCGCGCCCAGAAGTCGTGGTTGCCGAGGACGGCGACCTTGATTGGCGCATCGACCGCGGTCACCCGGTCGTTGAGCTCGCGCACGCGATCCTGGGTGGCGCCGAGGAAGACGTAGTCGCCGCCGAGGGCGAGGATGTCCGGCTTCGCCGCCCGCAGCAGCGCGAACGCGTTGTCGAGCACGCCGGACGGCGTCGTGGGCCCGAGGTGGAGATCGGAGGCGAAAGCGATGCGCAGCGGCGGCCGCCCGGGATCGCGCCCCGCCACCACGATGCGCTTCTCGATGAGGTGGACGTCCGTGGCGCCGGGGACGAGCGCCCACACCTTCGCCGGCCAGCCGCCCGCCCACAGCCACGAGAGCATCTTCTCGAGGCGCAGCTCGTGCTGCGAGTACGGCCGGCGCTCCTGGGTCACCCGTTCAGCGTACCGCGCCTATGAGAGAATGTCGGTTTCCGTTGGAGGAGCATGGCACCGCAGTACATCTTCACGATGAAGGATCTTCGCAAGATCACCCCCCAGGGGAAGGAGATCCTGAAGGGCATCTGGCTCTCGTTCTATCCCGGGGCCAAGATCGGCGTCCTCGGCGCCAACGGCGCGGGGAAGAGCACCGTCCTCCGCATCATGGCCGGCGAGGACAAGGACTTCGCGGGCGAGGCCTTTGCCGCCGCGGGCACGAAGATCGGCTTCCTCCCCCAGGAGCCGCAGCTCACGCCGGGGAAGACGGTGGCCGAGGTGGTCGACGAGGCGGTGGCCGCGCAGCGGAAGATCGTCGCCCGGTACGAGGAGCTGTCCGCGGACTGGTCCGACGAGAACGCCGACGAGCTCGGGCGCCTGCAGGACCAGATCGATGCCCAGAACCTGTGGGAGCTCGACCGCCACGTCGAGGCCGCCATGGACGCGCTGCGGCTTCCGGCGCCGGACGTGAAGGTGGACAAGCTCTCGGGCGGCGAGAAGCGCCGCGTCGCGCTGTGCCGCCTGCTGCTGCAGCCCAACGACATGCTCCTCCTCGACGAGCCGACCAACCACCTCGACGCGGAGTCGGTGGCCTGGCTCGAGCGGTTCCTGAAGGAGTTCAAGGGCACCGTGGTGGCCGTGACCCACGACCGCTACTTCCTGGACAACGTCGCGGGCTGGATCCTCGAGCTGGACCGCGGCGCCGGCATCCCCTGGGAAGGCAACTACTCGTCCTGGCTCGAGCAGAAGAAGAACCGGCTCGCGCTGGAGGAGAAGGAGACCAGCAACCGCCAGCGCACGCTCGAGCGCGAGCTGGAGTGGGTGCGCATGGCGCCCCGCGCGCGGCAGGCCAAGGGCAAGGCCCGCCTCACGCGCTACGAGGAGCTGCTGGCCGAGCAGCAGGCGGCGGACAAGTCCTCCGGCGGGGCGGAGATCACCATCCCACCCGGCCCCCGCCTCGGCGACCTCGTCATCGAG
>JANMPI010000027.1:0-31927 GCA_031369785.1 Acidobacteriota bacterium
CGAGCTACCTCAATGTGCTCGAGCAGCCGCTGTTGAAGCTCGAGGGAGGCGAGAACGGCTACCGCCGCGGCCTCTTCGCGAGCTCGTCACGGGTGGGGAGCGGCGACCTGCTCTACGCCTTCGAAGCCCTGCACAACGACGGCCCCTGGGACCGCGGCGACGACTTCCGCAAGCTGAACGGGATCCTGCGCTACAGCCGGGGGGACGTGCGCAGCGGATACGACGTCACGTTCATGGGTTACGACGCCGAGTGGCTCTCCACCGATCAGGTGCCCCTGCGCGCCATCACCGACGGCTCGATCGGGCGTTACGGCCTCATCGACCCGAGCGACGGGGGCCAGTCCCATCGCTATAGCCTGTCCTTCGCCGGCCAGCGCAGCCGCGGGTCGTCGCTCTCCCGCGTGGAGGCCTATGCCATCGACTCCAGGCTGGATCTGTTCTCGAACTTCACCTACTTCCTGGATGATCCGGTCAACGGCGACCAGTTCGAGCAGGTGGACGACCGGCGGGTGTTCGGCTTGGAAGCGAGCCGACAGTGGGCGTTCGCCTGGCAGGGGCGGGAAGTCGAGTCCCGGGTCGGGCTTACGGGCCGCCACGACGACATCGGCGACGTGAGCCTGTACCACACGACCGCGCGCCGCCGGCTGGAGTCCGTGCGCGCGGACGCCGTGCAGCAGACAAGCGGGGCACTGTACGCCCAAGCCGGCGTCCAGTGGACGCCATGGCTGCGGACGACCGCGGGCCTGCGGGGCGACGCCTATCGCTTCGACGTCGAGTCCATCGAGCCGCGCAACTCGGGCGTCGAGACGGCTACCCTGCTCAGTCCCAAGCTCACGGCCGTGCTCGGCCCGTGGCGCCGCAGCGAACTGTACCTGAATTTCGGAACGGGCTTCCACAGCAACGACGCGCGCGGCGCCACCATCACCGTGGACCCGGTAAGCGGAGAACCCGCGGAGCGCGTGGATCCTCTCGTCCGATCGAAGGGCGGCGAGCTGGGCTTGCGCACCCTGGCCCTGCCGGGCACGCATGCGACCGTCGCCCTGTGGGGTCTCGACATCGACTCGGAGCTGCTGTTCGTGGGCGACGCCGGCAACACCGAGGCGGGCCGTCCCTCCCGCCGTGTCGGCGTGGAGCTGGCGGTCGACGTCAGCCCGAGGCCCTGGCTGACCCTCGACGCGAGCTATGCCTACTCGCGGGGCCGATTCCGCGACGACGATTCCGTCGGAGACCGAATCCCCGGGGCCGTGGAAGGAGTGGCCGCGGCGGGGATCGCCGCCAGATCCGGCCGTTGCCTGGGTGGCGTGCGGCTGCGCCGGTTCGGCGGGCGGCCGCTGATCGAGGACGACAGCGTGCGCTCGGATTCCTCCACGCTGGTCACGGCCCAGGCGGGCTACAGGCTGGGCAAGCGCTGGCAGGTGAAGCTCGACGTCTTCAACCTGTTCGATGCCAAGGTGACCGACATCGACTACTTCTACAGGTCACGGCTGCGGGGCGAGGACGAGGCAGGGGTCGAGGATATCCACACGCACCCGGTGGAGCCACGCACGCTCAGGGTGGGTGTCACCGCCGCGTTCTGACGTATGTTGGGCTTCCGCAATGAATCCGCCTCCCGGAAGGCGTCGCGCTTGTTCGCGGTGCGGGTGTGGCCGTCGTCGGTGTTGCCGGTGCGGCGGCATTCGCACTCAGGGTCTCCTGCTCGAAGAGCGGAGGTACCCCGAGGCCCTGGCGGAGTTGCGCCAGGCGAACCAGGGCGATGTCTACATCCAGTGGCTGACCGCGCGCGCGCTGGACGGCGCCGGCGATCACGCCGCGGCGCGAAAGATTTTCGGGCAACTGCGCGGGCAGATGGCCGCCGGGCTCGGATACGCGCTCGTCCGTCGCGAGCTGATGAAGGGCTCGCCGAAGTGATCCCGCCCTGGCCGAGCCGTCCTCGATTCAGATCCGTCTGACCACGAGCCGGCACTCGAGCCCGCCGCGGTTCATGCACTCCGGCTCGTCGATCGTGATGTGTTCCACGTAATAGGTGGCCAGGCCCCGCACGATCCCTCTGGCGATGTCGCACAGCCGGCGAGTGGAGGTGTAGTGCACCACTACTTCGTCCACCGTCGTCCGCACGGCGCGAAGGTAGGGAGGCGCGGCGCCCGGATTGCGACTCCGCACGACGGTGTGCACCGTCTCCTCGGTGTGCTCCACCACGTCGAGGGTCCGCCATCCCGGCTCGATCAACGGCTCGTACATGGCGAGGAGATGGGGGGCCATGAAGGCGCCGAAATCCTCGAGGACGACGCTGGCCGGTCGGCCCGTCGCGGTGACCAGCGCTTTCACCATCTTGAACGCGTCTTCGTCCGGGTATTCCTGGAACGGCAGGAAGACCTTGCCCGGCATGCCCGCACTTACCAGGGCCTGGTCCCACGCCGGCACACCGAGGCGGTCTTTTACGTACTTCCGGAGCTCCGCGAAGATGACACCGTGCATTCTCGCGCCTCAGTTCACCGAGCGGCTCTGGCAGTCGTCGGTGTTGCCGGTGCGACGGCACTCGCACTCGGGATCGCCGCACTCCCCGTGGCCGGGGCGCGTGAGGTCGGCGAACTCGTCCGCGAAGCGGCGGCCGCCCTCCCGCACGCCGTCGTCGGAGAGCCGGAAGCGCGACGCGGCCTCATCGCCCGTCCCCGTCCTGTCGGTTGCCGTGACGAGCCCCACCGCGGCGAGGCGCCGCAGGACCTGCTCGACCTCGGCGAGCGGCAGCGATACGAACCGGACGAGCTCCGCCGCGCTCGCGTCCTGGGCCAGCCGCTCTCCGCGCAGCCAGAAGAGGACCTGGAGGATCTCGTCCTGCGCGGGGAGGCCGGGCGCGTTCGGCCGATCAGTCACGCGTGAGCCTCCGGATCTCGCTCAACGCCTGAACGACGCCGGCCTCCACCGCACCCGTCAGCTCCATGGAGAGCTCGTCCATCTCCGCGGGCTCGCAGCTCACCATGAGGATCTGCGGGGGGAGCGGGCGGAGCGCGCGAGCGAGCGCCAACGCCCGCGACGGCTCGGCCGCATGCATGTCCACTTCGCGCACCCGCTCCACGCCTTCGACGGCGAGCACGGAGACCGACCCCGGCCGTTGCCCACGGCTCATCGCGTCCACGATGATCAGGCGATCGTACGGAGTCATGAGCTCCTGCGCCAGACGGATGCCGCCCGTTCCGACTTCCAGCAGCGTGACGTTGGTCCCGACGCCTTCCTGCTCGAGCCGCCGGATCACTTCGACGCCGAAGCCGTCGTCCCGGCGGAGGACGTTGCCGAACCCCGCGATCAGCGTCTTCACCGCGGCGTCCCCGACACGCGCAGCGGCAGCGGGGCCGCGGCCACCGTGTCCACGGCGATGCGGATCTCGCCGTCCTCGATCGACACCGGGAAGACGCGCAGGCGATCCCCGTCCCGGTCGAGGCGCTTCCCCGTGCGGATGTCGTAGACGCACCCGTGCCAGGAGCAGCGCAGCTCGACGCCCGACAGTGTCCCGAACTCGAGGGGCAGTGGGCTCTCTCCGCAGCGATTCGCCACCGCGAGGACGTCGCCTCCGGCGTTCGCGAAGAGAACCGGGTGACCCTCGACCTCGACCGCCTTGATCCCACCCGGAGGCAGCTCGGCAAGGGACAGGGCGTACCGGAAGACCGGACGGCGCGCACGCCGGAGAGCATCGGGGGAGATGAGCGGGGTGACCACGGCCCGCGCGCGGTCGCGCACCACGAGCTCCTGGAAGCCCACGAAGTCTGCGCGCAGCGCCCCCTCGAGCTGCGCCAGGACCGATGCCAGGGGCAGCGCGCAGTGCTCGGCGCCGTGCAGCCGCACGTACACCACACCCCCCACGACTTCGACGATCTCCACGTCCACGCCGGCCCCGTGGAGGGGACCGCGCACCGTGTCCAGCACCTCCTCCGCCATGATCCGGCGATCGACGGCGAGGAGCTCGTAGGACATCAGGAGGAACCGGATCGCGGGATCGCCCACCAAACGGTTGATGAAGGCCTCGCCCGCCATTCCCTGGATGGCGGTGAGCATCCGGGTGAGCCCGATGCGGTGAACGGCATCGATCCCCTCCAGCAGCTCGCGCACCTGCCTGCCCACGGCGGGATCGGGATGCTCCTGGAGGGAGGTGATCAACCGGTCCACGTCTAGGACGACGTCGCGGTCCGGCGACGGACCAGCATCCGGGACGTCGTTCATGGCGACAGCGGCGCGGCGACTTCGACCCGGGGGCGGCCGCCGATCGCCGCGCGCGGGAGGTCGGCATTGCGGGCGCCTTCGACCAGCACGCGCACGAGGACGCACGCCTGCGCCACCGCGGCTTCGACCTCCGGCGTCAGCTCCTCGCCGAACGCTTCCGTCTCGGGCTCGATCTCCAGCACGATGGTGTCGTCGGGAAGCGCGCGGAAGTGCCGGGTGATCACGAGCGCGTTGTCGAGGGAGATGACGCCGGTGACCGCTTCCGCCACCGCGGCCTGGATGTCTTCGGCGCCGGGCAATATGCCGTCCCACCGGTAGGTGGTCACCGAGCCCGCCGCGCGGCCGGGCCGGGACACGGCGCCCAGCAGGATGACGCGCTCGAAACCACCCTCCTCCAGGCGCGGCACGAGTGCGATGGGACCGTAGCTCAAGTCTTCCACGACGACCCCGTCCGGCCATTCCCCGAGGAACAGCCGGTCGAGCGCGATCATGCTCGCGGAGTGGTCGCGCAGAAAGCGGTAGCCGATTGCCCCCACCAGCGTGTGCCCGCGCTCGTGACGCAGCCCGCGCGGGCCCGCGGGGTCAGTCATCGATGCCGCACGCGCACGTATTCACCTCGCGCGTGATCAGGCCGGCCTCGGACTGGATGTGCGTGGTGCACGGCATGCAGGGATCGAAGCTGCGGATCGCCCGCAGCACGTCGATGCCGCGGAACTTCTCCGGGTCGTCGCTCTCCTCGAGCAGGGGAGTGTTCAGCACCGCCTCTTCGTAGGGCCCGGGCTGGCCCCAGGTGTCGGTCGGCGACGCGTTCCAGGTGGATGGCGTGAGGATCTGGTAGTTGGCCACCGCACCGCGGTCGAGGACCAGATGGTGGGTCAGGAACCCGCGGCCTGCGCCCCAGAACCCTACCCCGAGCTGCTCGCCCCGCTTCGGGATTTCGAACGGCGTGCTCGTCTTCGTGTCGCCGATCTTCAGGCGGTCCATGGCCGCCATCCAGTTGTTCATCGCCACCATGACCGTGAAGGCGACGCAGTGCGCGCGCGCCCGGTTGCGCTCGAAGGCGTTCCAAACCGGAGGAACGTGCCACTCGATCTCCATCTCCGGCAAAGCGCCCTTGGGCACGCGGACCTTGAGCGATTTCCCGGTGGCCTCGATGAACGGATTCGCCGGCAGCTTCTGGGCCACCGCTGTCGTCCACAGCCGCGAGTAGGCGCCGGTCTCCATAGCGTTCCGGTCCCACCGGGGTGCGGTGTCCCAGGTGTATTTCTCCTTCCAGCTCTGGCCCCCCGGTCGCGGCTTGGTCACCTTGTTCCAGGGGTGGTACGGAGACATCGGCTTGCCCGCGGGGTCGGTGGGGAAGCGCTGCTTCTGTCCGCTGCCCGTCCACTCCTCGTAATAAGAAGCGGAGACGAACTCCTCCAGGCCGATGTTGATCTGGTGCAGGTCGGTCGTGACCAGCTCGCCGTCGATGATCACGCCCGGCGTGGCCCATCGCTTCTCGCCCCACGAGGTGGCGCCGGCATAGGTCGCGTCGTAGGCGCCCGGCACGTCGAAGATGCCGGTGTCGATCAGGTGCGCGCGCCGCGCGCCGACCTGCTTGTACCGGGGATCGGCCTCGTAGAAGAAGTCGGTGAGATCGTCCCAGATCGCGGTGATCTTCTTCGAGTAATCGAAGAACTGCGAGAACCGCAGGTACATCTCGTTCATCACGGTCAGGTTGATCGTGGAGCTCATTCCGCCGGGGACGATGGTCTGCGGATGCGGGTACTTGCCGCAGATGAGAACGTAGGCCTCGCGGGCCACGCGCGTCATCGAAAGCGCCTCCAGGTACAGGCCGCCGGAGAGCGGATTCATGTCCTCCATGAGCGCGCCGATGGTGCGATAGCCGTGCACGCCGGCGTGGGGGGCCTCGGTCCGGCGAGCGCGGTCGAGCAGGCCGGGGTTCGTGCCCTCGATGATCGCCGCCGAGTAGTCGGGCCCCGCGAGCAGGTGCAGGTGGAGGGGATGGTCGTAGAGGAACTCCATGGCCAGGGCCAGGTTCCGGATGAGAATGCCGAGCGGCGGGGGCACGCAGCCGATGGCCATCTCGGTGGCCAGCGCGGAGCACGTGGAGTGCACGCCGCCGCAGACGCCGCAGGCGCGGCTCGTGATGTAGATCGCGTCGCGGGGATCGCGGCCGACCATGATGACCTCGTACCCGCGGAACAGGGTGGCCACCGAGCGCGCCTCCAGCACCTTGCGCGCCTTCAAGTCGGCGACGGTGTGGAAGGCCAGCGCGCCGGCGACGCGCGTGACGGGGTCGAAGTCGACGTCCTTGACGTGCCCGTTCCGCCGCACGAGCTTCTCGACGTCCTCGTGGGAGAGCTGCTTCGGAACGCCGACCGGTCCCGCGCCCGCGATGTCCCACGGGTTGGGGATGCCGCCGCGGAGCGATGCCTTGCCGTTGGCGTCGAAGTCGACGGGCAGGTTCTTGAAGCACATGTGGGTGGAGGTCCTAGAGCCGGAACACGCCGGCGGCGCGGCCAAGATGGCCGTCGACGGATCGAAGCCCGTCACGAAGCGCGGAAAGCGCCCCATTGATGATGGTCAGCTTCTCGCCGAGGGGTGCGGTGTGCCCGCCCACCGCCTCCAACCCATCCGCGATGGCGGCCACGCTGCGGCGCGCATCGTGGAGCGCCCACGCGACGGCGCTCAGGTAACCGGCGAGGGCGAGGACCACGAGCGCCACGGTGACGAGGGTGAGGATCAGAAGCACGAGAAACCTCCGAAGCGGGCCACGCTACCGCCCCTGCTCGCGGGCGGCGAGAACGTCCGCGATGGTGGCCGTCTTGGCGTTGACCTCGCCCGCTGCCTGCAGGATCTCCGTGGCCACGGATATCGTGGCCAGCAGCGCGGGGATGTTCACCGTGTTGCTCGCGATCCCCCCGGCCGCCGCCAGCGCTTCGCGCGCGTAGAGCTGGATCGAGCGCGCGGACCGCCAGAGCATGTGCAGCCAGTAGACGGCGAGGGGCACGAAGACGACCAGGGTGAGGGCCAGACCGATCTTCCACACCGTGAAGACCGCCTCCGGGAAATTCGAGTTCTCCATCAGCGGCCCACCTGCCTGGACACGCCAGCGATCACCGCGCCCAGGTTCGCGTCGACCGCGAGCAAACCGTCGCGGATCGAAGTCAGGGTGCCGTTCAGCTTCGTGACCTCGGGGACGATGTGCCCGGTCTCCATCTCGATCGCCCGCAGGCCGAGGCGGATCTTGGCCAGGTAGCTGACGGGGGTGCCCCCGACCGCCCGCAGCTCGCCGACGATGGCGAACAGGAACGCCACCAGCGCAATGAACAGGGCGGCCGCGGCGGCCACGGTAAGGACGGTCAGCAGGGTGAAGGTGTTCATCACGCGGCCCCGGGAGCGGTGACGCACGACGGACAGTGCGGGCACTGCTGGGCGTGGGCGGCGATGGCCCCGGTGGCGCCGGCCACGTTGGCCGCGTTCACGAGGATCTCGGAGACGATGTGGTTGGTCGAGTCCAGGAGCGAGATGTGGATGGTGTTGTTCGCGACTTTCTGGCCGACGTTCCAGATCTCGGACACCCCGCCACGGATGCTCTTAGCGGTGCGCAGGATGAGGGTCAGCAAGACGGCGACCACCACCAGGACCACGAGGAAGACCCCGAGGGAGACGAGCCAGACCGCGCGCACGGCGCCCGCATCGAACTCCATTTGTGGCCTTCCTCCCTAGCGCTTGACCGCGGCGCCTTTGCCTTGCAGGGCGGCCGCCAGGGCTCCCCCCTTGGCCTCGATGGCGCGCACGGTGTCCCGGATCTCCACCGCCACGTCGTTCGTCGTCTCCAACCCCCAGATGGGCAGCGTGTTCTTTCGGATGGTCTCGGCGGCGTTCAGGGCGCGCACCGCGTCGCGGAGGATCGCCCGTGCCGTGACCAGGATGAAGATCAGCAGCGACGCGGCGATGACCACCACCAGCGCGGCCACGCTGATGTAGATCCGCCAGGACGCCCAGACCTCAGTGGCGCTCATCGGGATCCTCCCGAGCGACGCTGTCGTCGTTGTAGTCGCTCTTGAACCCCGGCCGGTCGGCGCCCCAGAAGCGATCTTCCTCGCCGGGCGGGCGGCCGGGCTTCTTCGAGCCCATGTACTGCCAGGTTTCGTAGAAGAAGTGGATGACGCGGTCCATCTGGGTCTTTCGCGGAGAGTGGCCCCAGCCGCTCGGGATCTCGTTGGAGATGTCCCACCGGGGCTCGCGGTTGGCCTCGTGGTTGCTGAGGCGCCGCAGCCGCTTGAACACCGCGCCCACCGATTTCGCGGCCCCGCTCGAGAAGTAGGCGCCCGGCGGCCGCTTGTAGAAGGGGCTGAACTTGTCCGGGAAGCCGGGCATGGTGCAGCCGATGCACACGCCGCCCGCGCGCATACAGCCGCCCATGTGGTTGATCGCCCCGCGCTTCACGATGTTGCATTGGACCACCGGGCCCCAGCAGCCGATCTCCACCAGGCATTCGGGGTCGCCGTATTCCTTGGCGAACGTCCCTTCCTCGTAATAGCCCGCGCGCGTGCAGCCCTGGTGCACGGTTTCGGTGAACAGCCACGCCGGGCGCCCCAGCGCATCGAACGCGGGCAGCGGCCCCAGCCCCTGGAGATACAGGAGGATCGCGAACACCGTCTCCGTGAAGTTGTCACCGACGGGCGCGCACCCGGGGATGTTGATGACGGGCAAGCCGAACGCGCTGCGGTAATCCTTGCCCAGGAAATCCATCACGCTCATGGCGCCCGTGGGGTTGCCCTCCGCGGCCGGGACGCCTCCCCAGGTCGCGCAAGTCCCGATGGCGATGGTCGCCGCCGCCCCGGGCACCATCCGCTTCAGCCAGGTCGCGGTCGGCACCGGGCGCGAGCCCTGCTCGTCGGTGATCGTCTCCATGCCCATCGCACAGAAGTAGCCGCCGGTGCGCGCGGCGATGCGCTCGTCCGCGACCGAGCCCTCGTACACCACGACGTACGGGTCGCCCAGCTTTCCATCGACGGCATCCTTGAACGACTGCACGAAGTGAGACCCGGCCTCCACCGACAGCACGGGGTGGTGAAGGATCACCTTCGGCATCGCGGGCACCGTCCCCGTCAGAAGCCCCTCGATGCCGGGATTCGTGGCCCCGGTGACGGCGATCGAGCAGCCGTCGCAGCTCATGCCCGCTAGCCAGTACACGTGAACGGTCTTCAGGGGACCGAGGGGAAGGCGCTGGGGCCTCGGCTCGGGCTGCGTCTCCGGGATCGACGGCTGCCCGGGCTTGATCTGGTCGCTCGTGCCCGCGGTCGCCATGACCTGCTCCTGTTCTCGCAAAGGCGCAGCGCCGCGCGCTAGGCGCGGGCGTGCGTCACGGGCTCGGGCAAAGCGGCCGGCGGAGGCGGCGTGCGCCGGGACAGGAACACGAGCCCCATCGCCCCGAGAAGCAGGGCGCCCTCGAGGGCCGCCGCTCCATGTACCATCGACGCGGGCGCGGGCGGGACCCCCTGCGGCCGGTACCGCGCGACGGTGCAGTTGTCGCAGCACGATTTCGAGGGAAGCGGAACCGGGCGCGAGACGGTGGCCGCCACCGAGATCGACAACGAGGCGGCGGCGAAAAGAGCGAGCGGAGCCAGGATCTTCATGGCGTCTCCGGAGAATATGCAGCCCGCGACCGTCGCTGTCAATGACCGCGGACGAATCGGCGGCGCAGCACTCGCCCTGCTCGCCGTGGTGACCGCCCTGGCCGCGGCGCGGGACCCGACGGGGCTGTCGCGGTTCGTCCTCGGGTTCGCCTACCGCGGGGTGGCCGTCGACGAGCGGAGCTGGCAGGAGTGGGCGGACGCGAACGCGCCGTTCTTCGGATCACTCGCGCTGGGGGCGCGCTTCGCCATCGTGGAAGACGTGAGCGATTCCACCGGCATCATCTTCACCCGCGAGGCATCGGGGGTGAAGGCGCGGAAGACGCACTTCCTGCGGTTCCGGCCCGTCCCGATGGTGCTCGCCGCCCCGCCGCCCATCGCGGCCGAGATCCAGACCCTGCGCATGGCGCGCGACGGTAACCGCTTCTGGGACGGGCTCAAGAACCTTGCCCGCCGGCGCGCCATCCACTGCTACCGTTTCGCATCACGCGACGAGATGGAGCGGCTCGGGCTGGAGGCCTTCCTGCGCAACATCGACGTCTACGATGCGGACGCTCCCGGTCCACACCATTAGTGCGATAGTGGCGGCATGAAGATCGCGGTTGCCGGCAAGGGCGGGTCGGGGAAGACGACGCTGGCCGCGACCCTCGCTCGCCTGGCCGCGCGGCAGGGACGCGACGTGGTCGCGGTCGACGGCGACTCGAACCCGAACCTGGCTCTGGCCCTGGGGCTGTCCGAGGAACGCGCGAACGCCATCGTCCCCGTCCCACGCGAGGTGATCGTCGACAAGCCGCTCGATGACGGGCGCAAGATGAGCGTGCTCGCCCTGCCGGCGGCCGAGGTCGTGCGGCGCCACGGCGTGGACGCGCCGGACGGGGTCCACCTGCTCGTGATGGGCCGCGTCGGTCACGCCGGCTCGGGTTGAATGTGCCGCGCCCACGCTGCCGTGCGCAGCTTGCTCCGTGAGCTCCTGGACGCCGCTGGCGACGTAGCCGTCGCGGACATGGAGGCGGGCCTCGAGAACTTCTCCCGGGGCACGCCGCGCCACACCGACACCGTGATCTCGGTGGTCGAGCCCTACTACCGTTCGCTGGAAACGGGAGCGCGGGTGGTGGAGCTGGCTCGCGAGCTGGGCGTTCCGAATGTCTACGTGGTGGCGAACAAGGTCCGCGACGACGGGGACCGCGAGGCGATCGCCGAGTTCTGCCGCGCCCGGGGCCTCGAGCTGTTCGCCAGCATCCCGCACGACACCGCGGTCCTCGACGCCGACCGCTCCCGGGCCGCCCTCCTCGACCGCGCGCCGGAATCGGCGGCCGTGGCCGCCTTCACCGAGCTCGCCAACCGCCTGCTGGCCTCGTCCGCCGCCTGACCGGATCACGCCCTTGACGGGCGCGGCGCGATTGAAAGAGACTCCCGCGGACGCGCGCTCCGTGACGCGCAGAAAAGGTGGACACATGGCCGCCCGCTCCGCCCGCCGTCGATTCCAGGCCGCAACTTTCGCCGGCTGCCTTCTCGCCGCCGGGCCGCTCGCCGCCGCGCCGCAGACGCCGCCCTCGCCGAGCCCCGGCCCCGAGGAAAAGCAGGAGGTGCACGCGGAGGGCGACACCGCGCGGGTCACGACCACGATCACCGTCACCGCGGCGCCGGGTCCGGTCAAGACGGAGATCGGCACCGACGTGCGGACCTATCCGGCGAACGCCAGCATCATCGATCCCGGCTCGCTCGAGCGCGCTTCGGCCCGAGAGCCCGGCGAGGTCCTCCGCGGCCTTTCCGGCGTCGACTTCACGTACTACGGGCAGGGCGGCATTCCCTCCGGTCCGTCCGTCCGCGGCTACACGGACCGCAACTTCGGCCAGGACATGGCGGGCTTCCTCGATGGCATCCCGCTCAACCTTTTCGGGTTCGTCGCGTCGCACGGAGCGCTGGACCTGACCCCGCTGTTCACCACGTCGATCGAGCGCGTCGAGCTGGTGCGCGGCCCCCTCGACGCCCGCTACGGCGACTTCCATCGCGGCGGCAGCGTGAACTTCGTGACCCGCGACGGGGTCGCGCGCCCTTCGGTCACCCTGGCCGGCGGCAGCTTCGGGACCGGTCGCGCGGCCCTCACATATGGGAACTATCGGCCGGGTGCCATGGGCATCTCGCTGTACAGCAACATCGAGGGGTACCACGCCGGCGGGTACGCGGACAACCAGCAGGTCGAGCACGTAAAGACCTTCAACAAGCTTCACCGCCGGGCGGGAGCCGGCGATCTCACCCTGACCCTGCAGGGTTACTGGGCCGATTGGGAAGCCCCCAGCTATCTCGATCGGGCTCTCGTCGCGAGCGGCGCGGTGGACGAGAAGGCGGCGGTGAATCCGACCGACGGGGGGAAGCAGAACAATCAGCTGGGCGCCCTGCGCTACCGGCGCGGAGCGAATGGCGACAACCCCTTCGTCGCGACGGTGTACGCGGTGAGCCGCGACTGGACGCGCTATCGCTCGGACTTCCTGCTGAGCGCGACCCAGTTGCAGACGCACCAGGTCGACGAGCGGACGACCTACGGGGCGCGCATCGAAAAGAACTTCGGCCGCGCCCTCTTCGGCCGTCCCTCGCGCCTCCTCCTCGGCGCCGCCGGGCAGCGCGACGACGCGCAGACGCGGCAGGACGCCACGCGGGAGCGTCAGGTCGTCACCCGCACCGACGACGTGGGCGAGCTTCTGACCAGCCTCGGCGCCTACGCGCAGGAGCAGCTCCAGGTCGCGGACTGGTTGAAGCTCATGGGCGGCCTGCGCTATTCGCGCGTCGCTTACGACATCGACGACCACATCAGGGCCCCCGGGACGTTCGTGTCGACGTATGACACCGACCTCTGGAGTCCCAAGGTGGGCGCGGCCGTTTCCCTCGGCCGGCACTTCGGCCTGTACGCCAACTACGCAACCGGGATGCGGTCGCCCACCCCGCGCACGGAGGTCCGCAACAGCATCGCCAGCGTGGACCGTGTCGTGATCTCGAAGACGGAGAGCTACGAGGCCGGCCTCACCGCCCGCCTGTCGACGCGAGTCGAGCTGCTGGCCGCCGTTTATCGCGCCGACAACTCGAACGAGACGCGCGGCATCCCGCCCGGCGGACAGCAGTTCGAGAGCCTGGGCAAGTCCCGCCGGAAGGGGGCCGAAGGCGAGATCAGCTGGTTCCCGATCAGCCGCACGCGAATCTACGCCGGGGTCTCCTGGGTCGATGCCGTGCTGACCACTCCCGTCACGCCGCTCGCCACGCACCTCCCCGACGTCACCGACTACGTCCACAAGCTCGGCTTCGAGGCCCACACCGTGCGCACGGGCCGCTGGCCGGGAACGGTGTCGCTGGCCGGAGACTTCGCCATCTACGGCCCGAAGGACCTGAACACGCTGGGCACGATCCGGTCGTCGCGCTACGAGCGCATCACCGCTTCGCTCGCCTACACGACGCGCGATCGGTATCGCGTGTGGCTCGGCGGCTTCGCGTACCCGGGCTCGCGGATCGGGGAGGCCGAGTTCCTGTTCAACACGAAGGTGGGCGTGCGGCCGAATCCGCGCGTGAGCCTGGAAGGCGGCGTCACCTACACGTTCTGATCGCGGCGATCAGCCGACCATCTTCTCCGGCCGGACCCACTGGTCGAACTGCTCGGCGGTGACGAGGCCGAGCGCTATCGCCGTCTCCCTGAGGGTCTGGCCCGTCTTGTGGGCGGTCTTCGCGATCTTCGCCGCGTTGTCGTACCCGATGTGGGGATTGAGCGCGGTCACCAGCATCAGCGAATCGTCGAGGTTCTCCTTGATGCGCGGGAGGTTGGCCTCGATCCCGACCACGCAGTGCTCGCGAAAGCTCTCGCTGCCGTCGCCGAGAAGGCGCGCGCTCATCAGGAAGTTGTAGATGATGACGGGCTTGAACACGTTCAGCTCGAAGTTGCCGGACGCGCCGCCCACGTTCACCGCTACGTCGTTCCCGAGCACCTGCGCGCAGAGCATGGTGAGCGCCTCGGCCTGGGTGGGGTTCACCTTGCCGGGCATGATGGAGCTCCCCGGCTCGTTCTCGGGGATCGTGATCTCGCCGATCCCGCAGCGGGGCCCGGACGCCAGCCACCGCACGTCGTTGGCGATCTTGTTGAGGGACGCGGCGAGGGTCTTGAGCGCGCCGTGGGCGTGCACCAGCGCGTCGTTGGAAGCCAGCGCCTCGAACTTGTTGGGGGCGGTGACGAACGGATGCCCCGTCATCCCCGCGAGCTTCGCCGCCACGCGCACTGCGTATTCGGGATGCGTGTTCAGCCCCGTGCCGACGGCCGTGCCACCGAGTGCCAGCTCGCACAGATGGGGCAGCGCGGCCTCGACGTGCGCGATCCCGTGCTCGAGCTGCGACACGTAGCCGGAGAACTCCTGTCCCAGCGTGAGCGGCGTCGCGTCCTGCAGGTGCGTGCGCCCGATCTTCACCACGCCCTGGAACGAGACCGACTTCTCCCGGAGCGCGTCGCGCAGCGCGGCCACGCGGGGCAGCATGTGGTTGCGCAGCGCTTCCACCGCCGCCACGTGCATCGCGGTGGGGAAGACGTCGTTGCTCGACTGCCCGCGGTTCACGTCGTCGTTGGGATGGACGCGGCGCGCTTCTCCGCGCTCGCCGCCGAGGATCTCGCTCGCGCGGTTGGCCAGGACCTCGTTCATGTTCATGTTCGTCTGCGTGCCGCTTCCCGTCTGCCAGACCACGAGCGGGAACTCGTCGTCGTGGCTTCCCGCGAGCACCTCGTCCACCGCGGCGACGATGGCCCGCGCCTTCTCGGCGTCGAGGGCGCCGAGGTCGACGTTCACCAGCGCGGCCGCCTTCTTCACCGTGGCCAGGGCGTGGATCAGCGCGGTCGGCATGCGCTCCCCGGAGATCCGGAAGTGCTGGAGCGACCGCTGCGTCTGCGCGCCCCACAGGCGGTCGGCGGGGACGTCGATGGGGCCGAAGGTGTCTCTCTCGACGCGTGTTTTCGCAGTCACGAAGGCATTCTAGTTGACCGGAACCGCCGTCCGCACATAGCCTCCGCGCATTGGAAAGCGAGATCCTCGCCCATTACGAAGCCGGGATCGAAGCGCCGCGCCTGGCCCGGGGCGCGGGGATCCTGGAGCGCCGTCTACGCCATCGAGGGCCCGGGCTGGTTGATGCCCGACATCGCCGAGCGGGCCGCAGACGCCGCGCACTGGGCGGTGCTCATGGAGCTTCTCCGCCGCATCGAGGAGGATCCTGCGCTGCTTGCGTTGAGCGCACCTCATGATGATCGCGCGGCGCTGATCCTTCTCAGCGCACCTCGAAGTTCGACATCATCCCCGCGTCCTCGTGCTCGAGGTTGTGGCAGTGAAGGACGTAGACGCCGGCGTAGCGCTCGAAGCTGATGGCGATCTTCACGCTCTCGCCCGGCCACACGAGGACGGTGTCTTTCAGTCCCATCTCGTGGGGGCGTACGGGACCGCGCGACCGGCCCAGGACACGGAATTGCGTCGCGTGCACGTGGAAGGGATGCGGGTGGGCGGACTCGTTCGCGACCTCCCACAGTTCGGTCACGCCACGGTCCACCACCGTGTCCACGCGGTCGGGGTCGAAGCTCCGGCCATTGATCCAGAAATTGCCGGGGATCGGCGGAAAGCGCATTTCCATCACGAAGCGGCGCACGATCTCCGGGCGCCCGAGGGGCGGGAGCCGCGCGAGCCGCGGAGGGAGAACGGAGGTCGGGCCGCTGCCCTGCACGGTCAGGCGCAGCAGGGGGAGCGCGGTGCCCTGCGGCGTGCCGCCGACGAGCAATCCACCGCCCGTGAACGGGAGGCTCACCATTCGCACGGTCTGGCCGTTGCTCGGCGAGAGGTCCACGAAGATCTCGACCCTCTCCGCCGGTGACAGGAAGACCTCGGTCGCGGGCAGCGGCTGCTCGAGCAGGCCGCCATCACCGCCAATCACATGGAACGTACGGCTGTCCTCGAAGGCCACGCGAAAGATGCGGGCGTTGGATCCGTTCAGCAGCCGGAAGCGGTACGGCGCGGCGGCGACGGTGAGCTGCGCGTCGGGGACGCCGTTCACGAGGGCCACATCGCCCAGGTAGCCTTCCATCAGCTCCATCGGCTCCGGCGCGTACCGGAAGGAGCCGTCGCTGCTGAGGAGGCGGTCCTGCAGCATCAGGGGCACGTCCTGCGCACCGGAGGGCAGGCCGAGCGCCCGCTCGTCGTCGTCCTCGACGATGAAGAACCCCGCCATGCCGCCCCAGACCTGGGCCGCGGTACGCGCATCCGGATGCGGGTGATACCAATACGTCCCCGCGCGTTCCTGGACGTCGAAGGTGTATTGCTGGAAGCCGCCCGGCGCGACCACGTCCATCGGATGGCCATCCATCATGGCCGGCACCGAAAGCCCGTGCCAATGGATGTTCGTGGCTTCGGGCAGCAGGTTCTCGAAGCGCAGGTCGAAAAGGTCGCCGCGCCGGACCCTGAGGGTCGGCGACGGGTAGGTACCCCCATAGGTCATGAGGGTCGTGGGGAGGCCGGGCCACACCAAGGCGGGCGCCAGGGTCGCCACCATCGAGAGGGCGTCCGGCTTCCGAACCCCGGTTTCCGCGCCCAGCAAGCGCGACGCCGTCGCGCCCAGGCCGGCGGCCATTGTCGTCCGCAGCCATTCTCGCCGGCGCATCCCCCTATCTTATTGGAGTCGCGCCTCGCCACGCGGGGAATGGAACGGCGGCGCGGCACGATACCAAGGGTGCCATGGACGACATCACCCCCGAGCCGCTCTACCGGCGGCGGCGGGAATTCATCCGGAACTCGCTGCTCTTCACCGCGACCAGCGGGGCGATCGGCGGCGCGCTGCTGCGGCTCACGAGGGGACGCGAAACGGAGCGCCCGAAGGCGCCGCCCGCGGGAGCCGCGTCCCTGCAGTTCACGTCCGGCGGTCCCTACGACACCACGGAGCCGAAGACGCCCTACGGCGACGTCATTACCTACAACAACTTCTACGAGTTCGGCATCGACAAGGCGGAGCCCGCGCAACGCTCACGCGGCCTGCGCACCCGGCCGTGGACGGTGGCCATCGAAGGCGAGGTCGCGCGCCCCGCGACCGTCGACGTGGACGAGATGGTGCGCTCCTTCCCCCTGCAGGAGCGCGTGTACCGGATGCGCTGCGTCGAGGCCTGGTCGATGGTCGTGCCGTGGATCGGGTTCCCGCTCGGCGAGCTCCTGAAGCGCACGGAGCCGACGCCGCGCGCGCGGTACGTCGCCTTCACCACCCTCCTCGATCCCGCCCAGATGCCGGGACAGGGCGGGCGCGTCCTCGACTGGCCCTATGTCGAAGGGCTCCGCCTCGACGAGGCGATGCACCCGCTGGCGCTCCTCGCCGTCGGCCTCTACGGCAAGGCGCTCCCGAACCAGAACGGCGCGCCGCTGCGCCTCGTCGTCCCGTGGAAGTACGGCTTCAAGGGGATCAAGTCCATCGTGAAGATCCGCCTCACCGCCGACCAGCCACCCACGACCTGGAACCTTTCCGCGCCGGACGAGTACGGCTTCTACGCGAACGTGAATCCGGAGGTCGACCACCCGCGGTGGAGCCAGGCCTCCGAGCGGCGGATCGGGGAGACGCGACGCCGGCCGACCCTGCCGTATAACGGCTACGCGGACCAGGTCGCCTCGCTCTACGCGGGGATGGACCTGCGGCGGAACTTCTAGTGGCGGCGAAGAAGCGTGGCCCGCTGCCGTGGCTCCCGCCGGCGGTGCTTGTCGGCTGTCTGGTGCCCGCGGCGTCGATGATCATGCGCGCGCGCACCGGAGGGCTCGGCGCAAACCCGATCGCGGAGGCGCTCAACGAGCTCGGGCTGACCGCGCTCATCCTCCTCATCGCGTCGCTGGCCGCGACCCCGCTCAAGACCCTCTTCGGGTGGATCTGGCCGATCCGCGTCCGCCGCCTCGTCGGCCTCCTCGCCTTCGGCTACGCCGTGCTGCACGTGAGCGTCTACGTGGCCCTCGACCAGTCCTTCGCCTGGCGCGACGTCCTCGCCGACGTGATCAAGCGCAAGTTCATCCTCGTGGGGTTCGCCGCCTTCACGCTCCTCGTGCCGCTGGCCTTGACCTCCACCGACCGCGCCGTCCGCCGGCTCGGGTACGTGACCTGGAAGCGCGTGCACTACCTCGTCTATCCCGCCGCGATGCTGGTCGCGGTCCATTTCATCTGGCGGGTGAAGAAGGACCTCACGGAGCCGCTCGTCTACGCGGCCATCCTCGGCCTGCTGCTGCTGCTGCGGGTGGTGTGGGCGATGCGGAAGCGGCCGGCGCTCAGGACTTCCGCCGCGACGTAATGACTGGGCGGGAAACGCCGGTCAGGGGCGCTGCGACCCCGCGGGAGCGTCGACGATTGCCGTCCGCACCCTCGGCGGGTCCGAGGCGTCGCGCCAGGCGAGAACGACACGCGCTCCCGCCCGAACCATGCGCGGGAACCCGCTCGAGCGCGCGCCCGTGGATTCCGCGACCCGCATCGCCGCTCCGCCGGATCCGTCCCGGGCCACACGCCGCAACCGGAGCGACGCCGCGCCCTTGTCGCCTTGCTCGAGCCAGGCCACGAGCGCCTCGCCGCTTTCGAGCATGGCCACGTCGACGCGGCCGAGCGGCCGCCCATCATCCACGACGATCGGGCTTCCGAACGTGGCGCCCGAGTCTCCGGAGAACGCGACCTTGACTCGCGGAGTCTCCGCGGCCGACGTGAACCACGCGACTACGGCGTCTCGTCCGGCGGCGGCCACCGCGGGACCGTTCACGGGGCACCCGTGGATCTGCCACCCGTCTGCCGCCACCAGTCGCGGGGCGGACCAGCGTCCATCCACGAGGCGCACGACGCCGATGTCCCGCACCTCCTCGGGGGAGCGGTCGCGATAGACGACGATCGTCGCGCCGTCGGCGCGGACGGCGTCGGTCTGGCAGCAGTCACAGACGCGGTCGTCGAGTGCCGTCTCCGGTCCGAGCGCGCCGTCGCGGGCCACCGTGGTGTAGTAGAGCGCCATCTCTCCGGAGTCGTGCCCGTCGGACGCGGGCGTGGACGCGGTCTTCCGGCCGTCCAGCCAGACGAGGCCCATCGCGCCGTCGGTCGCGGGCGTCATCGAGACGAAGCCGTGCTCGGTGCGCGTCCCGTCACGATGGGGAACGACGGCCGGGCTCCACGTCGTGCCACGGTCGGCCGAGGAGGTCACGTGAACTCCATAGGCGTATGGGGACGCCGCCGTCTTCGCCAGCCAGTGCGCGAACAGCGTTCCGTCGGGAAGGGCGGCCAGCGTGGGGAAGTCGGCCCAGTTCACGAACCAGCCGCGGCCCGCGGCGATGGTGCGCGGGGGCGACCAGGCCGCCCCGTCGAGGATCGAAAAGCGGAGGGAGTGCGGCTCGCCCGTGCCCTCGATCCAGCTCGAGAGCACGGTTCCGTTCGCGGTCACGGCGAGGTTCGGCTCTCCGCTCCCGGGCGCCGCCGGGGACGCGATCTCGCGCATCTGGATCGGTGGTGTCGCCGCCGGTCGCGAGCAGGCGGCGAGCGCCACGAGCAGGGCGGCACGCCGCCCGTGGCGCGGCCAATGACGCAGTGCTTGTCCCCGGATCTTCGAATCGGCGTCACCCGTCATCGCGGCAAGTCTGGCATGAGCGACGCGAGGAGTCAGGTCGGGCCGCACGGCTTCCGCGGCAACCTGCGCGCAGCACAGGGGTTGACGGCCTTCTCTCGCCCGGTTAGCCTGTTTACGTGCGTTGGTGTCGCCGTAACTGGTGGATCGTGCTGGTGTGCCTGGCGGTGGCCACCGCTTCCTCCGCCACCGGCTACGTCATCCATACCGATGACGGCTGTGCCACGGAGATCCACTGCACCGCCTGCCGGACTGGGCTTGCCGGCACGGCCGTCCAGGTCGCAGTGCCCTTCCTGGCGCCGATCGCCTCGATCGAAATCGCGCCGCTGGATCCCGCCCCACCTTCGCGCGAAGCCGACACTCCTCGCACCCCCGCCCTTCGCGGACCCCCGATCGCCTGATCGAGCGCTCCCGCGCTGCGGCCCGGGAGCGTAAGGCGGGTCAACACGGCCGGCCTTCTGCCGCAAATTTTCAGTTGGGCGTCCGCGAGGAGTTTGATGGTGAACTTGAAGAGACGTGTCAGTTTCCCGCGCGCAGCATTGGCCATGGCGCTCGTAGCCATGGCTGTACCCAATTCGGCGTCGGCCTCGCCCCAGGCTGAGGGCGTTCCCGCCGAGCAGGCCCAGCCTTCGCCGTCGCCCGCACCCGAAGCGACGCCGCCTGCTCCAACCAGTCCCTCGGTCGAGACGCCGACACCGGTGCCGACCGTCGTCACCGGAGCGGCGGCGAAGAACTTCCTCAACCTCTCGCTGGACGGCCTGATGGCGGCGGGCGCCTCGACCGCGGACGACGTTGCTTCCTTGCAGACGGGTGGGCACGACCCCGTGCAGAACGGATTCACCGTCCAGAACGTCGAGGCGGTCCTGGAAGGCGCGGTCGATCCCTACTTCCGGGGCCAGGCCAATATCGTCTTGCAGATCCTGCCCGACGGAGGGACCCAGGTCGAGCTCGAAGAGGCGTACGCGCTGACCACCTCGCTGCCCAAAGGGTTGCAGGTCAAGGCGGGGCAGTTCTTCACCGAGTTCGGCCGCCTCAATCCGCAGCACCCGCACTCCTGGGACTTCGTCGACCAGCCGCTGGTCAACGGGCGCATCTTCGGCCCCGACGGTCTGCGCTCGGCCGGAGCGCGGGTCTCCTGGCTGATGCCGACCAGCTTCTATTCCGAGGTGTTCGTGGCCCTGCTGAACAGCCAGGGCGAGACCGCGCCGAGCTTCCGGAGCGTGCCCGGGGAGACGCTCTTCGGCCGCGAGATCCGCGAGCGAAGGGTGTCGAGCCTCACCGACATGTTGATCGTGCCCCGGTACACCGCGTCGTTCGACCTCAGCAGCACCCAGACGGTGCTGCTCGGAGCCTCCGGCGCGTTCGGGCCGAACGGGACCTCGGAGAGCGCCCGCACGCGCGTCCTTGGCGTGGATGGATTCTGGAAATGGAAGCCCACCAACGCCTTCCGCGGGTTTCCATTCGTCAAGGTCCAGGCGGAATGGATGGAGCGGCGCGCCTCCACGGCGGGGCTGCCGGAGGACCCATTCCCATCCACGACGAACGCGGGAAATTTGGAGCCTCTCCCCGCCCGGACGTTCCGCGATTGGGGCTCCTACGCCCAGGTCAACTGGGGCTACAAGGCGGGCCACATCGTGGCACTGCGTGTCGATCGCGTCGCCGGTGACCGCGGCGATTCCGAGGATCCGTCCCTCGGCGCACGATGGCGCTTCTCTCCGGCCCTGACCTGGTTCCCGACGGAGTTCTCGAAGCTGCGCCTGCAGTACAACCTCGACCGTGGGGACGCGCTCGCGCACGCCGAACACTCCGTCTGGCTGCAGTTGGAATTCCTGCTCGGGGCCCACGCGGCCCACAAGTTCTAGAGATGAGGCCAAGGATGAGAACCACGCTCGCCATGATTGCCGCCGCCGCCCTGGGCGGAGCACTTCCGGCCCAGGCGGCCGTGAAGGTCGTCGCCACCACCGGGGAGTACGGCGCCCTGGCTTCCCAGATCGGGGGCGGCCGCGTGTCCGTGACGACGATCTCCAAGCCCACCGAGGATCCGCACTTCGTGGACGCGCGGCCCAGCCAGATCGTCGCCTTGAGTCGCGCCGACGTCCTTATTGAAGGAGGCGCCGAGCTCGAAGTGGGCTGGCTTCCCCCGCTGCTCGACGGAGCGCGGAACGGCAAGATCCTGGCCGGGGCGCCGGGCCGCGTCGTGGCCTCGGAAGGGATTCAGCTCCTCGACATCCCGCTCGCCGCGGACCGCTCGCAGGGTGACACCCACGTCGCGGGCAATCCGCACTTCATGCTCGATCCGCTGAACGCAAAGGTGGTCGCGGCGCACATCGGCCGTGTCCTCTCTGCCGTCGATCCGGCGGGCGCGGCCGCGTACAAGGCCAACGTCGGGAGCTTCGAGGCGAGCATCGACGCGAAGATGGGCGAATGGACCGCGGCCTTGAAGCCCTATGCCGGCCAGCAGATCGTCACCTATCACCCCACCTGGCGGTATTTCGGCCGGCGTTTTGCGCTGAAAGCCGACACCTTCCTCGAGCCCAAGCCGGGGATCCCTCCGTCTCCCCCGCACCTGGCCAAGGTCATGGCGAAGATGCAGGCCGAGCACATCCGCGTCCTCCTCGTGGAGCCCTACCAGCCGCGCAAGACCGCGGACGCCGTCGCCTCGCGCACGGGCGCCCTCGTCGTCGACGTGTGCCAGTTCCCCGGAGCGCTGCCGGGCACGAACACGTACGTGGAGCTCATCGACACCGTCGTGAAGCGCGTGGCCCAGGCCCTGGCCGCGAAGTCCTAGGCCCTGTAAATGAGTCTCCTGTCACTCTGGCTGTGGCCCCTGATTGCCCTCGTCGTGCTGCCGGCGGCGCTCGTGTACTTCGGCCTGCACGTGGTCGGACGCGGCATCATCTTCGTGGATCTCGCGCTGGCCCAGATCGCCGCCCTCGGCATCGCGACCGCCGTCCTGCTCGGCGCCGATCCCGATCACGGCATCCTTCCCACCGCGCTGGCCCTTCTCTTCACCATGGCCGGCGCGGCTCTTTTCTCCCTGACGCGATTTCGCCACCCACGCGTGCCACAGGAAGCGATCATCGGGATCATCTACATCGTGTCCGCGGCGGCCGCGACGCTCGTCCTGAGCCGCACCGCGTCCGGTGACGAGGAGATCAAGAACCTCCTCGTCGGCAACGTCCTCCTGGTGACGCGGGCCGAGGTGCTCCGCACCGCCGCGCTCTATCTTGGCGTGGGGGTGCTGCACTTCGTGCTGCGCCGGCAGTTCCACCTCATCTCGTTCGACCTCGAGGAGGCGGAGCGCCAGGGGATGAGCGTGCGCTTGTGGGATTTCCTCTTCTACGCCAGCTTCGGCCTGGTGGTGACCAGCTTCGTACGCATCGCCGGCGTCTACCTCGTCTTCTCCTACCTCATCGTGCCCGCGGTCTGCGGCGCCCTCATCAGCTCGCGCACCGGAATGCGGCTGGCCATCGGGTGGGGGGTGGCGTTCGTCGCCGGCATGTCCGGCCTGCTCCTCTCCACGCAGTGGGAGAGCATGGACCTGCCCACGGGCCCGACGATCGTCTGCATCTTCGGGCTCCTGCTGGCCCTGAGCGGCGCGGTGGCCTTTGCCCAGGCGCGGAACGCTCCGGAGCGCTCCGCTTGACCCGACGCGGACAGGGTGGTCCCATCGAACAGGGACGTTACCCCCAGCCGTTATTGATCGGAGGAGTCATGCGTCATTTGATTGCGTTTGCCGCGTCGGTCGTTCTCGTGACCGCCGTGGGCGTCCAGGCCCACGAGGGCCACGCCCACAAGATGATGGGGACCGTGAAAGCGGTCCACGCGGACATGAACCACGTCGAGCTGACGGCGGCGCCCGGTAAGACGGCCGGGTTCTACGTGAACGCCGACACCATGTACATGAAGGGCTCGGCCCACATGGCGCTGTCGGACCTGAAGCCCGGGACCCGCGTGGTCGTGGAGACGAAGATGGACGGCGACAAGATGGTCGCCACCAGCGTCAAGCTGTCCGGGGGAACTCCGAAGAAGGCCGCCTCCACCATGGCCGCGCCCCACAAGCACTGAGCCGCTCGAGGACGGCGGCCCCCGTGGCCGCCGTCTTCATCCCCGGCCCCGCGCGTCAGTGGTGATGCATCGCCGGCTCGTCCGCGGCGGGCGCTTCCGCTTGTTCCCCCTCGAGGAATTGCCGTTCCTGGTCCGCCGCCTCCATTTCCTCGCGGGTCATCGGGTTCTGCGCCTTCATCTCCTCCATCTCTTCGGGGGTGGTCTGCGGCAGATGCCGGATGAAGTGCACGAGGGCCCAGGTGCCCGCGGCGGAATCCGCGGTGCCGTCGCCCCAGGCCGGCATGCCGGTCAGGCGGATGCCGTTCTCGATGGTCGCGAACAGCGCGCCGTCGCTCTGCGATTGCGTCGCGGGCAACGTCATGTCCGGCACCCGGGGGTAGAAGGACTGGCCGATGCTCGTCTGGCCTTTGCCGTCGTTGCCGTGGCAGGAGGCGCAGTGGTCGGCGAAATGCGCGCGCCCGGCCGCCACCGTCTCCGCCGACGCCGGGAGCGGGTTCTTCTTGCCGCGAAGGTCCGCGGGCACGGAGTAATGGCGCATGGTCCGCGCCATGAAGGCCTCCAGCGCCGTGGGCTCGTCCCGGGCGCTGAAGCCGTAGCGCAAGGTGCGCAAGAGGCCGAGCGCGCCGGCGATCGCCGCAAGGAGGACCAGGGCGAGTATCACCTTCGTGCGCCGTCGCCCCGTCATCTCCGCCGCATCATCGACGCGCAGGACGAGCCGCGCACGACGTCGAACGTGGTGGACGGAGAGAACGCGGCCGGCGCCGGCCTCGGGTGCGTGGGTATCGGGCCCGGCGCACCGAGCGCCTGACGCGTCCCCACCGGTCCCGCGACCGTTCCCGCCGGAGCCCGGTACGGGCCGGGATCATCGTCATAGCTCGCGAGGTTCTCGCGGATCTTCATCACCGTGAACATGCCGCCCATGAAGATCGTCCCGTACGGGCCCTCGCCCCCGCCCATGAAGAGGCTGTTGCGCGGCCCGCCCATGTCCATCATGTCGCCCATGCCGGTGGCGCCCATCGGCATGTAACCGGGAACCACGTCGTTCAGCTTGTCCACCACGCCACCCTGGTCCACGCCGGTCATGACAGGCAGGTTGTGGCCCATCTGGTTCATCGTGTGATGCACCTTGTGGCAGTGCAGGGCCCAGTCCCCGGGGTTGTCGGCGACGAACTCCACGTCGCGCGTCGTTCCGGGCGGGACGTTGATGGTCGACTCGGGGATCCATGCCGTGGGCGGCAGGGCCCCGCCGTCGGTCCCCGTCCACTGCAGGGTATGGCCGTGGAAGTGGATGGGGTGCGAGTCCATGCTGATGTTGGCGATGCGGAGGCGCACGCGGTCGCCGAGGCGCACGAGGAGCGGATCAGTGCCCGGGAAGACGCGGCTGTTGAAGGTGAAGACGTTGAAGTCGAGCATCACCGACGGGTCGGGCGTCGAGGTCCCGGGCTTGATGAACCACTCGTTCAGGAAGATCGCGAAGTCGCGGTCGATGCGCCGCGGAGGGTTCCGGGGATGGAAGATCAGAAAGCCCATCATGCCCATCGACTGCTGGACCATCTCGTCGAAGTGAGGGTGGTACATGTGGGTGCCGGACTGGCGCACGGTGAACTCGTAGAGGAAGGTCTCGCCGGGCTCGATGCGCTTCTGGTTCAGGCCCACCACGCCGTCCATCCCGTTGGGAAGGATGACGCCGTGCCAGTGGACTGACGTCGGCTCGGGCAGGCGGTTCTCCACGTAGAGCCGGACCCGGTCGCCTTCGACCGCCTCGATCGTGGGACCCGGGGTCTGCCCGTTGTAGCCCCAGCAGTTGACCCGGAGCCCGGGCGCGAACTCGCGCACCACCGGCTCGGCGACGAGGCGGAACGCCTTGCGCCCGTCCTCCCATTGCCAGGGCAGCGCGGCGCCGTTGGGCGTGACCACGGGCGTGTACGGCCCCCGCGCCGGGGAGGCGCGGGTGGCGCCCAGCAGGCGGCGTGGATTCACGGCGCCCGCCACGCTGGCCGCCATCGTGGCCGCGCTGGAGAACAGGATCCGGCGTCTCGAGATCATGGGTGCGCTCCTACTCGTTGTTCCGGGTCTGCGGCTCGGTGAGGGGTGCGAACATGTCCGGCCGCGAGCGCTCCATCGTCTCCGGCCCGATACGGAAGCGCCCGACGCCGAGCAGCGCGGTACGAAGCTCGGTGCGCGCGATCCAGTAGTCCCGGTTGGCCATCACCTCCTCGCGCTGAGCGCGGGCGAGGTTCTGCCGCGCGTCGATGAGCTGGAACACGCCGCGCAGCATCGCGTTGTATTCGAGCTGGGTGAGGCCGAGGATGCGGGCCCGGCGGGGAATGACCACTTCGCGCAGGTAGGTCGCGCGCGCGCGCGCCTCGAGGAGCCGCTCCTGGGCCCCGCGGGCCTCCGAGCGGGCGCTCGTGGTCAGGGCGGCCAGGCGCTGCTGGGCCTGTCGCAGCATCGCGCGCGCCCGCGCTTGCTGCGCCTTGCCGCGGTCGAAGATGGGGATCGGGATGGAAGCCGAGGGCCCCGTGGTCTTCTTGCCTTCCGGCTCGCGCTCCCGGTGGACGCCCACCGCGAGGTCGTCGAAGGCGGCCGTCCGGGCGATGCCGATCGCGCGTTGCGCGGCCTCGATCTCGCGCCGGGTGATCTGGATGTCGAGTCGCCGCGTCATGACCTGGCTCTCGATCTCGCCTTCGGTCATCTCCGCTTCGGGCACGGGCGGGAACTCCGGCGGGAGCCTGAGCTCGGCGCGCTTCTGCAGCCCCAGGTCGCCGGTCAGGTGCTCGCGGGCGGTGAGCTCGTCGAGCTGCGCGCGCGCGGAGTCGAGCTTCACCTGCTCGTACCGCGCCTGCTCGTTCTCGAGGTCGAGGTCGGAGATGTTGCCGGCGTCGTGCTGGCGGCGGGCCAGCTCGGTGGCGGCCTCCTGCGCCTTCAGGATCGTGTCCTGCCGAGCGAGGATCTTTCGCGCGGCGAGGAGGTCGTAGTACTCCATGCGGACCTGGCCCGCGAAGTTGACCACCGCCGCGCCCACCCGGAGGCGCGTGGCCTCGAACTGGGCGAGGCCCAGCTTCTTGCGGTTGCCGAGCTGGAGGATGTCGAAGAGGGTCTGCGAAAACGCCAGCTCGAAGGGCTTGGCGGGGCCGCCCGGAAAGCGGATCTCGCCGTCGAAGATCGGGTTGCGGATGGTGCGGGCGGCGATCAGGTCCGCGCGGGCGATCCCAAGCTCCTCCAGCGTGGCCTGCACGTCGCGGTTGTTCGCGAAGGCGATGCGCACCGCGTCGTCCGCGGTCAGCTCCCGATCGAGCGCGGCCGCGATCGTGGCGTCATCCGGCGGCGCCACCGGCTCGCGCGCATTCCATTCCAGGGGCTGCTGCGTTTCCTCCGTCACGGTGCGCTGGACGTCCGCGAACCCGGAGTCCCTGGGGATCGATGCGCACGCCCCCAGGGTCGAAGCGAGGGAGAGAGCGAGGACGGTCTTGTGAACCGGGCGGATCACTGATTGCCTCCGGGCGAAGGCGAGGGCAGCGGTTGGGGAGACGGCATGGCATGCATGTCGTGGGGGCTTCCCGCGGGCGCCGGCGCAGGTTTCGGACTTATCGTCGGCGCCGGCGAGCGCGGTGACGCCGGCTGGCCGTGTCCCGCGTGAGCGGCGGGCATCGGCGGTGCGGTCGCGGGCGGCATCTGATGGCCTTCGTGGCCGCCCGTCATCGGCGTCGCCATCGGCTCGCGCGCAACGTCGCGGCCGGCGTCGGTCTGCCGGTACGTGCCGTGGCTCATGCCCGCCATGTCCATCCCGCCGGCGCGCGACGCATCGCGGATCGCCGTGGGCGCCGGAGCGTCGATGTCGTCCGACCGGAGCGTGGCCGCGGGCTGTCCCGGACGGGCGACGGTGAGGGCCGGCTCGGGGATCGGGGGACGGGGCGCGCCCATCGCGCTCATGTCGTGGCCCATCCCGGGCATCGCGCTCGCGGCACCGTGATTCATTCCCGCCATTGCGGAGTGGTCCATGCCGGCCATGGCGGGGCCGCCCTTCGCATGGTCCATCCCCGCCGTGCCGGGCATCTTCGAATGGTCCATCCCGGCCATGCCCGCCATGCGCGAACTCGCCCGCCCGGACGTGCGCGAGTGATCCATTCCGCCCATGTCCGTCATCTTCGAATGGTCCATCCCCGCCATCGACCCCGCGACGTTCCCGCCCGAGTGGTTCATCCCGGGCATCGTCGAGTGATCCATGTCGGCCATGGCGTCATCACCCGCCGTCGAGGATGCCGTCATGTCGTGATCCCCGTGGGCCGCGCCGGCGGGAGCCACGTGGCCGCCGTGCGCGTCACCGGCCGCCCCTGGCGCCATCCCCTTTTTCGCCGCCTCGTCGAAGGCGGCGGCGCTCTTGCTCGCCGTGCTCTCGTTGCCGCCGCATGCGACCGCCATCGCCAGCAGCGGAACGATTCCGGCCCGCGCGAGACGGGGACCCATTGCACGGATGCCGACGTGTTTCATGACGTTCTCCGCGTAAGGAAGGTGATTGCGGCGGCCGCCTCGACGCACGCGAGACGGACGTCGCCACGCGGGCTCGTGCCCCGGAGAGGGGCAAGCCCGAGCCGCGGATCAGACCCTGAGGACGGCCAGCGGTGGGCTGTGAGACGGGCGTGCAACGCGTGCGTCCGCGCCACGGGGACGATCCGCGACCAGCCACGGTGTCGAGGCCGGCGCGGGTGTCGTCAGCGGAGCGATCACGGGGCCGTTCTCGACCACCGCAACGTTCCGAGCCGCGCCGGCGTGGCAGCACGCCGGCGTGGCCGTCGAGACTCCCGTACTGCAGCAGCGGTGCGCAGCGGCGCGGCTTCCGCCGGCGGAGTCACGGGCCACCGGCATGGGACAGTACCCGTCGGCGGCGCCGGCGCCGAAGAAAGCGAGGACCATGAGCGCCGCGATCGCGCGGAGTGGCCTCGATTGCGGGCACCTTGTCACCCAACCATGCCAACACGGCGCGGCGAGGCTGTCAACGGGCGGGACAGGATCAGAGCCGAGCGTTCCTCACGCCTCAGGGTAGTAACCATTGCGTGCTCGCACGTCGGCGGAAGGTCGGTCGACGTTCATGGGCGAACGACGGCGTCCAGCTGGTCGAGGATGCTGATGGTCTGCCGCCACTCGTCCCAGGCTTCCGAAAAGACGCGCGCCTGCCGCATGCCCGCATCCGCCGCGCGGGCGTCTTCCATCAGGTGGCTCACCGCGGCCCCGAAGTCCCTGGAGTCGAGGCGGTCGGAGTCCGTGCGGTCATGAAGCGCGGCGGTCTGGCCGACGAAGTGACGGAGGCTGCCCAGCATCTGGAGTCCGCGCCCGGAGGCGTCGGCGGTATTGTCCTCGGCAGTGGCCAGCGCACGGCGCGCTTGCGTGTCGAGCTCGTGCGCGAGCCGCCGTGCCTCTTGGAGATCGCGCCCGGTCAGGAAATCCGATCGGCCCATACCGGATCCGCTCGCCGTGCCCATTCCGCCGGCGGGGCCTACCCCACCATGAGTGTGGTCCTGATCGTTGGCATCGTGGTCGTCCCACTCCGGATGCGCGGTCGGGACCTGCACGTTCTGGCCGGCCATCAACCGCTGCATCCGATTCACGTCGTCCACCACCTCCGCCCAGTCGTCGTAGAGATCGCTGACCGCGTTGATGCGTCGCAGGCGGCTGTTCACCCGTCGGGCCTCGCTCAACAGAACGCGAACGTCGGCATTGAGGTCCCAGGGGTTCGCTTCGTAGTTGTCGAGCCGGTCGTGGAAGGCGGCGGTGCGGGCCGCGAACCTCCGCAGGGAATCGAGGAAGGCGCGGTCGCTGCTGTTGCGGGAGGCCGAGAGCGCGTCGGTGGCCTCCTCGAGGGTGAATTGGGCCCCCTCGTCGAGGAAGTGGGCGAGGGACCGCATGGTCTCGTACCGGTCACTCGGGAGGGTCGCCCCGCGGCCGGTGTCCTTGCCATAGATCTGGGCCGAAGCGCTCTTGACTCCCGGACCGGCAACCACCAGGCCGCACAGCGCGACCGAGACTGCAACCAAGCGAGTGGGCATCATCGACACACCTCCATTCGAACTCGCGGAAGTCTGTGCAAAAGGTGTTCCACCCGCGGCCGGGCAGCGACGCTGGGACGCTGGTCTAGGCGGAGCGATAGTTGGCGGCGAGGAATCCGCGGAGGACGGCCCTGGCCACTGTCACCGCAGCGGTGGAACCGGACCGTCCTTCACACCCAGCTTGTGGAAGATCCACATCGCCGGGCAGGCGTTGGAGAAGCCCGACTGCAGCAGGTTCGCCCCCACGAAGGCGGTGAAGAGGAAGAAGCCGGGGTGCACCCAGTAGCCGAGTCCCAGCGAGAGCAATACGAAGAAGCCGGCAGTGATACGGAGCGCTCGTTCGACAGTCATTTCAATCTCCATTACCGCGGCACGGCCGCGGTCATGCCGCGACCTGCGGCGCCAGGCCCTCCTGGCGCAACGCGTCGGCGCGGCCCCCGCGCGCGATGAGGTAATAGACGACGGGCACCGCCATCCTCGACAGCAGCGTGGCCGCGACTTCACCCGACATCAGGCTCAAGGCGAGCCCCTGGAAGATGGGGTCGAAGAGGATGACGAAGGACCCCGCGACCACGGCCGCGGCGGTCAGGAGCATCGGACGGAAGCGCACCACGCCCGCCTCCACCACCGCTTCCTCGAGGACCATGCCCTGGCGGAGCTTCAGCTCGATGAAGTCCACCAGGATGATGGAGTTCCTCACGATGATCCCGGCCCCGGCGATGAAGCCGATCATGGAAGTCGCGGTGAAGAACGCGCCGAAGGCCAGGTGCCCGGGCAGGATACCGATGAGCGAGAGCGGGATCGGGAGAAGGATGGCCAGGGGCACGGTGAAGGACTGGAACCAGCCGATCACCAGGATGGCGATGAGGACCAGGACGATCGCGAAGGCGATCCCCAGATCACGGAACACCTCGTAGGTGATCTGCCACTCGCCGTCCCATTTGAGCGCGGGCCGGTCGGAGGTCTGCGGCGGCTCCGTCGCGTGGCGCTCCACCGTCGTCCCGCCCGGGAGGCGCAGCGCGTCGATCTTCTCGTTGAGGGCGGCCAGGGCGTAGACCGGGCTCTCCCGCGCGCCCGCCAGGTCGCCGAACACGTACACCACCGGCTTCAGGTCCTTGTGGAGGATGGGCTGCGGCTCGGGTGTCGTTTCCAGGCGCCCGAGTGCCGAGAGGGCCAGCGGCGGGCCCGTCGCGGAATCGACCCGCAGCGAGAGGCGCCGGGCAAGGCTCGCCCTGTCCGCGGCCGAAAGGCGCAGCGTGACCAGCACCGGCTCCTTCGAGGCCGGTGCGTCGAGGCGAGCCACGTCGCGGCCCGCTCCCGGCCCGGCCAGCGCTTCCAGGGCCGTGGCGGCGGTGATACCCGCGAGGCCGGCCTTCTCGCGGTCGAGGGTCAGGCCTAGCCGGGTCCGCGGCGCCTCGAGCGAAGAGTCGATGTCCACCACGCCCTCGGTCGTATCGAACAACCCGCGGACGGTCTTCGCGAGATCCTCGCGGGCCGCCACCGTCGGCCCGTAGATCTCGGCCACAAGCGTGTCGAGCACCGGCGGGCCGGGCGGGATCTCCACCACCTTCACTCGTGCGCCCCGCCGCCGTGCGATCTCAACGAGGGCCGGGCGGAGGCGCTTGGCGAGGTCGTGGCTCTGCTCGCTTCGTTCGTGCTTGCCCACCAGGTTCACCTGGAGGTCCGCCCCCGCCGGCGAGCGCCGCAGGAAGTAGTGGCGGACGAGGCCGTTGAAGTTGTGGGGGGCGGCGGCGCCGGCGTAGATCTGCACGTCGGAGACCTCGGGCGCCGTGGCCAGGTATCGGTTCATCTCCCGGGCGGTCTCGAGAGTCACTTCGAGCGGCGTGCCCGCGTCCTGATCCACGAGGACCTGCAACTCGCTCTTGTTGTCGAATGGAAGCATCTTCACGTGCACGAGGCCGAACGCGACGAGGGAGAGGGAGCCGATGAAGACGGCGGCGACGGAGGCGAAGAAGGCGAAGCGCACGGCGGGGCGGGAGATGAGCGCCGTCATGGCGCGCCGGTAGAGGCGGGTCGTGAGTCCCTCGCGCGCATCCGTGGCCTTCGCGTCGTGGCTGTCCTCGTGCCGGAAGATGCGGTAGGCCGCCCAGGGGGAGACGATGAAGGCCACGGCGAGGGAGAAGAGCATCGCCGCCGAGGCCCCGGTGGGGATCGGTCGCATGTACGGGCCCATCAGGCCCCGCACGAAGGCCATGGGCATGATGGCGGCGATGACGGTGAAGGTCGCGAGGATGGTGGGGTTTCCCACCTCGTCCACTGCCTCGATCGCGGTGCGGAGGAAAGGCTGGCCCTTTTTCTCCCGGTAGTGCCGCTCAATG
>JANMPI010000443.1:0-3418 GCA_031369785.1 Acidobacteriota bacterium
CTCGCGCGCCCGCTCCAGCCCGAGGAAAACGACGTGGCCTTCGTTCATGTGGTACACGGAGGGCCAGATCTCGAGCGCCCGCAGCGCGCGCACGCCGCCGATGCCGAGGACCATCTCCTGGCACAGCCGCATCTCCCGCCCGCGGACGTACAGCTGGCCCGTGATCGGGCGGTCGGCGGGATCGTTCAGCGGGATGTCGGTGTCGAGCATCAGCACCGACACGCGGCCGACCTGCGCCTTCCACACCGCGGCCTGCACGACGCGGCCGGGGAGGTCGATGGGGACGGTGAGCACGCCCCCCGCCGGCGACTCCACCGGGAGCACGGGGAGGCGCGCGAAGTCGTAGTCGGGATAGATGTGCTGCTGGACGCCGTCGAAGTCGACGGTCTGGCGGAAGTACCCCGAGCGATAGAGGAGGCCGACGCCGACCAGGGGCACGCCGAGGTCGCTCGCCGCTTTGCAGTGGTCGCCGGCGAGGATGCCGAGGCCGCCGGAGTAGACGCCGAGCGACTCGTGGATGCCGAACTCCATCGAGAAGTAGCCGATCGGCCCGGCCAGGGTGTGGCCGCTCTGGTCGAACCATCGCGGGCGCGCCCGGTACGCGTCCAGCGACTGGATGACGGCGTCGTACGCGCGGCGGAACTCGGGGTCGGCGAGCAGGCGATCCCAGTGGTGGCGCTCGACGTTGATCAGCAGCTGGACCGGGTTGTGGTAGCGCCGCCAGTGGTCGGGGTCGATCCAGGTGAAAAGGCGCGTGGCCGGCGGCGACCAGCTCCACCAGAGGTCGTAGGCGAGGTCGCGCAGCCGCTCCATCTCCGGCGGAAGGACGATGTCGGCGATCTGGATGGTGGGGATGTTGATCTGCATGATGGTCAGGCGCCGAGCGTCGCGAGGTAGCCCTCGATGCGGCGGGACTCCTCGGGCGCGATGCGGCGGAACTCGAGGCCGAACTGGGACGGGGACGCCACCCGAACGACCTGGGCCGCGACGCGCATGGGATCGATGGAAACGGGCAGCCCGATCGAAAGCTGCACTTCTTCCTGCACGCCGAGCGGCGACTTCGTCTCGATCAGCATCCCGCTCGCGGACAGGTTCAGGGCCTGCGCGGTGGCAGGGCCGCTGCCGTTGCTGGCCGCTTCGACCTCGAACGACACCGGGAACCGCGTCTCCTTGCGGACCGGCACGTCCATCAGGCGCTCGAGCCGCTCGCTCCATTCCGGCCCCGCGGGGAGGCGCAGGATCGCGTTGGCTCCGCACTCCAGGAGCTCGACCTCCACGGAGTCGAAGTCGCCGCGCGCCATCACCACGATGGAAAGGGTGCGCGTCGTGGAATCCTCGCGGAGCGCGGTCACGAAGCGGGCCGCCCACGGGAGGTCGCGGTCGACCACCACCAGCCGCGGCCGCGAGGCGACGGCGAGCATGCGCGCCTCCTCCATCTTCGCGACGACGTGACGCTGGATCCCGTCACGCCAGAGGAGCGTCCCGCCGAGATCCTGCTGGACGTCGCCATGGCTGCAGATGAGGACGGCGGTCATCAGATTTGCGAGTCTATCTTCATTCTTCGCCGTCGAGCTCGGCGAGCCATGCCGCCCGCGACGCATCGCTCGGCATCCGCCAATCGCCCCGCGGGGACAGGCTGACCGACCCCACCTTCGGGCCGTCGGGGCACATCGAGCGCTTGTACTGCTGGCCGAAGAACCGCTCGATGAACACGCGGCACCAGCGGCGGACGGTGGCCGCGTCGTAGCGGCCGTCGAAGGCGTGCGCGGCCAGGAACAGCATCTTCTTCGGCCCCGCGCCGAGGCGCAGGAGCGCGAAGAGGAAGAAGTCGGTGAGCTCGTAGGGGCCGATCACTTCCTCCGTCTTCTGGGCGATCGCGCCGCTTCGGTCCGGCGGCAGCAGCTCGGGGGAGACGGGGGTCTCCAGGATCGCGTGCAGCACGCGGCGCTCGTCGGCGGACGACTCGTTGTCCGCCACCCAGCCCACGAGCTCGCGCACCAGCGTCTTGGGGACGCCGGAGTTCACGTGGTACATCGAGATCTGGTCCGCGCCGAAGGTCATCCACCCGAGCGCCATCTCCGAAAGGTCGCCCGTCCCCACGTGGAGGGCGCCTTCCTTGTTGGCGAGATCGAGCAGGACCTGCGTGCGCTCCCGCGCCTGCGCGTTCTCGAAGACCACGTTGCGGGTGTCGCCCTCCGCGACGCCGATGTCCCGCAGGTGCTGCGCGCAGGCGGCGCGGATGTCGATCTCGCGCAGCGTGACCCCCGCCGCCCGCGCCAGGACGCGCGCGTTGTCGAGGGTGCCCGCGGTGGTGCCGAAGCCCGGCATGGTCACGGCGACGATGCCGTCGCGCGACAGCCCGAGGAGGTCGAAGGTGCGATCGACGACGAGCAGCGCGAGCGCGGAATCGAGGCCGCCGGAAAGGCCCAGGGTCACCTTCTTCGTGCCCGTGTGTTCGAGGCGCTTGGCGAGGCCCGCGGTCTGGATGGCGAAGACCTCGCGGCAGCGATCGCCGAGGGCGCCCTCGTCCGCGGGCACGAAGGGATGCGGGTCGACCGCGCGCAGGAGGCGGTGAGGCTTCGGCGGCGCGATGGGCAGCACGGGGACGCGCAGATAGTCCTGGGGCAGGTCGTGCACCGCGTCGCCGAACGAAGTCTGCTTCATGCGCTCGACCACCAGCCGCTCGACGTCGACGTCGGTCACGATCATGTCGCCTTCGCGGGAGAAGCGCCGCCCCTCGGCGAGGAGGGTCGCGTTCTCCGCCACCAGCAGCTGTCCGCCGAACACGACGTCGGTGGTCGACTCGTGCACGCCCGTGTTGGCGTAGACGTAGGCGGACAGGGTCCGCCCCGACTGGACCTTCACGAGGTCGCGGCGGTACTCCGCCTTCCCCACCAGCTCGTTGGAGGAGGAGAGGTTCAGGAGGACGGTCGCGCCCGCCACCGCGTGATGGCTGCTGGGCGGGATGGGCGCCCAGAGGTCCTCGCAGATCTCCACCGCGATCGTCGCCGCCGGCTCGTCCTCCACGGTGAACAGCAGGTTGGTCCCGAAGGGCGCGCGCTGCCCCGCGAGCCGGATCTCGCCTTCCCGCGCGTCGCGTGACGAGGCGAACCAGCGCTTTTCGTAATACTCCTTGTAGCCGGGAAGGTAAGTCTTCGGCACCACGCCGAGGACGCGGCCCTTCTGCACGATCGCGGCGACGTTGAAGAGGCGCCCTTCGTGGCCGACCGGCATGCCGATCGCGATCACCATCGGGTCGCGGCCGGTGTCGGCCAGGATCTTCGCGAGCGCGCGCTCCGCGCCGCCCACGAGCGTCGTCAGGCTGAAGAAGAGATCGCCCGCCGTATAGCCGGTGAGGCACAGCTCCGGGAAGACCATCACCTGGACGCCCTGCTGGCGCGCTCGCGCGGCAAACGCC
>JANMPI010000458.1:0-2768 GCA_031369785.1 Acidobacteriota bacterium
GCGGCCAGATCCGCATCCGGTTTGCGAGCGAAGCGGAGCTGAACCGGGTCTACGAGTCGCTGGTGCGATCCGCGCGCGGCCGCGCCTAGCCGCGGGGATGCGGCCTGCCGCGTGCTACCCTCGCCCGAGCGCGTCCACGGCGCGGGAGGGGGGATGCTGAAGATCAAGGGACTCTCCGCCGAGGAGCTGAACGGCTTCATGGACCAGGGGACGGAGTTCGAGGGCGAGCTCCGCTTCAAGGACACCTTCCGCATCGACGGCAGCGTGAAGGGCCGCATCGTGTCCGACAACACCCTGATCGTGGGCGAGTCCGGCCGCGTCGACGCCGACATCGAATGCGGGGTCGTCTCCATCCGCGGCACGGTGACCGGCCGCGTGCACGGCCGCGAGCGGATCGAGCTCCTGGCCGGATCGCGCGTGCAGGCGACGCTCGTCTCGCCGAAGCTCCTGATCGAGGACGGCGCCTTCTTCCAGGGCCAGTGCGACATGGGAGCCAAGGACGCCCGGGACGTGGGCAAGGCGCCCGTGGCCGTGGTGGACGGGCCGCGCCTCGGCCTGGAATAGTACCTGGTATGGTAGAAGACCACCGCGCCCGCATCCTCCGCCTGACCGAGCGGGTGGCCTGCGCCGGTTGAGCGAGCAAGCTCGGGCCGGCCGAGCTCGCCCAGGTCCTGGGCGCCCTCACCCCTTCCAACGACCCCCGCGTCCTCGTCGACCATCGCACCGGTGACGACGCCGGCGTCTTCCGCATCGACGAGCGGACGACGCTCGTGCAGACCGTCGACTTCTTCACCCCGGTGGTGGACGACCCCGAGGCCTTCGGCGCCATCGCGGCCGCCAACGCGCTGTCCGACGTCTACGCCATGGGCGGAAGGCCGCTGACCGCGCTCTCCATCGCCTGCTTCCCGGAGAAGGACTTTCCGCCGGAATGGGGAGCCGCCATTTTCCGCGGGGGGCAGAAGAAGCTCATCGAGGCGGGCTGCGTCCTCCTCGGGGGCCACACCGTGCGCGACCCGGAGATCAAGTTCGGGTATGCGATCACCGGCCTCGTCGACGTCGACCAGATGATGACCAACGCCGCCGGGCGCGCGGGGGACGTGCTCGTCCTCACCAAGCCGCTGGGCACCGGGATACTGGCCACCGCCCTGAAGGCGGGCCAGGCGCCGGAAGCGGCGATCACCGCGGCCACGCAGGCGATGGCGCAGCTCAACCGCATCCCCTCCGTCATCGCGGCCCGGAACGGCGTGCGCGCCGCCACCGACATCACCGGCTTCGGGCTCGTCGGCCACGCGGCCGGCATCGCCGCCCAGAGCGGGATCACGCTCGAGATCGAGGCCCACGCGCTGCCGCTGCTGCCGGGGGCGCTCGAGCTCGCGCCGTCGTTCCAGCCCCGCGGCCTGAAGTCCAACCGCGCGCAATTCGCGCCGCTCGTCCGCTTCGAGTCGAAAGCGCTGGCCGCGGCGCTGGAGGCCCTCCTCTTCGATCCGCAGACGTCCGGCGGCCTCCTCCTCCTCGTGCCGGCGGGGAACCGCGAGGCGGTGCTCGCCGAGCTGCCGCAGGCCCGCGCGATCGGCGTCGCGCGACCGAAAGGCGAGCATCCGATCGTCATCGTCTGATCGGTGTCGCGACCTTGCCGCCGGCCGCGCACCCATGCTAACCTGCGGCGTTTTTCGACCACGGACGCGGCACCTCCGGTGCGGCACAACACACAGGACCACAACCACTTGCTGGACGACCCGAAGCCCGCGCCGAACCTCGTGACGGTGAACGCGTGACCAGAGGCGCGCCCGCCGCCGCGCGCCGCTATGCGCGCGCGCTCCTCGACGTCGCGGTGGAGCAGAAGTCCGCGGAGCCGATCCGCGGCGAGCTCGCGGCGATGGTCGCCCTCATCGCCGCGCACCCCGACCTCGCCCAGGTCCTGGCCCATCCCGCGGTCTCCGCGGAGCGCAAGCGCAAGGTGGTGGGCGCGGTCGCCGCCGCCGCGCACGCGTCCGAGCTCATGACCCGCCTGCTCACCATCATGGGGGAGCGCGACCGCCTGTCGCTGCTGCCCCTGGTGTCGGCGGCCTACGCGAAGCTCTGGAACGCGCAGCGCGGCGTGGTGGCGGCGGAAGCGGTGAGTGCCGTGCCCCTCGACGAGACCGAGACGCGCGCGGTGGCCACGGCGCTGGCCGCGGCCTCGGGCCGCAAGGTGGACCTCTCCACGCGCGTCGACCCTCGGCTGCTGGGGGGGATGCTCGTGAACATGGAGGGGCGCACGTACGACGGCTCGGTGCGCGCGCGCCTCGTCGCACTGCGCCGGACGCTCGCGGGAACAGGGAATTAAGGGAGACCGCATGGACATCCGGGCCGAAGAGATCACCAAGATCATCCGCGAGCAGCTGGGCGGCTTCGCCGCCGGGGTCGACGTGTCCGAGACCGGGACCGTCCTCACCGTCGGCGACGGCATCGCGCGCGTGCACGGCCTCGAACGCTGCATGGCGGGCGAGCTGCTCGAGCTGCCCCACGGCGTCATGGCCATTGCGCTGAACCTGGAGGAGGACTCGGTCGGCGTCGTCCTCATGGGCGAGCACGCGGAGATCAAGGAAGGCGACGAGGTCAAGCGCACCGGCCGCATCATGTCGGTGCCGGTCGGCGACGAGCTCGTCGGGCGCGTGGTGAACGCGCTCGGCCAGCCCATCGACGGCAAGGGCCCGGTGGCGACGACGCAGTTCAATCCGGTCGAGGTGATCGCCCCCGGGGTCGTGGACCGCCAGCCGGTGCGCGAG
>JANMPI010000487.1:0-2748 GCA_031369785.1 Acidobacteriota bacterium
GTCGACGGCAACTGCCGCATGTGCCTGGTCGAGATCGAGAAGATGCCGAAGCTGCAGATCGCCTGCAACACGACGGTCAGCGACGGCATGGTGGTCCACACCCAGAGCGCGAAGTCGGTGCAGGCGCACCGCACCACCCTCGAGTTCCTGCTCGTGAACCACCCGATCGACTGCCCGGTGTGCGACCAGGCGGGCGAGTGCTACCTGCAGGACCAGTACATGGAGCACGGGCTCCACGACGCGAAGATCGATCCCGAGGAGAAGGTGCACAAGCGCAAGGTGGTGGACCTCGGCCCGATCATGCTCGACGCCGAGCGCTGCGTGCTCTGCACGCGCTGCCTGCGCTTCGAAGCCACGGTGACCGGTACCAACAGCTTCGAGTTCCGCAACCGCGGCGACCACACGCAGATCGCCACCTTCGAGGACCGCCCGATCACCCACAACTACGCGGGCAACCTCGCCGACGTGTGCCCGGTGGGCGCGCTCCTCTCCCACGACTTCCGCTTCATGATGCGGGTCTGGTTCCTGAAGGGGACGGAGTCGGTGTGCCCGGGATGCTCCACCGGCTGCAACATCTTCGTCGACCACCGGGACGACGAAGTGCATCGCCTGCGGCCGCGGCGCAACGTCGACGTCAACCGCTCGTGGATGTGCGACGTGGGACGCGTCGAGTACAAGGAGATCGCGCTGGAGACGCGGCTTCGCTCCGCGCGCATCCGGTCGGGGTCGAACGGCGGGGCGACATGGGCGCCGGCGACCCTCGACGCCGCGATCGATGCCGTGCAGGAGCGGCTGCAGCAGGCGGGCCCCGGCGGGACGGCGTTCATCGCCTCGCCGCAGGCCACCAACGAGGACCTGTACGCGTTCCGCCTCCTCGCGGACAAGGTGGGCGGGATGCTCGACTTCCGCGTCGGCAATCCGCAGGAGCGCACGCAGGTGCGGGAGGACAACGTCCTCTTGCGCGCGGATCGCAATCCCAACACGACGGGCTGCCTCGATCTCGGGATCGGCCGGGACGGGATCGACGCCATCCTCGCCGCGTGCCGGTCGGGCAAGGTGAAGGCGTTGCTTCTGCAGGGGCCGGAGCTGCTGCGCTTCGTAGGGGCCGCGGACGCGCTCGCCGCGGTCCCGTTCATCGCCGTGATGGCGTCGCACGACGGGCCGGGCCTCGAGCGCGCGCACGTGGTGCTGCCCGCCGCGGCGTGGGCCGAGGTCGACGGCACCTTCACCAATTACCAGCGGCGCGTGCAGCGGATCCGCCGCGCCGTCGCGTCCCCCGGCGAGGCGCAGCCGCGCTGGGAGCTGGCGGGCGCCCTGCTCCGCCGCCTCGGCGCGCCGCTCGCCGCCACGTCGGGCCGTGAGCTGCTGGTCGAGCTCGCGCGGTCGGTGCCGGCCTATGCCGGGCTCGACGTCCGCGCGCTTGGCGAAGGCGGGCGCGTGCTCCCCACCGACGGTCCCGCGCCGCAGGAAGCGAGAGCCTGATGGCGGCCACCCGCGTCGTCACCGTGGACCGCAACCTGAAGCCGGGCGTGGGGCCGATCCTGCACGGGATGGCGATCACCTTCTCGAACCTGGTGAAGACCCTCTTCGGCCGGAAGTACTCGACCATCCAGTTCCCCGAGCAGAAGCGCGCGACGTCCAGCCGCTACCGCGGCATCCACGTTCTCACCCAGCGCATGGACGGCACGCCGAAGTGCGTGGCCTGCTACATGTGCGCGACGGTCTGCCCCGCGGAGTGCATCTACATCGAGGCCGGCGAGCGCCCGGAGCGGGACATCGAGAAGTATCCGACGCGCTTCGAGATCGACCTGCTGCGCTGCGTGTACTGCGGATTCTGCGTGGACGCCTGCCCGGAGGAGGCGATCATCATGAGCCGCGAGAACGACCTCGTGGGCACGACCCGCGCCGAGCTCATCATCGACCGCGACCGCCTGATGGACCGCGGCAAGCTGATGGAGTACGGCGCCGGGTACCGACCCGAAGAGCACGACGTGCGGCGGCCGGTGCGGGTGGCCGCCCTCGAGCGCCTGAAGCGCGAGCACGGCATCGTCCCCGCCATGCCGAAGCGCGCCGAATAATCCCCCCGGAGGTGCCCATGAGGGTCCGTGTGCTGGCCGTGCTGCTCGTCCTTGCCGGCGGCTCGCTCGAAGCAAAGGACGCCCCGATGCGCCTGTCCGATCGGCTGGCCGCCGGCCCCCGGGGACGGTACGCGGTCTGGGTGTACTTCAAGGATCGCGGCCCCACCGCCGACGCTCTGGCCGCCGCGCAGGCGACGGTCACCCCGCGCGCGCTCGCCCGCCGCGCCGCCCGCGGGGTGACCACCACTCTCACGATCGCCGACGCACCGCCTTCGCCCGCGTACGTGGCCGCCGTGGGCGCTGCCGCTACGCGCCTCCGCCAGCAGTCGCGCTGGATGAACGCGGTGAGCGTCGAGGCCACCGCGGAGCAGGTGCGCGCCATCGAGTCGCTCGCCTTCGTGGATCGCGTGGACGTGGTGCGCGGGTTCCGGAAGCGCCGCGAAGAATTCGACGGCCGCGCATCCTCGCTTGCCGTCGACCCGCTGCGGAAGGCGTCGGCCCTCAACTACGGCACGGCGTTCGGGCAGGTCAACCAGATCAAGGTGCCGTTCCTCCACGACCTCGGCCTCGACGGCCGCGGCGTGATCGTCGCGGTGCTCGACGCCGGCTTCAACAACCTCCGCCACGAGGCCTTCGCCACCACGCGCATCGTGGCCACCCGCGACTTCGT
>JANMPI010000493.1:0-3645 GCA_031369785.1 Acidobacteriota bacterium
CCCGCTGTAGCTCGAATCCTGCGCCTTCTCCTCCATCACGCCGACGACGAGGAAGGGCGCGTTCTCGATCATCACCGTCTTGCCCACCGCGTCCTCGTCGTGGAACAGGTCCTTCTTGAGCTTGTCGCCGAGGAAGATCACGCGGCGGCGGCGATCCATGTCGATCTCGTTGATGTACCGTCCGCCCGCGGCGGGGACGATGTTCCTCATCACCGCGAAGATCGGGCTGTTGGCCGACATCTCCGGCGAGAGCCGCACGCGCTCGCGTCGGAAGCTGTTCTTGTCCTTCTCGTACTCGCCGGAGAAGGTCGCCTCCGGGATCTCGCGGCGCAGGGCCTGGATGTCGTCTTCGCTCACGCGGAGCTTGCGGCCCTTGCCGAGGCCCTGGAACGGCATCGCCGTGCGGGCGGGCCACGCGATCACGATGTTCTCGCCCAGCCCGTGCTGGTTCTTCTCGATGCGCTTCTGCAGCGCCTCGCCGAACGAGACGAGCAGCGCCACCGACACCGTGCCCCAGGTGATCCCGAACAGCGTGAGCAGCGTGCGCATCTTCTGATGACGCACGTCCTGCAGCATCTGGCGCAGGAAGGAAAGGGAGGTCATGGCTAATCCCAGATCAGCGGCGAGGGCTGACTCTTCCTTCCGCGCCAGACCTCGCCCGCTGCATCTGGGTCATTCAATCTTCTTCGGAGGCCGCTCGACCACCTGTTCCTTCTGCTTGAGGCCCTCCGCGACCTCGATGTTCATGCCGTCGGAGAGCCCGACCTTGATCTCCTTCTTCACCGGCTCGCCGTCGCCGCCGCCCGCGGGCGAGAGCTCGACCGTGGCCTTGCCCTCCGCGAACGCCACCAGCCGCTCGGGGACGAGGAGCACGTCCGCCTTCTCGCGCACCACTATGTCGGCGTTGGCGGAGTACCCGGCGCGCAGGACCACGGCGTTGCCGGGCGAAAGCGCGATCTCCACGTCGAAGAGCGTCGCGCCTTCCGCGGTCCTGGACTTGGGCGCGATCTTGTAGACCGTCCCCGAAACGGCCGCGTCCGGCATCGCGCCGACCTTGATGCGCGCGGGCATCCCTTCCTTCAGCTTGCCCACGTCGATCTCGTCGACGGTGCCCTTGAAGATCAGCTGCGACATGTCGGCCAGCGTGGTGAGCGCGGTCCCCGCCTGGTACGACGTCAGCGGCACGACGGGGTCGCCCTCGTTCACCAGCAGCTCGAGCACCGTGCCGGAGACGGGAGCGCGGATGATCGACTCGACGTTCAGCGCGGTCGTGCGGACGCGGCCCTTGCCCACCAGCGCGAAGCGCTCCTGGGCGAGGTTCAGCCGGATCTTCGCGTCCTGGATCTCCTTGTCCGCCTGGTCCGAGTCCTGGCCGGAGACGATCCCCTGCTTGCTGAGCGCGGCCGTGCGGTCCGACCGCTTCTTCGCCTGGTCGAAGATGTTCTGCGCGATCTCGACCTCGCGCCGCGCTTCGGTCAGCTCGAGCGGGGTCGGGTCGGGGAGGATCTCGAACAGCGGATCGCCGACGTTCACGTGATCGCCCACCTCGTGGAACGAGCGGCGGACGATGCCCGAGATCTTGCTCTTGACCGCGATCTCCCGCTTGGGCCGGATCGCGCCCACGGCGAGCGCCTTCTCGACCACCGGGCCGCGGGTGACCTCGACCAGCTTGTAGGGCTTCTCCTTGTCCAGCCTCGATCGACTGTAGAGGGCGGCGGCCGCGCCTCCCGCCAGCACGACCACGCCAACGGCGATCACACCTTTGCGCATGCGCGACACTCCTTCCCTCCGGGTCACCAGCTATGACGGATGGGCAGGGTCCGGGGATTCACTTTTTTTGCGTCCAGCGAATTGAATGCCGACCAATCCCAGGATGAGCCTCGCGCGGTTCAGTTTATTTGGTTCAACGCATTGGACGCCGGCGCATCACTGTTGCCAGGACCCCTGCCAGCGACAGCCCCGAAACGAGCATGCCCAACCGCGCGCTCAGCGGGTCGTACCAATAGCGCACGTGGTGGCGTCCCTCCGGCAACGGAAGCGAGGTGAGCAGATAGTCGGCGCGCTCCAGGCGCACGGGATGCCCGTCGACGGACGCGTGCCACCCCGGGTAGTGGATCTCGCTGAGAACGAGGTAGCCGGGCGCGCGGGTGTCCGTGTCGATCGCGAGCTCGGCGTCATCCACCCGGCGAGCGACCGCGCGCCCCGGCGGCGGGCCCCCCTGGAGCGCTTGCGCCGGCGGATCTTCCAGAACCACCACCGATCCGGCGTCGAATCCGGGGGTGCTCAGCCGCCCCAGGGCCGCTTCCGCGCCCGGCAACACTTCCACCTCCGCCACCACCCAGGCGCGGGGAAAGAACCGGCGCGCCCGCAACAGCTCTACCTTCTCCGGCCCCGGCGTGCGCGTCGCGAAGAGCACGTTGAGCACCGGAACCGCGAACGGATCGGGCCGCTGGTAGAGCCCGTCGTAGAGCTGATGTCTCGACAAAATCGTGCTGTCGTCCAACCCCCGCATGACGTATGCGAAGTGATAGAAGCGGGCGAGGGCCAGCGGCCAATACCCGTTCACGTTCTCCACCCGGGCCCCGAGTGCGGCCAGAGCGTCCCCCTGCCGCGGCGCGAGATCCACCCGGAACAACTCGCCGGGCACGGCCTCGGCGAGAGCCTGCAGGGCCCTTACGTTCGCCCGCCGCGGCGCGGAGTCACCATTGAGCGGGAAGGTTGGCTGGGAGAGGACGAGGTCCACGGCCAGGATGGCGATCGCGCCCGCCGACGCGGCGCGCGGGCGCAGGCGGGGCAGCGCGACCACGAACACGCCGGCCAGTCCCAGGCACACCAGCGGCCGCAGGCCGTATCCATCGGTCAAGGTGATGGGGATCAGCGTCCCTTTCACGATCCCTGACTCGCTCTCGCGCGCGTGGGGAACCAGGCGTTGCACACCTCCCAGCGACGCCGCCATCCAGGCCGCGGCGAGGGCGGCCAGCGCCGCCAACGCCGCCGTTCGCCACCGGCCGCGCCAGGGCAGTGGCCGTTCCTGGCTCACGAACTGCAGGCCATAAGCGGCCAGGACGCACAGTGACCAAACGACGATCACCACCGCGCGCGAAGGGATGCGGAAGAGCCGCAGGCCGGGCATGGCGGCGAACAGGAGCTCGTAGAGGGGGGTGTGAGCTCCGAGCATCAGCACCACACCCGCCACCAGCAGCACCTGGGCGGCCAGCAGTGGTGAGGGCCGCCGGCGGCCGAGGGCGGCCATCGCCAGGACCAGGGTCAGCACACCCGGGTAAAGGGCGTACTCCCAGTTCAACTCCACCACCATCGACAACCTGTCGGCCACCAAGGATGTCAAAGGCTTGGTCAGCATGCGCACCGCAGTTGCAGCTTGGTCGTGCGGGAACCGGCCCAAGCGCGTGCACGTCACTAAGAAGACCAACAAGGTCGGTGAAATTAAAGCGAAGGTTGCCGCTGTAAAAACCAAGACCAAACAGACCCAGGCAGCCGCCGCTCAGGCATCTCCCGCCCAGCCTTCCGCGCCCCAACCGTCAAAGCCCCAATCTTCGACCAACAAGCCAGCCGCTCCGGCCACCGCCTCACAGTAAATCGCCTCACACCAGCAGTTCGAGCGGCCGGTTGTTGACCGGGCAGCCG
>JANMPI010000497.1:0-12402 GCA_031369785.1 Acidobacteriota bacterium
CGATCACGGTGGCGCCGATCCCCGCGCGGTTCGACGGCGTGCCGGCCAGCTTCACCTTCAGCCAGTGGTTCGCGTTCTTCGTATCGTTGCGGAGCAGCGACGGCGGCTCGTTCATGTTCATGACCAGCACGTCGAGGTCGCCGTCGTCGTCGTAGTCGCCAAAGGCCGCGCCGCGGCTGGAGTGGGGGACGGTGGCCCCGGTCCCGCTGCGCGCGGAGACGTCCTCGAACCGCCGGCCCTCCTGCCCCTGGAAGACCATGCGCGGCCCGCGGTGCGGATACTGCGGGAGCAGCCGCTCGATCTCGGGATAGACGTGGCCGGTGATGTAGACGATGTCCGGCCAGCCGTCGTTGTCGAGGTCAGGCATCCCCGCGCCCCACTCGACGTGGCGGTTCTGCACGGCAAGCCCGACCGCGGAGGCGACGTCCTCGAACAGCCCCTTGCCGAGCGCGCGGTAGAGCGCGGGAACGTCGTCCGCGAAGTGCGTCTTCAGGATGTCGAGGCGGCCGTCGCGGTCGTAGTCGCCGACCGCGAGACCCATGCCGGCCTGGACGTTGCCGTACTCGCCGTAGCCGACCCCGCTGGCGAGGGCGATGTCGGTGAAGGTCCCGTCGTGATTGTTCCGGTAGAGGATCGACGGCGTCGTGTCGCAGGCGACGTAGATGTCGGGCCAGCCGTCCTCGTCGAAGTCGGCGGCGGCGGCGGTCATCGGATAGCGGCCGGTGACCTTCGCGATCCCCGACGCCACCGACACGTCGGCGAACGTGCCGTCGCCGTTGTTGTGGAAAAGGAGATTCGTGTCCGTGGGCAGCCCCTTCGGCCCGCAGTTCACGGGGATTCCCTTCCACACGCAGTTGGCCCCCCCGCCCGGCTCCGCCGCGCGCGCGACGTCGAAGGCGAGGTAGTTGGAGACGAAGAGATCGAGGCGTCCGTCGCGGTCGTAGTCGACGAAGCTGCAGCCCGAGCCCCAGCGCACGCCGCCCACGGGCAGGCCGGCACGCGCGGTGACGTCGTCGAACGCCGCGCCGCGATTGCGATAGAGGACGTTCTGCCCGTAGTAGGTGACGACCATGTCGAGGCGGCCGTCGTTGTCGAAGTCTCCCGCGCAGACGCCGGACGCCCAGCCGGTGTGGCGGAGGCCGGCGGCGTCGGTGACGTCCGCGAACGTCCCGTCCCCGCGGTTGCGATAGAGGTGATTGGTGGGGAGCTCGCCGGCGGGCGCGGGCGTCTCGGGCAATCGCGTGCCGGAGAGGACGAAGGCATCGAGCTTGCCGTCGTCGTCGTAGTCGAGCCAGGCGACGCCGGCGCCGTTGGTCTCGATGATGAAGCGCTTGCGGTCCACCCCGCCGTAGACCGACGGCGCGCGCAGACCGGCGCGCTCCGCGACGTCGACCAGGCGCACGGACCACGGCGGCGCCGTGACGGCGGCCGCGGCCAGCGCCAGGATGAGGACCGCGGCCTTCACTTTGCCGTTCCGTCCGAGAGCTTCTCCGACGTCTCGAACTCCCGTCGCGCGTCTTCGACCCGCCCGAGCTTCTGAAGGACCTGGGCGAGCAGGTAGTGCGCGGACTTGTTGTTGGGGTCGAGCTCTACCGCGCGCCGCAGCATGCCCTCGGCCGTGCCGGGCTCGTCCTTCTTCATGTACGCGCGGCCGAGCAGGATGTAGGGCGCGCTGAAGTGGGGGTTGATCCAGACCGAGCGCTGCAGCGCGGCGATCGCGGCCTCCCATTTCATCTGCCGCACGTATGCGTCGCCGAGGCGGAGGAGCGCCATCGAATCCGCGGGGTTGATCGCCAGCTCCTTCTTGAAGAGCGCGATGCTCTCGTCGAGCTGGCCGCGGAAGAGCGCGGTCTGCCCCAGCAGGTAGTGCACGTGGGGGAGGCGCGGGTCCTTGGCGAGCGCGGCTTTCAGCTCGACGCCGGCGAGATCGTCGAGCTCGGCGCGGATCATCATCTGCGCGGTCATGAGGTGCGCGGCCGCGGAGCCGGGGGCGACGGAGAAGGTGCGAGCCCAGGACTCGCGCGCCTTGTCCACCTGCCGGGTCTGGATGTAGGCCATGCCCAGGACGTATGCCAGCTCGGCGTTGTCGGGCGCGGCTTCCCGTGTCTTCTCGAGCCAGGGGATGGCATCGGGCACGCGGCCGGACAGGTACAGCGAAAGGCCGAGGACCTGGTTCGCTTCGATCCTGTCCATCGAGCCCGCGGGGAGGCGGTCGACCGTCGTGGTGAGCAGCGCGATCGCGCGTGGAAGCTCGCTCGCGTGATAGAGCGCGACGCCGAGAAGATGGCCCACCCGCGGGTCCGCCGCCGGGTCGAAGGGCGCGAGCGCGTCGATGGCGGCGCGCGGCGTCCCCGCGTTGATGGCGGCGCGGGCGGCGGCGAGGGCGGCGTCGGCGGAGGGCGCGGGGGCCGCCGGCGCTTGCCACAGCAGCGCGGCGATGGCGAGCAGCGCCGTCACTTGATCCATCCCGGCTCTCCCGTCCCCTCGGTGAGGGTCACGATGCGGTCGGCGCCCGTCCCCGTAAAGCGCTCCTCGAGGCCGTTCGGCCAGCGCACCTCGACGCGTTCCACCCGGGCCACCGCGCCGAGGCCGACGAGCACGCGCAGGTCGTTCTGCGAGTTGTAGCTGCCGCCGCCCCTGACTTCGTCCGTTCGCGTGGCGCCGCCCGCGACGACGCGCACGCGGGCGCCGATGGCGCTGCGGTTCGACTTCGTGCCCACGAGGCGGAGCGCGATCCAGTGGGCGGCGGGATCGGAGTCGACGCGGAAGAGATCGGGCGTGTCGTTCACGTTGTTCAAGACGACGTCGACGTCGCCGTCGTTGTCGAAGTCGCCGAACGCCGCGCCGCGGGCCGGGCGCGGAGTGGTGGCGGGAGGGCCGAGCCGCTCCGTCACGTCCTCGAAGCGCCCGTTGCCGAGGTTCCGGTAGACCACCTTGCGCTGGCGGTAGCCGGCGCCCGTCTTCAGCTGGTCGACTTCCGGGTAGACGTGGCCGTTGGCGAGGAAGAGATCGGGCCAGCCGTCACGGTCGAAGTCGGCGAAGCCCGCGCCCCAGCCCAGCCAGCGCGTGTTGAGGCCGATGCCGCCGGCGAACGTGCGGTCCTCGCAGAGCGAGGCGCCGGTGTTGGCGTAGAGCGTGGCGGTGTCGCCGGCGAAGTTGGTCTTGAAGATGTCCATCGTGCCGTTGCGGTCGTAGTCGCCGATGGCGATGCCCATGCCCGCCTGCGGCTTGCCGTCCTGGCTGTACGCGCAGCCGGCGGTGATCCCGATGTCGGCGAACGTGCCATCGTGGTTGTTGCGGTAGAGCGCGCTCGGGTTGGAGTCGTTGGCCACGTAGAGGTCGGTCCAGCCGTCGTCGTCGAAGTCGAGGGTGGCGGCGCCGAGCGCGTAGGTGCCGCTGGCCTTCGTGATCCCGGACTTCTCGGACACGTCCTCGAACGTGCCGTCGCCCTTGTTGCGATAGAGCGCGTTCTTGCCCCCGGTGAGGCCGGGCGGCCCGCAGGCGACGCGCAGACCCTTGTACTTGCAGAGGCCGGACTCCGGCGTGGGCGCGGTCTTGAGATCGAGGTCGATGTAGTTGGCGACGAAGATGTCGAGGGCGCCGTCGCGGTCGTAGTCGACGAAAGCACAGCCCGTGCCCCAGCGCGTGCGCGGATCGCGGAGGCCGGCTTTCGCGGTCACGTCCTCGAAAGTCCCCCCGCCGCGGTTGCGGTACAGGCGGTTCTGGCCGTACGCGGTGACGAAGAGGTCCTCGCGGCCGTCGTTGTCGAGGTCGCCCGCGCACACCGCCTGTCCCCAGCCCGTGGCGCCGACGCCGGCCGCGCGCGTCACGTCCTCGAACGTGCCGTCCTTCCGGTTGCGATAGAGATGGCTGGTCGGCTCCTTGCCGGCGGGGAAGCCTTCGAGCGTCGTCCCGTTCACGAGGTAGATGTCCTGCCAGCCGTCGCCGTCGTAGTCGAAGAACGCGGCGCCGCAGCCGGTCGTCTCCAGCAGGTAGCGGTTCGTCGCGCGGCCCCCGAAGACGGTGACCGTGTCGAGGCCCGCCTGCGCGGCGACGTTCACGAAGGAGAAGCCGAGGGGGGTGGGTCCCGCTGCCGGCGCCCAGGCGGGTGCGGACAGGAGGACGGCGAGCGCGGCGCTCGTGCGATTCACGATCGCGGCTCCGGCCCCGCGATCGCGAAGCGATCGCGCCCGATAGGGAGGGCCGAATTCACTTCGGCCGTCCCGTAATGTCCAGCCAGGGCGCGAGCCGGCGCGCTTCGGCGAAGGCGGCCCTGGCCTCGGCGCGGCGCCCCACCGTCTGCAGCGCGCGTGCCAGCTGCAGATGGGCGTCGGCGTTGCGCGGGTCGAGGCGCACCGCTTCGCGCAGCCCGGTGATCGCGCCCGCCACGTCGCCCCCACGCCGCTTCTCGCGGGCGTTGTTCACCGCAAAGGCCGCCGCCTGCGCATCGCCCTTCCGCTTCTGCAGCCGCTGCGCCTCCGCGAATGCCGTCGCGGCGCTCGCGCGATCGCCCTTCTGCTGGAGGACCTGGCCCAGGCTCAGGTGACCCTCCGCGGCCTCCGGCCGCAGGCGGATCGCCTCGCGGACGGCGGCCAGCGCTTCGTCGAGACGGCCCTGCTGGCGCAGAACGGTGGCCAGCATGTAGTGCGCGTCGGCGAACTCCGGCTTGCGCGCGATGGCGTTGCGGAAGGCGGCCACTGCTTCTTCGGCGCGCCCCGTCTGCCAGAGCACCACGCCCTGCGCGTAGTGCGCGTCCGGCAGCGTGGGATCGAGCGCGATGGCACGGTCCAACTCGCCGAGCGCGCCGGCGAAATCGTCCTGTTGCTTCAGGGCCATGGCCAGGTTGTAGGCGGCCTCCGCGTTCTCCGGCGCGGCGCGCACGAGGTCGCGGTAGACCGCGATGGCGGCATCGAGCTCGCCCTTGTGCAGGAGCGCGCTGCCCAGGTTGTGGCGGACCGTCACGTCGTCCGGGTGCGCGACGAGCAGCGCCCGGAAGGTGGCCACCGCGTCGTCACCGGATCCCGCATCCATCAGGGCCAGGCCCAGAGCGTTGCCGGCCTCCGTCGAATCCGGCTGCAGCGCCACCGCCCGCCGCAGGGCCGCGACCGCGTCCTTCGGATCACCGAGGCCGTCGAGTGCCACCCCCAGCCGCATCCACGCCGGCGCGAGATCCGGCTTGTCGGCGACGGCCTTGCGGAGATGACGTACGGCGGCCACGGCGTCGCCCTTTTTCTCCAGGGTGAGCGCCAGATAGTAGCGGGCTTCGGCGTGACGCGGGGAAAGTCGCACCGCGGCCTCGAGCGGGGGCAGCGCAGCGTCGGCGTTGCCGATCCACCACTGCGTGGCGCCGAGGTGGTACTGCGCGTCGAAGTAGTCGGGACGCAGCGCAACCGCGGCCTCGAACTCCCGGATCGCGTCCTCCGTCCGGCCCTGCTGCCCGCGCACGAAGCCCAGGCGGTCGCGGGCCTCGACGAGGGAGGGAGTGCGCGCGAGGGCGGCCTCGTACTTCTCCGCCGCCTCGTCGAAGCGGCGCTGCTGCTCGAGTGCCTTGCCGGCGGCGAGCAGTGCCTCGGCCGGGCCGGTGGCGAGGGCGGCAGAGAGGGCGAGGGCGAGGGGAAGGACCGGCACCGAAAGGGATTGTATCGCCTGCGCCGTGACGCGCGACTTTCATGCCGGTGCGGGCGTCAGCTCACGAACCGAGCCTGCGCGGTTCGGACCGCCGAAAGGGAACGGTCAGGACGGTAGCTTTCTCGCCGTTTCCACGGAATCGAGGTGGTCGACCAGATGGTTGATCCGGTCAAGGTCGATGCCGGTCTTGAAGCCAAAGGAGTGGGGGCGGACGGAGAACGGCTTGGGCCGCGGCGTCACGCCCAGGAGATGGAGTCCCCGATGAAGCGCGTCCTTCACGGCGGCCTTGATACCTGCGGATCGCGCGGTAAGCTTGGCCCTCATTCGTTGATGATGGGGTCCTGCAGAGTTGCTTTCAAGGGATCACGACTGGCCGAGCCGATTAGCAAGCTGGATGAGGGACTGGACACGCGGGCAATCCGCTTCGGGATAGAGGCCAGCGACATCGAACAGCCACGCCTCGAGCCCCGCGCTGCGCGCCCCGCGGACATCGACGTGGTAGAGGTCGCCGACGTGCAGCGTGGTCGCCGGGTCGGCGCCGGCACGTTCGAGGGCGCGGAGGAAGAACCGCGGATCGGGCTTCTCGACCTTCTCCACCCAGGAGTCGAGGATGTGGTCGAAGTGCCCGGCGAGGCCGAGGCGTGTCAGCTTCTTCGCCACCGTCCCGTTCGCGTTCGAGAGCACGGCCAGCCGGCGTCCGCCCGCGCGCAGGCGGACGAGGGCCGCGGGGACCTCCTCCGGCACCGTCTCCCAGAGGTTGTGCTCGGCGTGATAGGCGGCGAGGTCGCGGAGCGCGGCCGCGGTGCGCTCGTCGCGCGCGATGCCCGCGTGCTTCAGCACGAGCTCGAAGTAGAGCCAGCCCCGCGACGCGTCGTTGGTCGCGTTCACCGTCGTCTCGACGTCGAGCTCTTTCTTGGCGTGGGCCTCCGCGGCCGCGAGGGCCGTGGCCTCGGCGGGGACGCCGTGCGCGCGCAGCGCCTCCGCCACGCGGTCGAAGTTGGGGTTCACGAGCACGCCGCCGGCGTCCAGGAAGAGGGTTTCGACGGTCACCAGCGGATTTTATGCCCCTCGGTTGACGCGCGGCAGGCGCGCGCATACGCTCGCGAAACGTCGTCTCCATCTGTCCATCGCCGCGCAAACCACGGGAGAGCCCTCATGGCGAGGTTCGGTTTCGCGTCCTTTGTCCTGGCGTGCGGCACGCTTGCCGCCTGTGGCGGCAGCAACAGCAGCAGCACTGGCGGCGGCGGCGGCGCGCCCGCCGGCGCCGCCGGCTCCGGGAAGAAGATCACCATCGGCTTCTCCATGGACACCCTCAAGGAGGAGCGCTGGCAGCGTGACCGCGACCTCTTCGTCGCGAAGGCGGAGGAGCTCGGCGCGCGCGTGCTCGTCCAGGCCGCGAACGGCGACGACGCGCTGCAGAACTCGCAGGCCGAGAACCTCCTGACCCAGGGCGTGGACGTCCTCCTCGTCGCCCCCCACAACGGCAAGACCGCGGCGATCATCGTCGAGTCCGCGCACAAAGCCGGCGTGCCCGTCATCGCCTATGACCGCCTGATCAACGACTCCGACCTCGACCTCTACATCTCCTTCGACAACGTCGGCGTGGGCGAGATGCAGGCGAAGTACATCACCGAGCGCAAGCCCACCGGCAACTACGTCCTCATCGGCGGCGCGCCCACCGACAACAACGCGCTCCTCTTCCGCAAGGGTCAGATGAACGTGATCAAGCCGCTGGTCGACAAGGGCGCGATCAAGCTCATCTCCGACCAGTGGGCGAAGGACTGGCAGCCGGTGGAAGCGCTGAAGATCATGGAGAACGCGCTCACCCGCTCCAACAACCAGGTGGACGCGGTGGTGGCGAGCAACGACGGCGTCGCCGGCGGCGCCATCCAGGCCCTCGCGGAGCAGAAGCTCGCGGGCAAGGTGCTCGTCTCGGGCCAGGACGCGGAGCTCGCGGCCTGCCAGCGCATCATCTCCGGCACACAGAGCATGACCGTCTACAAGCCGATCAAGCTCCTCGCGCAGAAAGCGGCCGAGGTCGCGATCAAGCTCGCGCGCAAGCAGCCGCACGGCGAGGCCACCAAGCCCATCCACAACGGGAAGATGGACGTCCCCAGCATCCTTCTCCTCCCGGTGGCGGTCGACAAGGACAACATGGCGGCGACGGTGATCGCCGACGGCTATCAGAAGGTCGAGCAGGTCTACCGCGACGTCCCGAAGGAACAGTGGCCGAAGAAGTAATCTGATGCCGAGGCTCGAGCTTCGGTCGATCACCAAGGAGTTCCCCGGCGTCCGGGCCCTCGACGGCGTGTCGTTCGACCTCGGCGAGGGCGAGGTCCATGCGCTCTGCGGCGAGAACGGCGCCGGCAAGAGCACCCTCATCAAGATCCTCTGCGGCTTCTATCCGACCGGCACGTACGGCGGGGAGATCCTGCTCGACGGCAAGGTTCTCCAGTTCCGGACCCTCCGTGCCGCAGAAGCGCACGGCATCGCGCTCATCGCGCAGGAGCTGGCTCTCGTCCCCGAGCTGTCGGTCGCGGAAAACCTCGTGCTCGGCCACGAGCCGGTGCGCCACGGCCTGATCGACTGGGACGCGGTGGCGGCGAACGCGCAGACCGCCCTCGCGCGCGTCGGCCTCGACGTCGATCCCGAGCGGCCGGTCAAGGAGCTCGGCATCGGCCAGCAGCAGATGGTGGAGATCGCCAAGGCGCTCTCCAAGGATGCGCGCATCCTCGTCCTCGACGAGCCGACGGCGGCGCTCACCGAGGCCGATGCGCAGCGGCTGATGGCGGTCATCGGCGAGCTGCGCGCGCGCGGCGTGTCGTCGATCTACATCAGCCACCGGCTGGAGGAAGTCTTCCAGATCGCCGACCGCATCACCGTCCTGCGCGACGGAAAGTCGGTCGCCACCCATCCGACGAAGGATCTCACCACCGACCGCGTGATCTCGATGATGGTCGGCCGCGAGGTGAAGAACCTCTACCCGCGCCCGACCAAGGCCCCTGGCGCATCCTTGCTGAAGGTCGAGGGATGGACGGTCGAAGATCCCGTAAACCCCGGACGCCAGGTGCTGCACAACGTCGGCTTCGAGGTGCGGCAGGGCGAGGTGCTCGGCATCGGCGGGCTGATGGGGGCGGGGCGCACCGCGCTCGTGAGCTCGCTCTTCGGCGCCGGGCGCGCTCGTGTCCAGGGACGGCTCTCCGTCGGTGGCGGGCCCGCCCGTCCTCCGTTCAAGAGCCCGTCGGAAGCGATCGCCGCCGGCCTCGCCCTGGTGAGCGAGGATCGGAAGCGCTACGGCCTCGTGCTCGAGGCCTCGATCGCGGAGAACATGACCCTGGCCACGCTAGAGCACTTCACCCATCGCGGCCTCCTCGATCACCACTCGCGCGAGGCGCAGGTGCAGGCGCAGTTCGACGCCCTGCGCATCAAGGCACCGGGGATGTTCGCGATCGTGAACCAGCTCTCGGGCGGGAACCAGCAGAAGGTGGTGCTCGGCAAGTGGCTGATGTCGAACCCGCGCGTGCTGTTCCTCGACGAGCCGACGCGCGGCATCGACGTGGGCGCGAAGTCGGAGATCTATCAGCTCATCTCCGCCCTCGCGGAGCGCGGCCTCGGCGTCGTGCTCGTCTCCTCGGACCTGCCGGAGCTGCTGGGGATGAGCCACCGGGTCCTCGTGCTCTCCCTCGGGCGTGCCACCGCGGATCTGGCCGCGGACGGCGCCAGCCCCGAGACGGTGATGGCGGCGGCGACGATGAAGGTGCAATGACAATGTCAGCCCTGCAGCCGGTGATCGATCCCGCGCCGTCGCCGGTGGCGACCTCCGCCCGGCCGCGGCCGCGCATTCCCTGGCGCGCGCTCACGATGGTGGGGGCGCTGGCCGCGATCTGGATCGTCTTCTCCATTACCACCGAAGGCACGTTCCTGATGCCCCGGAACCTGTCGCTGCTCGCGCGGCAGATGTCGGTCACGTCGATCCTCGCCATCGGGATGGTGCTGGTGATCGTGGCCGGCCAGATCGACCTCTCCGTCGGCGCGCTCGCCGGCCTCATGGGCGCGCTCTCCGCCATGGCCTACACCAACCGCGACTGGCCGCTGGCCGCGTCCTTCCTGCTCGTGCTCGCCCTCGGCGCCGCGCTGGGCGCGGTGCAGGGGTCGCTGGTGGCCTGGCTCAAGATCCCGCCCTTCATCGTCACCCTCGGCGGCATGCTCGTCTTCCAGGGCGCGCTCCTCGGCGTGACGGGCGGGGTGTCGACCAGCCCGGGGCGGTCGTACGTCTACATCGGCCAGCGCTACGTTCCGGCGACGCTCGGGTGGATCCTGGCCGGAATCGTCGCCGTCCTCTTCCTGTACCGGGCGGCGCGGGCGACGGGCTTGAAGCGCCTGCAGGGCGCGGGCGCGGCGGTAATCGCGATCGTCGCCACCGGCGTGATGAACAGGTACGAAGGCATTCCCATGCCCGTGCTGCTGGTGCTGATCCTGGCCGCGTTCTTCGCCGGGGCCACGCATCACACGCGCTTCGGCCGCCACCTGTACGCGATCGGCGGCAACCGCGAGGCCGCGTTCTACTCGGGGATCTCCATCGAGCGCCATATCGTCGGCGTCTTCACCGTGATGGGCCTCCTGTCCGCGGTGGCCGGCGTCGTGCTCACCGCGCGCGTCGGGTCGGCGACGTCGGACGCGGGACGCATGATGGAGCTGGATGCGATCGCGGCCGCGGTCATCGGCGGCACGTCGCTGCTCGGCGGGCAGGGGACGGTGTGGGGCGCGCTCCTCGGCGCGCTGGTGATGGCGTCGCTCGACAACGGGATGAGCCTGCTGAACACCGAGTCGTTCTGGCAGCCGATCATCAAGGGCGGGATCCTCGTCGCCGCCGTCGCCGTGGACATGATCGGGCGGCGCCGCTAGGAGCACGTCGATGGCCACCGGCGCCCCGGTTCCCGACTCCACGCCCGGCTATCGCTCCGAGGCGTCCAAGCGCCGGTTCACGATCCTGGCCGGCGTCCTCGGCGCGGTGTTCTTCCTGGCCCAGTTCATCCTGCCCATGGTCGCCATGGTCCTGATGATGGGATCGAGGGCGCTGGGGCGGCGCGAATTCACGATCGCGGAGGTCGACAAAGCCGCGCTGTGGCACGGCGAGGTGTGGCTGGTCGCGCAGACCGCCAAGGTGGACTTTCGGGACGTCGAGCGGTCGACGAGCACCTTCGGCTTGCAGCGATTGCGGCTCAATGACCTCACGGCGGCAGGGCCCACCCTTCCGCTCGACGTTGCCGCTTCCGAGTCGAGCCCGTCGCTCGTTCCCATCGGCGATCGGCTGTGGGTAATCGGCACGGAATCGGTCGGCTACTACGAGCGTGGAACGTTCTCGCGACTGACGGGCAAGGGGAATCCGGGCGGCCCTTCTCGGCCCTTCCCCTTTGGGGGCCAGCCCGCCGTCCTGGCGCCGGGAAGCCCGCCGATCCTTTCCGTTCTCAATGCGCTCGGAGGGCGGGCGCAATGGGAAGGCCGCGCGGTCCCGCTCGACCTGCCGGCCGACGCGGGAGCCCTGCGCGCACTCCAGGCCGTGGAAGCGGGCGGACGGCTTCATCTCGTCGCCCAGCTCTGCACCGAAGAGCCATCGCGTTGCGAGATCCGTCACCGCGCGCTCGATGCACCGGGGTGGCTGCCGCTCGCAGCGAACGTGTGCTCGTGCGCGACCTGGCGGGCGATCGCGTCCGGCACGAGCCCGGCGGTGGTCGTCGTCGAGCGCGAGCGCGAACAGCCGGCCCGCATCGCGATCGTCACCGCCGACGCGAATGGCGCGCGAAGGGAGCCGCTCGACGTCGGTCCCGGCCGGCTCGCCTGGAACCGCTGGTCGGCCCTCGTCGAAGGACCCCGGCTCGTGCTGCTCTCGGAGGGCATGCCGGGCAACCTGCGGGCGGCGGAGGTGGCGGGAGGGCGCATCGTCCGGTCGGTCCGCACCACGGGCTCGTTCCCCTTCGGTCCCAGCATGTTGGTCATGATGACGATCCCGCAGCTCCTGCCCATCGTCCTCTCGCTGGTGTTCGCGGGCGTGCTCACGATCGAGATGCGACGGCACCGGATCGGCGCCTACGAAGTCACGGGTCCGCCGCGCGCGTTCGCATCGCTGTGGCAGCGCGCGCTCGCCCAGCTGGTGGACCTCGTCCCTTTCATGGCCGGGTTCGCCGTCCCCATTTCCTTGATGTGGCGGATGTTCTCGGACCCGGAATCCCTCGTGGACTCGGGGTCTGCGTTTCCGTTCAGGTTCATTGGCCTCATGCTGGCCGCCCTCATCTGGGTGTTGGTCGTCCTCGTGGTCTACAGCTACTTCGAGGGGCGGTCCGGCAAGACGCCGGGTAAATGGCTGGTCGGCATCCGCGTGCTCGGGACCGACCTCCAACCCTGCGGGTTCGGACGAGCGCTGCTGCGCAACCTCCTGACCTTCGTCGACGGCTTCTTCAATTTCCTGGTCGGCGCGTTGATGGTGGCGCTCACCGAAAACTGGCAGCGCCTCGGCGATCTCGCCGCACGGACGATCGTCGTGGTGGACGAGAAGCCGGCCTAGACGGTCACGGCGCGTTCCACGCGGAGGCCGTGGGCACCAGGCCGACCTGCGCGCTGTTGTGCGCGACACGCACCTCGCGGGACTCGCCGGGGAAGAGCTCGAAGTAGTTGTCGTCCCAGAAGACGGGCAGCTGCTCCTCGCCGCTGCGGCCGTCGATCATCTTCAGCCGCACCTGGAACGCCAGGGTCTTGCCGGTGTTGGTGACGGTGACC
>JANMPI010000198.1:0-3251 GCA_031369785.1 Acidobacteriota bacterium
GGCGGTGAAGGACGCGCGGCGAGCGTGACCGGCGGCGCGGTCACCGGCGGCGCCGATGTCACTGGAGTCGCGGGCGGCGGATCGACGGGGGCGATCGCGACCGGCGACGGCATCGCTGCGACCGTGGTCGGCGGCAGGTCGGCGGGCGTCCGCCCCCGCAGGAGGGCGATGGAAGCCGCGGCCACCACCACCGGGATCGCGAGCAGCCACGGCGAGAACGATCGACGCCGCGGAACGACGAGCGTGCGCGCCGGCCCGCCCTGCGCAAGCGTCGGGGCCAGCATGACCTCGGTCGCCATCGGCTGCTGGCGGCGGCTGGGGTGCCGCGCCTCGTCGAGGGCGTCCCGCACCTCGCGCGCGGTCGCGTAGCGGTTGGCGGGATCCTTGGCCAGGCAGCGGCGCAGCACCGGCTTGAGCGTCTCCGGAATGCCCGCCGCCTGCGGCCCATCGAGCGGAGGCGGGTCGTTCAGGTGCTTGAGGATGGTCGAGATCGGCGTCTCGCCGCGGAACGGCACGTGGCCGGTGAAGATCTCGTAGAGCACGATCCCCAGCGCGTAGATGTCGCTGCGCGTGTCGACCTTCAGCCCCTGCGCCTGCTCCGGGCTCATGTACTCGGGCGTGCCGACGATCATGCCGGTGACGGTGGCCGCGCCCTCGCCAACCCGCTTAGCCACCCCGAAGTCCATGAGGCGCGCCATGCCCGCGCCGTCGCTCATGATGTTGGGCGTCTTCAGGTCGCGATGGATGATCCCGGCGTCGTGGACGGCCTGCAGCCCCTCGGCGATCTGGATGGCGACTTCGTAGCCGCGATCGGCGGCCAGCGCTCCGCCATTCCGCAGCACCTGCTTCAAGTCCACGCCCTCGACGTACTCCATCGAGATGTACAGCAGTCCCTGGTCCTCGCCGTAGTCGTGGATCGCGCACACGTTCCGGTGGCGCACCTTGCGCGCGAGCTTGATCTCGGACCGGAACCGCCCCGCCATCGTCGGGTCGGCGCCGAAGTCGGGGCGCAGCACCTTGATCGCGACGATCTCGTCGAGGCGGCGGTCGCGGGCCTTGTAGACCATGCCCATGCCACCGCGGCCGAGAGGGCCGAGGATTTCGTAACGCCCGTGGAAGACGACCCCGGGGCGGAGGTCGACCGTCACCGCGAAGGGCGCGGCGCCGCCGACCGTCTCGTCTCCCGTCTTGGGATCGTCGTCCGTCGTCACGGATAGCGGATGGTGAGCGTGAACGGCTCCCTGCCCGCGCGGCCGGAATAGTTGCTGACGAAGACCAGGTACTGCTGCTGGGTGACCGGGCTCGTGTACCGCGCGCTGGTATCGGTGGTGCGGACCGAAGTGCCGACGCACTGGGTATAGGGCGGCGCTTCCTGTGCGCAAGAGAGATCGAGGCTGACGTTGCGGTCCTGCCAGGTGATGGTGGCCTCGAAGGTTCCCGCCCGCGTCGCGACGAACAAGAAAGGGATCTGCTCCTGGTCGCCGACGACGCCGCTCTCGGTGCGCGAGGTCCCGGGCAGGGTGGTGGTGGGCGAGCCGCCGCCACTGCCGCCGCCGCCGCCACCCGCCGCCAGCGCCGCGCCCCCGCCCACGAGGACCACCGCGCCGCCGATCAGCAGTCCCTTGCCGCCCTTCTTCTTCGCCGGCGGCTCCGCGCCAGTGGCCACCGTGGCCGGCGTCTCCGCACGCGATTCCTCCCGCGCCTTCTCGAACAGCTCGATGACGCGCGGCGGGAACTTCTCGGCGCTCGGGCTCATGTCGCGCATCTGGTGCACGGCATCGCGGAAGCGCGCCTTGGCGGACGTCTCGTGCCCCTTGCCCAGGTACGCGACGCCCAGGTAGAAGTACGCCTCGGCCAGGTCGTTCGTCGAATGGCCGCTGTCCGCGGCCAGCCGCCGCACCGCGCCGTCGAGGGCCAGGATCGCCTCGTCGTACTCCCCTTCGTCGACGAGCGCGATGCCGCGCCGGACGTCGGGATCTGCCACCGCGGCCTGCGCCGCGCCGGTGACGACCAGACAAACGACGAGCAGCACGGCCAGCACACGGTTCGCCACGTCATCACCTCCGCTGAAACTTGGGCTGACGATACGCCGGGCGTCCCCTCCGGGCAACCGGCGGCTAGGACGCTCCGACCCTCCGCGCGACCGCGCGCACCAGCAGACCGATCACCTTCCGGGCGTGGACGCCGTCCGGATCGCCGGAGGGGTCGAATTCGGCGAGATGGAGGCCGACGACGCGCGGCGACCCCGCGAGCGCGGTCAGCAGGTCCGACACCTCGGCGACGGTCAGCCCCGGACCGCGGACCGCATCCTTGACCGGCATCTCCGCGTAGTCGATGGCATCCACGTCGAGATGGATGAGGATGGGGCCGTCCTCGTTGGCCACGGCGTCGAGGGCAAGGGCGGCGGTGACCCGCATCCCCATCCGCCGCGCCGCCACGGCGGGGAGCGCGAGGCCCAGATCCCCGATCGTGTCGCGCTCCGCGGGATCGAGCGCGCGGAAGCCGACGAGGGCGACGTGCTCGGGAGCGAGGACGGGAGAAAAGCCGAGCGGCGCCGTCACTTCGCGCGGCCCGCGGCCGAGGGCGAGGGAGAGGGCCATACCCGCAAGGTACCCCGAAGGGCTCGTCTCCGGGGTGTTGAGGTCGGCGTCGGCGTCGATGTAGACGACCCCCACCGGCTGCCCGAGGGCGGCCCGCGCACCGGCCAGCGCGCCCACGACCAGCGTGCAGTCTCCACCGATCACGATCGTGAAGCCTTCACGCACCGCCCGCGTCATCTCGTCGGCGGTGGCGCGGACGGCGCAGGCCACGACCTCCGCGTTCCGCGCAGTGGGATGCCCGGGATCGTCGCGGTACGGGAACATCGAGAGATCGGACAGATTGACGACGCGGGCGCCGGTGGCGCGGAGCGCATCGAGGAGCCCCGCTTCGCGCAGGACGAAAGCCGCCCGCTCGATCCCTCCCGCACGCGCGCCGGCGGCGCTCGGCACGCCGAAAACCGCGACCTTCACCGGTGCAGTATAATCAACCCCCTCGCGCGACCATGAACATCAAGCTCTCCTTCACATCCGTCTCCCAGAATCCGCTCGACCTCCTCATCGTCATCCTCGACGCGGACAAGACGCTCCATGCCATCGACGATCCCGCGGTGGCGAAGCACGTCGACCGTGCGGCCGCGGGCTTCCGGGACAAGACCCAGAAGCGCGAGTACTACGCGACGCTCCCGGAGGGATCACCGACCGCGGCGGTGG
>JANMPI010000525.1:0-9569 GCA_031369785.1 Acidobacteriota bacterium
CGGGCAGGTCGGAGGCGGCGGGCGGCCGCCCGCCGAGCGCCCGGTCGACCTCGTCGTGGAGCCGCGCCTCCACCGCCGGATTCTGCGCGAGCAGGTACCACGTCCACGTCAGCGCGTTCGCCGTCGTCTCGTGGCCGGCGAGGAGGATCGTCATCACCTCGTCACGAAGCTGCCGGTCGGTCATGCGGGCGCCGTCGTCTTCGACGTCCCGGGCGACGAGGAGCATCGAGAGCAGGTCGCCGCGGTCCTCGCCGCTCGCCCGGCGCTCCGCGATGATCCGGTAGACGATGCGGTCGAGGAGGGCGACCGCGCGGGCGAAGCGGGCGTTGGCGGGAAGCGGAAGCTTGTTGAGGACGGAGGCGAACGGCAGCGCGAACCGCGGGAAGAGGCCGATGATGACGCCGAGCGCCGCCGCGATCTCCGGCGCCTCCGTCCGCACGTCGGCGTCGAACAGGGTCTTGGCCGCCACCGCGAGGGTGAGCGCCATCATCTCGGTGTGGATGTCGAGCTCCTGGCCGTTCACCAGGCCGTCGCGGCAGACAAGCGCCTGCTCCGTCATCGCCGCGCCGTAGGTCGCGATCCGCTGGCGGTGGAAGGCGGGCTGGGCGAGGCGCCGCTGGCGGGTGTGGAACTCGCCTTCGCTGGTCAGCAGGCCCTCGCCGAGGAAGAGCTTGGCCCACTGAATCCCCTTCCCCTTGGCGAACGAATGCTGGTGCGTGACCAGCACGTCCTTGATGTCGTCGGGGTGGCGCAGCAGGAACACGTCCGCGCGGCCCAGGCGATAGAGGCTCACGTCGCCATGGAGGCGCGCGCTCTCGACGAGGAAGCCGAGGGTGTCGCGGCGGAAGTCGAGGATGTTGCCGAGGAGCGGCAGGCCCCTTGGCCCCGGCGGACGAGCGGCCATGAGGTGGAAAAGGGTACTGCGGCGTGCGGTACAGTGCGAACGTGCCCACGCGCGATCTCTTCGACTGGGCGAGTGCACGCTCCGCGGAGATGGCCGCCCTCCTGGCCGACCTCGTCTCCATCGAATCGCCGTCCACCGATCCCGCGGCGGTGGCCCGCCTCGCGGAGAGGATCGCCGCCGAGCTCGCGGCGTGCGGGCTCACCGGAGAGCTCGTTCCCGTCTCCGGCGCGGGACCAATCCTGCGCGCGCGGGCGGCGCGTGACGGGGTGCTTCCGGTGATGCTCCTCGGGCACCTCGACACCGTCTGGCCCATGGGCACGCTGGCGCGCCGCCCCCTGCGGATCGAGGGCGATCGGCTCAGCGGCCCCGGCTGCTACGACATGAAGGCGGGCCTCGTCATCGCGCTCTTCGCGGTGCGCGCGCTCGCCGCCCGCGGCCCCCTGCCCGCCCTCACCATCTTCCTGACCCCGCTCGAGGAAGTGGACTGCGAGCCGTACCGCGCACTCATGGAGGCCGAGATGGCCGCCGCCGCCGCGGTCCTCTGCTTCGAGCCCGCGTGGCCGGGAGGCGCGGTGAAGACGTCGCGCAAGGGATCGGGCACGTTCGTGCTCCGCACGCGCGGCCGCTCGTCCCACGCGGGGGCGGATCTCGCCAGGGGCGCCAACGCGATCCTCGAGCTCGCGCGCCAGTGCCTGCGGGTGAGCGCGCTGACCGACGCGCCCGCCGGCGTTTCCGCCAACGTCGGCGTGATCCGGGGAGGGCTGCGGTCGAACGTGGTGCCCGACCTCGCGGAGGCCGAGGTCGACATCCGCTTCCCGACCATCGCGCACGGGCAGGCACTGGAATCCGCAATCCGCGCGCTCCAGCCCATCGACCCGACGGTCTCGCTGGAGGTGGAGGGCGGGCTGCACTATCCGCCGCTCGAGCGCTCGCCGGGAGTCGCCGCCCTTTATGCCCAGGCCCGGACGGTGGCAGCGGAGATCGGCATCACCCTCGAGGAAACGGGCACCGGCGGCGCGAGCGAGGCGTCTTTCGCGGGCGCGCTCGGCATTCCGACCCTGGACGGGCTCGGCGGCGACGGCGACGGGGCGCATTCGGAGGACGAGCACGTCCTGCTGGCGTCACTGCCGGGTCGTGCCGCTCTCGTCGCCGGGCTCATCGAGCGCATCTCCGCCACCCGGGGCTGATCGGCTGTTTACCAGTCTTGCCGCAGGTCATTGCCGGCGCCCGGATGCCGCGCTACGTTGGTATGTCGGCACTACTGGCCATGGAACCGCAGATCAAGACGCTCCTCAAGTCCCGCGACGGCATCCCGCTGCCGTTGCCCCGTCCCCGCGACCTCGACCTGACGCGGGAGGCGCGCATCGCGCGTGAGCGCTTCTATCCCGTCACCGCCGCCTACGGCGCGTACGCGCTCCTGGTGCTCGTCCCCGCCTTCCGGATGAGCGCCCGCGCGACGATCGAGGCGGTGGTCGCCGCCGTCGTGGCCTGGACGCTGGTCGAGTACCTGTTCCATCGCTACATCCTGCACGGCCCGTTTCCCGACGCGGGCGGACGCGTGCGCCGGTTCCTGCACGATCGCTTCGACCGCATGCACGCGGACCATCACCAGCGGCCGTGGGACGGCCGTCACATCAACGGGCGCTACGAGACGGTGGGGATCGCGCTGGCCATGGCCGCGGTCAGCTATCTGCTGCCGCACCCCGGCGGTCCCGTCTTCGTGGCCGTGCTCCTGCAGTGCTACGTCGTGGAGGAGTGGGTTCACTACTCCGTCCACTTCCACGCCTGGAAGAGCCGCTACTTCGCGCACATCCGCCGGCACCACATGTATCACCACGGGAGCCGCGGACGCGACGTGGCCTTCGGCCTCACCACCGCCATCTGGGACCGGCCGTTCGGCACGCGGGTCGGCGGCGACGACCGCGCGCGGGTGGAGATGGCTAGGCCAGCACCGCAAGCGTGCGGCCGACCTTCGTAAAGGCGGCGACGGCGCGCTCGATGTGATCGGGCGTGTGCGCGGCGGAGAGCTGGACCCGGATGCGTGACTTCCCACGCGGCACCACCGGGAAGAAGAACCCCTTCACGTAGATCCCCTCGTCCAGCACCGCACGCGCGAAGCGCTGGGCCAGCGGCGCGACGTCGGGCGCGAAGCGCGTGAACATGATGGGGACGATGGGATGGACGCCGGGGCGGATCTCGAAGCCCGCCTGCGTCATCCGCTCGCGGAAGACGCGCGTGTTCGATTCCAGCCGGTCGCGCAGCTCCGTGCTCTCGGAGAGCAGCTCGAGCGCCCGCACGGTCGCGCCCGCCACCACCGGCGCCAGGCTGTTCGAGAACAGGTACGGCCGGCTCCTCTGGCGCAGCAGGTCGATCATCGCCCGGCGGCCCGCGATGCACCCGCCCATCGCCCCGCCCAGCGCCTTGCCGAACGTCGTGGTCATGATGTCGACGCGGCCGGCGACGCCGCAGTGCTCGTGGGTGCCGCGGCCCGTCCGGCCCATGAAGCCGGTGGCGTGGGAGTCGTCCACCAGCACCAGCGCGCGATGGCGGTCGGCCAGGTCGCAGATCTCCTGGAGCGGTGCTAAGTCGCCGTCCATGGAGAAGACGCCGTCGGTGACGATCAACCGGAAGCGCGCGCTCGCCGCCTCCCGGAGCTTCGCGTCGAGGTCGGCCATGTCCATGTGCTCGTACACGAGCCGCTTCGCCTTGCTGAGGCGCACGCCGTCGATGATCGACGCGTGGTTCAGGCGATCGGTGACGATGGCGTCGTCGGCGCCGAGGAGCGTCTCGAAGACGCCGCCGTTCGCGTCGAAGCACGACGAGTAGAGGATCGCGTCCTCGAAGCCGAGGAACGCGGCGATGCGGCGCTCGAGCTCGAGGTGCAGCCCCTGGGTCCCGCAGATGAAGCGCACGCTGGACATCCCGTAGCCCCAGTCGTGCAGCGCCTGGTGGGCGGCAGCGAGCAGCCGCGAATCGCCGGACAGGCCCAGGTAGTTGTTCGCGCAGAAGTTGAGGACGGGCTCGGCGCGCCCCTCGACGCGGATCTCGGGCCCCTGCGCTCCGAGGATCGGCCACTCTTCCTTGAAGAGGCCCTGGTCACGGATCTGGGCGAGCTCGGAGGTGACGAAGGTGTCGAAGTCGGGATTCATGGCGCCTCCGCGATCAGTAGATGTCGAGCCCCAGCACGCGGCGCCACACCGTCATGTGGCGCACTTCGTCGACGAGGATGAATCCGGCGGACAGGAGGTAGTCGTCGGTGCGGATCTGGCTGATGAGCCCGGTGTACGCGAGCTGGGCCGCCACCTCGATCTCGAGGGCCTGGCGGATGAAGCCGTCGCCGGGACGCGCCTCCGGGAAATCGTAGGCCAGGGCGGCCGGCGCGCGCCCGCCGCGCTCCTCGACGATGGCGACCTGGGTGTCGCGGTGCCCGAGATGATCGCCGCGGAACTCGACCGCGTAGTCGCGAAGTCCGCGCGGGAAGAGCCCGCGCTCCAGGCCGTGCGCGTAGAGCGCGATGGCATGGTGCTCGAGCATCAGCGCCGCGGAGAGGATCGCGACGTCGGTCTCGTCACCGCGCGGAAGCGCCGGCGCGGTGCCGTCGAGGACGCCCATGGCGACGGGCGCCACGCCCGCCGCGGCCGCGATGTCGAGGACGAACCGGCGCCGGCCGGGTGCGTCAGCCCGCACGCTCGGCCTCCACGTCGATCCAGAGGTCGATGACGGTGAGCCGCCGCGCCGCCTCCACCATGTGACGCGCGAGCGCCTGCACGGCCGCCTGGTCGTCGAGGGCCGGCAGTCCCTCGGCGTGCGCGTGAACGAGGTCCTGCTGAAGCGCGCGGAGGGCGCCGAGCGAAGTCGAGGGCGCGGGAAGGGTCGACCGCACCGGCGATGGAAGACGCAGGCGCGCGCGGAGGGCATTGCGGCCGGCCTGCTCGCGGACGTGATCCGCGCGGACGCTGGCTGCGAACGGCGCGGCGCCGGGGACGACGCGAACGATGGCGTCGAGCGACGCCTCCACCCGCGCCGCCAGGCCGTCGATGGTGTCCAACACTTCCGCGGCCGCCCGGTAGTCCCGCGCGGCGGAGGACCTCGGCCCGGCCAGCGCGCCGCCCAGCGCCAAAACCGCCCGCAGCGCGTCCCGCCGACTGGTCACCAGTGCAGCCCGAGCGCGGTGGTCACGGCGTGCAGCGGCTCCCCGGGGCCGATGGACGTGAACCGATACTCGACGTTCACGGAAACGCGGCGCGCGACGCGGATCTGGACCCCGCCCCCGACGTGGATCCCGACGTCGATGTTGCCCTGCCCCGTCGGGTATCCGAGCGCGGCCAGCTCCGGCGACTGGGCCACCGTGCCCCCGATGAGCGGCGCGTCGAAGGGGGCGCCGCCGGTGAACTCGAGGCTCTCGTCGGACACCGGGTCCTGGTGGGTGATGATGACCGCGAAGTCGAGGCCTGCGCCCACGTACGGACGCAGGCGGCCATTGGATCGCGGCGCGTACTTGAGCCCGAAGGGAGACACCTGCAGCAGGCGCAGCTGCGTCCGCACCTCCCGGCGCACCGGAAAGGGCGCGGCGGGCGGGCCGGCGAGGGCGTCCGCGCGGCTCGCGCCCGCGGCCAGGTTGGCCACGAACGCGATCTGGTCCGTGATCACGAACGGATGGCTCCGCGCGAGGCTCAGGCCGACGAGGATCTCGTAGGAGAGCTTTCCGCGGCCGACGCGCGCGAGGGGCAGGTCGATGTACCCCGCGGCCTGGGTGCCGCGGCCGATCTCGAACGGGTTCCACGACGCGCCCCCCGCGATTCCGACCTCGGCGCCAATGAGGCCGATGTCCGGGAGCAGCTCGTGGTATTCCGCCCCCGCAGAGCCGCGGTTCGAGGCGGGCGGGGGTGGACCGGACGGCTCCTGCGCCGCGCAGGGGCCGGCAAGCAGGACGAGCAAAGGGAAACCGGCAAGCGGACGCAAGGGACGATTCTAGCGTGGTAGAGTCCGGATTCGTGGCAAAGGTGGCGCGCGCAGGGGCGACGCAGACGGCGAAGCGGCTCATCATCGCCATCACGGGCTCGACGGGCACCATCTACGGCGTCCGCCTCCTCGAGCAGCTCCGCAAAGCCGCGGCCTTCGAGGTGCACCTCATCCTGAGCGCGCCCGCGAAGCGGACCCTCGCCGAGGAGACCGACCTCACGGTCAAGGAGGTCGAACGCCTCGCCGATGTGGTGCACGACAACCGCGACATCGGGGCCTCGATCGCCAGCGGCACCTTCCGCACCGAGGGCATGGTCATCGCACCGTGCAGCATGAAGACCGTCTCCGCCCTCGCCACCGGCCACGCGGACACGCTCATCGCCCGCGCGGGCGACGTCGCGCTGAAGGAAGGGCGGCCGCTGATCGTCGTCGTGCGGGAGACGCCGCTGCACCTCGGCCACCTGCGCCAGCTCGTCGCGCTGGCGGAGATCGGCGGGATCATCCTGCCGCCGATGCCGGCCTTCTACCACCGGCCGCGGACGGTGGACGACATCGTGAACCACACCGTGGCGCGTATCCTCGACCGCCTCGGCATCGAACAGAAGCTAGTGCCGGAATGGACGGGCAAGGCGCGTTGAGCGCCGCCGGCCTGCGCGCGGGCCGGCTCGGCTAACATCGAAGACGGTCGCGCGCCGGATCGAGATGTACTTCACGGGCGGCGCCGTCTCGTATCTCCAGCGGACAGGATAGACTCGCCACCCTGGAGGCCTGTTTCTGGATTTGCCCCTTGCCCACCGCCGCATCCTGGTCGTCGACGACCAGGCCTCGATCCGCGGCCTGCTGCACGTGGCCCTCACCGAGGCGGGCGCCGACGTCCAGACCGCGGCCTCGGGGGCGGATGCGATCGTGATGATCGGGGTGTCGCCGCCCGACCTCATCCTCCTCGACCTCGCCATGCCGGGGATGACGGGCTGGCAGGTGCTCGAGGCGCTGAAGGCGTCACGCAAGACGGCCGCCATCCCCATCGTCCTGCAGACCTCGGCCGAGGACTTCGCGAGCTTCGACAAGGCGCGCAAGCTGAGCGTGGCCGCGTTTGTCTCCAAGCCGTTCCGGCTGTCGGAGGTGGTGGAGACCTGCCGCCGCATCCTCGGCGGCGCCCGGCCCCTGCAGGGACGGCCGCAGCCGACGCCGGAGGAGCCGCGGGTCGAGATCCGCGATACCGCGGACAAAGTGCTCTGCCACGGCACTTTGATGGACATGGCCACCCGCGGCGCGCAGGTGGATCTCGAGCGCCCGCTCGTGGTCGCGCAGCGCGTCACCCTCGTCGTCCACGAGGGCCTGCACACGGGCAGCCACCACGACGCCGAGGTCCGCTGGATCACCCAGGTGGACGGCCGCTACCAGCACGGCCTCCGATTCGTCCAGGGCTGACCGCCAAGTGGTACTCTTCGCCGTTCCCAGGAGGAGCCCAATGCGCCGAATCGTCGCTGCCAGTCTGCTGATCGCCGTATCCGTCACGCCCGCCGCGCACGCCATCGACAAGGACAAGGCGATGTACGTCGGCGGCACCGCCAGTGTCGCGCCCAAGGCGGAGGGTACGCTGGCCACCAGCGACCCCGAAAAGCTCTTGTTCATCGCCGAGAAGGGCGGCGGCATCGTCGAGATCCCGTGGAAGCGGATCGACGAGGCGGAGTACGGCCAGAAGGTCGGCCGACGGTGGAAGACGGCCATCTTCCTGAGTCCCGCGGCGCTGTTCTCGAAGGGCCGCAAGCACTACCTGACCATCTCGTACAAGGACAAGGGGGGCGAGATGCAGTCGGCGGTGTTCGAGCTGGGCAAGGAGCTCGTGCGCACGACGCTCACCGTCGTCGAGACGCGCAGCGGCCGCAAGATCACGTATCAGGACGAAGAGGCGGCGAAGTCGCGGGCGAACTAGCCGCCGGCTAGCGGAAGGCCGCGTCGCCCTCGCCGTTGCCGCGCAGGCGGACGTCGAGCGACGCGGTCCGGGTCCCGTCCGCGATGTCGATCCGGGTCGACGCCTGCACCGGGCTCAGGCCGCGGTCGGAGCGAACCAGGACGGTCACGTTCCTCTGTCCGACCCGCACTCCGGGGATGTCGAAAGCCTGACGCCGGCGCGAGCGCGCGAACGGCGTCGTCCCGTCGAAGAGCAGGGCGACGGTCTTGATCGTCTCTCCGTCCACGCGGATCTCGATGGCCACCGATCCGGCCATCTCGCCAAAGGAAGGCTGCACCGCGTTCACGTCGAGGCGTAGCGTTCCGACGGCGGCCGCCGCCGGCTCCGCGGGCGCTTCTTGCGCGGCCGGGGTCGCGGGCGGCCGCACCACGGGCGCGAGCGGCGGGGGCGGGGTCGCGACCCGCGGCGGCAGGGTGACCGGGGCGTCGATCGTCTCGCGCTCCACGGCCGCCGCGCGCGGTGCCGCGGTGACCGGGGGCACGGTCGGGGCCGGGGCGAAAAAGCGGCCGGGGGCCATCGTCGTCGCGGGCGGTGGTACGACGGGCGCCGTCCCTGCGGCCGCCGTCGCGGGCGCCGTGTCCGGCGGGCGCAGGTAGAAGTACAGGCCGGCGGCGGCGGCAAGGCCGATGATGGCGACCGCCCCGATGGTGAGCGCGATGAGGCCGGCGCCCCACGTCCGCGTCGCCGGCTCGGCGACCCGGTACGTCGGCGCGACCGACGTGACGGCGGCCGCAGGCGCGTATCGTCGTGTCGGCGGCGCGCCTCCGATGGTCGTCGGCGGCGACGGGGGCGGGGACGACACCCGCGTCGCCCCCGCCGACGTGATCACGGGGCCGGCCGCGGTGAGGGGCAGCGCCGCCATCGACGGATCGGTCGGCGACCCGCCCACCACCGGCATCTCCGCGATCGCCACCTCGAGCGCGCTCACGAAGTCGCCCGCGGACGGATAGCGGTCGTCCGCCTTCTTGGCCAGCGCCTTCTTCAGGGCGTCCATCACCGGCGCGGGCAGGCTTGGCACCTCGGGCACCGGCGCCTGCACCTGCTTCATGAGCACGTCGATGGGGTTGTCGGCCGCGAACGGCGGCCGGCCCGCCAGCAGCTCGTAGGCGACGACGCCGAGCGCGTAGATGTCCACGCGATGGTCGAGGGCGAGCCCGGTCGCCTGCTCGGGCGCCATGTACGCCGGGGTGCCGCTGATGAGCCCCGCCGCGGTCAACGCGGTGGCGCCTTCCACGAGGCGCGCGATGCCGAAGTCGGCCAGGTACACGCGGCCCGCTTCGTCGAGGAGGATGTTCGCCGGCTTCACGTCCCGGTGCATCACGCCCTTGCCGTGCGCGTAGTCGAGGGCGTCGGCCACGCCACGCAGTATCGCCACCCCGCGCTGCGGCGTGATGCGCATGGTGAGCCGGCTCGACAGCGTGCCGCCGGAGATGAGCCGCATGGCCATCCACGGGATCTGGGTGGCCGCGTCGATGCCGAAGTTGTGGATCGGCGTGATGTTGGGATGCTCGAGGCGCGCGATGACCTTGGCCTCGCGGCGGAAACGCTCCGCGGAGGCCTCGTCCTGCACGGATTGGGCGGGGAGGACCTTGAGCGCGACGTAGCGGTCGAGCCCCGTTTCATAGGCCTTGAACACCGCGGCCATGCCGCCGCGGCCCAGCGGCTCGAGGATCTTGTAGGGCCCGAAGGTGCTGCCGGGGGCGAGGGTCAAGGCGGCGTCGATCTCCC
>JANMPI010000527.1:0-5456 GCA_031369785.1 Acidobacteriota bacterium
TCCAGGTTGATGGACGGGACGCCGTACTGGCGGGACAGGAGGCTCGTGATCTCCTCGTCCCGGACGTAGCCGAGGGACACGAACGCCTTCCCCAGCTTTCCGCCGTTCATCTTCTGGTGTGAGAGGGCTTCTTGCAGCTGCTGAGGAGTGACCATGTTCTCCTTCAGCAGCAGCTCGCCGAGTTTGACGGGCATTAGGCGATCTCGGCCCTCGAAAACCTAATAGGAGCTTGCACTTAGTCGGGGGATGCTAGCCTTTCGCCTCCGCTAGTGTCAAGAGCCGATGTGGGGCGAGTCACTGGTGCCATAATCGGCCCCCGTGACCGCGCGCCCCATCGCGCTCTGCGAGACGTGGTTCGACTCCGCGGAGTCGGAGTCCGTGCGACGCGCCCTTGGCGGACGGGTGGCCGGGAACGGCCCTTTCGGCCAGCGGGTCGAGGAACGCCTGTCCGCCATGCTCGCCGGGCGCCGCGTCCTCCTCGTCACGTCGTGCACCCACGCCCTCGAGCTCGGCCTCCTGGCCCTCGGCATCGGGCCGGGAATGGAAGTCATTTGCCCGTCCTTCACCTTCGTCTCCACCGCGAACGCGATCCTCCGGGTCGGGGCGCGCCCGGTGTTCGCGGAGATCGACGAGGCGACGCTCGGGCTCGACCCCGCCGACGTGGCGGCCCGGATCACGCCGCGCACGGCCGCGCTCCTCCCCGTCCACTACGCGGGGATCGCGCCGGACATGGACGCCCTCCTGACCCTGGCCCGCGAGCGGAATTTGCGCGTGGTGGAGGATGCGGCGCAGGGATTGTCGGCGTCGTACAAGGGCCAGCCGCTCGGCGCCATCGGCGACGTGGGCAGCTTCAGCTTCCACGAGACGAAGAACATCACCTGCGGCGAGGGCGGCGCGCTGGCGGTGGCGGACCCGGTGATCGCGGCGCGGGCGGAGATCATCCGCGAGAAGGGGACGAACCGCAGCGCGTTCCTGCGCGGCGAGGTGGACAAGTACACGTGGGTCGACGAGGGCAGCAGCTACATCCAGTCCGACGTGCTGGCCGCGATCCTCGACGCGCTGCTCGACAAGCTCCCCGAGATCCAGAAGCGCCGGCGCGCCGTCTCCTCGCAGTACCGCGCCCGGCTGGGGCGCTGGGCGGAGCGCACCGGCGTGCGGCTGCCTCCGGAGCTTCCCGATCGCGAGACCAACGATCATCTTTTCGCGATCCTGCTCCCCGATGCCCGGAAGCGCGACGCCTTCATCGCATTCCTGAAGAGCCGCGGCGTAGGTGCGACCTTCCACTACATTCCGCTGCACTCGTCCCCGTTCTGGATCCAGTACGCGGGCGGGGCGCCCTCGCTGCCGGTGACCGACCGCGTGGCGGCGTCGCTGGCGCGGCTCCCCCTCCATCCCCTCCTCCGCGAAGAGGACGTCTCGCGGGTGGTCGCGGCGGTCGAAGAGGCGCCTCTCTGAGCGCTCCCGGCGCCGCCCCCGACGTGAGCGTCGTCATCGCCTGCTACAACGAGGAAGAGACGCTCGAGCGCAGCTTCGCGGAGATCCGCGAAGTGCTCGACGAAATGCAGCGGCCGTACGAGATCCTCTTCGTGGACGACGTGAGCCGGGACCGCACCCGCGAGATCATTGCCAACCTCGCCGCCGCGCATCCCGAAACCGTGCGCGTCCTCCTCCACGAGACCAACCAGGGGCGCGGGCAGACCGTGACCGACGGCTTCCGCATGGCGCGCGGGACGATCGCCGGCTTCCTCGACGTCGATCTCGAGGTGCACGCGCGCTACATCCCGTCGCTCGTGAAGGCCATCGACCGCGGCGCCGACGTCGCCACCGTGCGGCGCATCTACGCCTTCCAGATCCGCTCCCTCGACCGCTACGCGATGAGCCGCGGCTACTCGTTCCTCGTGCGGCGCCTGCTCGGAGTCGACCTGCGGGACACCGAGACCGGGTACAAGTTCTTCCGCCGCGACCGCGTGATGCCCGTCCTCGACGCCATCCAGGACCCGGGATGGTTCTGGGACACCGAGTTCATGGTGCGCGCGGCGCGGCGCGGGCTGCGCATCGCGGAGATTCCCGGCGCGTACATCCGCCGGTTCGACAAGACCTCGACGGTGAGCGGCGTGCGCGATTCGATCCGGTACTTCGGCAAGCTGGTCGCGTTCCGGCGGGCGATGCGCGCGGTCCCGCGAGCGTGAAGGCGCTCGACGAGATCGGGCTCGGGCGCGCGGCGCGGTTCCTCTTCTACACGCTCGCGATGGCGCCCTATCGCATAGCACTCTTCCCGCCGGTGCGCACGGCGTGGCTTCGCCTGCTCGGCGCTTCGATCGGCCGCCGGACCATCCTTCATGACGTCCACTTCTTCAACCTGTATCGCCGAGGACTTCGCGGGCTCACGGTCGGCGACGACTGCTTCGTCGGGGACGAGTGCCTCCTCGACCTCGCCGAAGAGATCCGCCTCGAGGCTCAGGTGACCCTCGCCGAGCGCGTGGTGGTGCTGACCCATACCAACGTCGGCTATCGCGACCACCCGCTGCAGGCCGCGTTCCCGGCCCTGGCGGCGCCGGTGATCATCCGCCGCGGCAGCTTCATCGGCGCCTCGGTGACGATCCTCCCCGGCGTCACCATCGGCCCCGAAGCCTTCGTCGCCGCGGGCAGCGTGGTCACCGCCGACGTGCCGCCGCGCACCGTCGTGGCCGGGGTGCCGGCGCGGCCGTTGCGCACGATGGAATGACGCGGGACCGCCTCGCGCGGGCCTGGCCGTACGCCGCGGTGGCGGCCACCGCCGCGCTCGTATTCGCGCGCGGGCCGCTCAGCGGCCACCCCCTGTACTTCCGCGACCTGGCGCTCTACTTCTTTCCCCTGCGCCGGTTCGTCCTCGAGGGCCTCGCCCGCGGGTCGCTCCGCTTCTGGAATCCGTTCGTGCACGAAGGCGAGCCGCTCGCGCTGCCGCCGCTCGCCTATCCCCTGGACCTCCTGCAGCTGCTGCGGCCGGACGAGGTCGGGATCTCGTTCGTGCTCGCCCTCCACATCCCGCTCGCCGCGCTCTGGATGATGGCCCTCGCGCGGAAGGGGCTCGGGCTCCCGGTCACCGCCGCCGCGGGCGCCGCCCTCGTCTATGCGCTCGGCGGCTTCGCGCTGTCCACCGTCAACTTCTACGTGTACGCGCAGGCCCTGGCCTGGGCGCCGGCCGCCATCCTCGCCATGCTCTGCGCCGCCCGCGGCGATCGGCGCGCGGTCGCGCTGGGCGCTCTGGCGGTCGCGACCCTGGTGTCGACCACGGGCGCGGAGATCGTGGGCCAGGCCATCGTCATCGGCGTCCTGCTGGCCTTGCCGGTGCGGCGCGACGGACTCGGGCGCGTCGTCGCCACCATCGCCCTGGGCGGAGCACTCGCCGCGCCGACGATCGCGGTCCTGGCGCGCCTGGCCGCGGACAGCGCGCGGGCCGGCGGCTTTCCGCCGCAGGTCGTCCTCTCCCACTCCATCCATCCCCTGACCCTGGCCCAGATCCTCATCGCCGGCTTCTACGGCGACACCGCGCACCTTGCCGAGCGCTGGTGGGGCGCCAACTTCTTTCCCCGCGGGTTTCCCTATTTCCTGAGCCTGTACCTCGGGCTGGCGGCGCTCGTGACCGCGGGTATCGGCATCGTGGAGGGGCGTGGGCCGCGAAGGCGCCTGGCAGTGATCGCGATGGTGGCGCTCGTCCTCGCCCTCGGGCGATGGGGCATCGGCGAGGGAATCGTCGACGTCTTCGCCCTCGCGCGCCGGTTTCGTTATCCCTCCAAGCTGTATTTCTCGGTGCATCTCTGCGTGGCGCTTCTCGCCGGGCTGGGCATCGACGCCCTCGCGCGCGGGGCGATCGGGGCCTGGCAGCGTCTCGCGTTCGCGTCGCTCGGGCTCGGTGCGCTGCTGGCCAGCGCTCCGCTCTGGCCGTCACTGGCGCCGGCGTCGACCCGGTGGTTCGTGGCCGGCTTCTTTCCCGCCGAGCATCCGTGGCCCGCGCGTCTCGCCGCGCTCTCCTCGATGACCGCCGATGCCGCGACGGGCGCGCTGGTCGCGATCGCCGCGGGCGGGCTCGCCCTCCTCGTCCGGCACGGGCGTATTGCGCCGGGCCCCGCCGCCGCCGGCGTGGTGGCGCTGATCGCGGCCGACCTCCTGCGCGCCGGCGCGGGCCTCAATCCCACGACGACCGCCGCCTTCTTCCGGCCGTCGCCCGAGATCGCGCGTCATCACGAGGACTGGCGCGCGGGCGGCCGCATCTTCACCTGCGCCCCCGCCGGAAGCCGTGCCTACGCGGAGGGGCGCGCGGTGCGCCCCGATCACGAGCAGTGGACGTTCGCCCTCCTGCGTGACACGGCCGCGCCCTGGTTCAACGTGAGCTCGCAGCTGCCCTCCGCGCTCAGCCCCGACCTCACGATGCTCGTCCCCCGCGAGCGCGTACTCGACTTCCCCGACGCGGGATGCGGCTCGATGGGCCGCCTCATCACGCCGCTGCGCGCGGCCGGCGTCGGCCACGTGATTTCGCTCGATCCCCTGTCGCATCCCGATCTCCTCCCGCGTGCGACGGATCGGCCCGCGGGCCTGGCCCCCGTCACCGTCTACTCGTACGCGCTGCGCGATCCGCTGCCCATGCAATCGGTCGAGGGCGGCACGGCGGATCTGCGGAGCGGCGATCCCGGTCACATGGTCGTCGTGACTACGGCCCCCGCCGCGTCGACGCTGGTGGTGCGCGAGGCCTTCGCGGCGGGATGGCAGGCGGCGGTCGACGGTCGGCCGGCGGCGCTCACGCGCGTGAACGGCCGCCACATGGCGGTGGCGGTGCCCGCGGGCACGCACCAGGTGAGCCTCGACTACGCGGCGCCGGGGCTTCGGGCCGGCGCATGGATCGCCGCCGCGTCCGCGATCGTCATCCTGGGGCTGGCGCTTGCTCCCCGTCGCGGTGCGCTCGCATCTTCTTGAGACGGCCGGCGCCGAGGACACCGGCGAGCGCCACCAGGCCCAATGCCGAGATCGCGAGCGCGCGCGGCCACCACCGCGGCTCGTACCGGAGATCGAAGGCCTGCGCGCCGCCCGGCGTGGCGATCGCGATGTACCGATCGTTGGCGCGGAGGACGTTGCCGGTGCCGCCGTCGGCGCCTCGCGCGCTCCAGCACGCGTCCCACCCCGAGAGCCACACGAGATAGCCCGGAGGCGTGTTCGCGCGAAGCCAAGCGCGATGCGGCCCCGCCGGCTCGACGTCGACCGTCGCCGACGCCCCCGCGACGACCGTCGATGGCGGATCGCCCGCGGGAACGCCGTCGAGGACGACCTCCGCCCGGGGGTCGAATCCGCCCCCGGCCAGGAGCGCCCGCGCCTCCGCCCGGGACGCCACGACGCGATGCGCGGGCACCCAGAACGCGCGCGGCAGGGGATCGCGCAGCTCGAAGAGGCGGACCGGCTCCAGCACTTCGGGCAAGGCCGCCGTC
>JANMPI010000075.1:0-7466 GCA_031369785.1 Acidobacteriota bacterium
GGAGTCGCCGGAGGCGATCACGAAGCAGTTGATGTGCTCTTTCTGGAAGGACATGTCCATGGCGTCGACGACCAGCCGGATGTCCGCGGAGTTCTTGCCGCCCACGGACTTCTGGGGGACCTCGATGAGCTCGATGGCCGCTTCGTGGAAGCTCCGCTTGTAGTCGGAATAGCGGGACCAGTCGGCGTAGGCCTTCTTGACCAGGAGCTTGCCCTTGTCCAGCAGGCGCTCGAGGACGAGGTTGACGTCGAACTTCCGGTAGTGGGCGTCGCGGACGCCGATGGCGATGTTCTCGAAATCGATGAACAGCGCCAAGCGCTGCTCGTCCTGCGGACTGACTTGCAAATTGCCTCCAAAAGGGGGGGTCAGAAGTGCTGACCCCCGGCCCCGAAAGCCCGCTCGGGAGCTACCGGGAGCGAGGGGCACCCGGATAACGCCCGGGGCCACGGGGAGGCCTCCACGGTACCACACCGGCCCCGCCCGCCCAAGGCGTTATAGGATCGGGGTTCATTTCAGGAGGCGCGATGAGATTGCACCGAGTGATGATCGCCGTGGGCGTGGGACTGCTGTCGGCGGGCGTTCTCGCCGCCCAGGAGGCCAAGCCGGGCAAGCCGGGCGAGGGAATGCCGCCGGCGATGTCCGCCGAGGAGAAGGCCGCCATGGAGGCCTGGCAGAAGTTCGCCACGCCTTCCGAAGGCCATCAGAAGCTGGCGGGCATGGTGGGGACCTGGGATGCCGAGGTCACGTCCTGGATGAATCCGGCCGCGCCCCCGACGAAGTCGAAGGCGACCAGCGTCAACCGCATGGTCATGGGTGGCCGTTGGGTGGAGTCGAAGTTCACCGGCGACATGATGGGCATGCCCTTCGAGGGGCTCGGCTACGACGGGTACGACAACTTCAAGAAGAAGTACGTGGGCACCTGGATGGACAACATGAGCACCGCGGTGATGGTGACCGAGGGCACGTACGACGCCGCGGGGAAGGTGATGACTTCGACCTCCACCATGGACGACATCATGACCGGCAAGAAGGCGACGATGCGGCTGGTGACGACGATCGTCAGCGCCGACGAGCACGTGTTCGAGATGTACGGCCCGGATCCCACCGGCAAGGAAGTGAAAAACATGGAGATCCGGTACAAGAGAAGGAAGTAGGAGATCGCCCGGACGGGCCCGTGCACGACAACGTAGCTTGATACGCTAGTTTCATGACCACGACGCGGCGGGTGGGGTGGTGGGCGGGGCGGAAGGTGGCGCGGCGGCTCGGCAAGTCGATGCCGATCGTCGGTGCGGCGATCGCGGTGGCCTACCTCGCGGACTCCGTGCGGAAGAAGGGCCTTTTCGGCGGTCTCGCCCACACGGCACTCGACGTTCTCCCCGTCGTCGGGACGGTGAAGAACGGGATCGAGATGTTCACCGACGACTGGTTCCCGGACCGTCCGCCGCCGCTGGGCTCGTCTTCGTCCAGCAGCGAAGAGCCTCGGCCACGCTCCCGGCCTGGGCGACGCACCCGCGGGGCGTAGCGGGCTCTGCTACGTTCGGTCCGAGCCGGAGCGGAGCACGTTGAGCCTGATCATCTGCGGCGCCGACCACTCGCGCAGGTCGCGCTCGCCGCGCATCAGGTCCTTCAGGGTCATGCGGCCGAGAGCGCCGTCGATGGCGTCCTGCAGGAGGCGCCAGACCGAGCGGATGGAGCAGTCGCCCATGTGGGCGCAGAGCGCGGTGGTGCCGGAGTGGGTCTCGCAGAAGCCCGCTTCGAAAAGGCGCCCGCCGAGCGCGGCCAGGGTCTCGCTCACCCGGATGCGGTCCGCGGGGCGCGCCAGGGCGTAGCCGCCGTCCTTGCCGCGCGTGCTCACGACCAGCCCCGCCCGGCGCAGGACCCGCATCATCTTGGCCACGTTGGGTACCGAGATCCCCTCGCGGCAGCTGAGCTCGGCGATGGTCAGGCTGCCGCCCTCGGCCTCGCGCCCGAGGCGCAGCAGGCAGCGCAGGCCGTACTCTTCCTGGGAACTGAGCTTCACATGAGCCCCAGCTGCAGGCGCGCGGCGTCCGACATCTTCGTCTGGTCCCACGGGGGGTCGAGCTGGACCTGGACGTCGGCCTCGCGCACGCCGGGGATGGTGAGCACCTTGCGCTGGATGTCGTCCTTCAGCACGTCGCCCATCCCGCAGCCGGGCGCGGTCAGGGTGAAGCGCACCTCGACGCGCTGGCCGCCGTCGTCGCCCATCGGCTTGACCTCCGCGGAATGGACGAGGCCCAGCTCGACGATGTTCACCGGGATCTCGGGGTCGTAGCAGGTGCGGAGCTGGTCCCAGACCATCTGGTCGATGGTCTTGCTCTTCGCGTCCTCTTCCGACGGGCCCTTCTGCGCTTCCTTGCCGATGGCGTCCGCGTCGGCGCCGTCGAGCCGGACCATGTAACCCTGCATCGTCACCAGGGTGTACGAGCCGCCGAGGGCCTGGCTGATGATCACCGCGCTGCCGCTGGTGAGCGTGATGCGGTCGCCGTACGGGATAGCCGTGACCTCGACGTCCCTGAGCAGCACCGTCTCTTCCCGCATCATCGTGCGTGCCCTCCCGCGTCGCCGCTGCTCGATTCCGACACTTCCGTCGAGACCGGGTGAGAGTCCCCGGCCAGGGCGGCCTTGAGCGTGTGCCACGGCAGCGACGCGCACTTCACGCGGACGGGGAACTCCCATACGCCGGAAAAGACGGCCAGCTTCCCGAGCGCGGGGTCGGTCGCCGTCTCCGCCATGGCCGAGTCGCGCGTGACCAGAGCGTGGAAGCGTGCGAACAGCGCCTCCGCTTCCGCTCGGCTTTTTCCCTTGATCGACTCCGTCATCATCGAGGCCGACGCGGTGGAGATGGAGCAGCCCGCGCCCTGGAATCTCACGTCCGCCACCACGTCGCCGTCGAGGCGGATGAACACCGTCGCGCGGTCGCCGCACAGCGGGTTGTAGCCGTCCGCCTGGCCGGTCGCTTCGGGAAGCGGGCCGAAGTTCCGCGGCTTCTTGCTGTGGTCCAGGATCACCTCCTGGTACAGCTCGCGCAGGGGCGACGTCATTTGAACAGGTCCTGCACGCGCTCGAGGCCGGAAACCAGGACGTCGATCTCCTCCCGCGTGTTGTAGACCGCCATCGACGCGCGCGCGGTCGCGGGCAGGCCGAATCGGTCCATCACCGGCTGTGCGCAGTGGTGGCCGGTGCGGATGGCCACGCCCTCGTAGTCGAGCACGGTGCCGATGTCGTGGGGATGGATGCCGGCGAGCACGAAGGAGATGACCGCCGCCTTGTGGGCGGCGGTACCGACGATGCGCAGGCCGGGGATCCGCGTGAGGCGCTCCGTCGCGTACTCGACGAGATCGCGCTCGTGGGCGGCGATGCGCTCGAGCCCGATCCCGGACACGTAGTCGAGGGCCGCGCCCAGCGCGATCACCCCGGCGATGTTGGGCGTGCCGGCCTCGAACTTGTAGGGCAGCTCGTTGTAGGTCGTCTTCTCGAAGGTGACGGAGAGAATCATGTCCCCGCCGCCCTGGTACGGCGGCATCTCCTCCAGCAGGTCCTGCCGCCCATAGAGGACCCCGACCCCGGTGGGGCCATACAGCTTGTGCGAGGAGAAGGCGTAGAAGTCGCAGCCGAGCGCGCGCACGTCGACCTTCAAGTGGGGAACGGCTTGCGCGCCGTCGACGATGACCACCGCGCCCGCCGCGTGCGCGAGCTCGATCATCCGCGCGACCGGGTTGACGGTGCCGAGCGCGTTCGAGACGTGGGCGATGGCGACGATGCGCGTCCTCGGCCCCAGCCGGCGCTCGAACTCCTCCATGGAGACGGCGCCGTCGTCGTCGATGGACGCGACCTTCAGGCTCGCGCCCTTCTCGTCGCACAGCATCTGCCAGGGGACGATGTTCGAATGGTGCTCGAGCCCGGTGATCAGGACCTCGTCGCCTGCGCCCACGTGGCGCCGGCCGTAGCTCGAGGCCACGAGGTTGATGCCCTCCGTCGTCCCACGGGTGAAGATCACCTCGCGGTTCGACGCCGCGTTGATGAAGCGGCGGACCTTGCCCCGCGCACCCTCGTAGGCGTCGGTCGACAGCATGGAGAGCTGGTGCACGCCGCGATGGACGTTCGCGTAGTACTGCTCGTACACCGCGCGCTCGGAGTCGATGACGGCCTGCGGCTTCTGGCTGCTGGCCGCGTTGTCGAGGTACACCAGCGGCCGCTCGTGGACGAGGCGGGCGAGGATCGGGAAGTCGGCGCGCACGGCGCGGACGTCGAGGGGGACGGCGGCCACGCCGCTCGCGTGCTCCGCGCGGACGCTCACAGGATCGCTTCCTCGATGTCGGCCGCGCTGGGCAGGCGCTCGCGCAGGTAGCGGGCGAGGCCCGTGCGCAGCGCCTCCACCTTGAAGCGGGCCACGAGATCGCTCGCGAACGCGTAGACGAGCAGGCTGCGCGCCGCGTCCTCGCCCATGCCGCGGGACCGCAGGTAGAAAAGCGCTGCGGGATCGAGCTGGCCCGTGGTCGAGCCGTGCTTGCACTTGACGTCGTCGGCGAGGATCTCGAGCTGCGGCACGCTGTGCACGAGGGCCTGCCGGGACAGGAGCAGGTTCTTGTTCGTCTGCTGGGCGTCCGTCTTCTGCGCGTCCTTCGCGACGTGGACGCGGCCCACGAAGACGCCGCGGGCCTGGCCGTCGACGATCCCCTTGTAGAGCTGGCGGCTCGTGCAATGGGGCACGGCGTGGTCGACGCGGGTGTGGGTGTCGGCGAGCTGCGTCCCCGAGACGAGGAAGAGCCCGCCGAGCGTGCACTCGCCGCCCTCGCCGGCGAAGCGCTGGTCGACCTCCTGCCGCGAGAGCGCGCCGCCGAGGGTGATGCCATGCGACGAGAACCGCGCGTCGCGTCCCTGGGTGACGGCGAGGGTCGCCAGGTGGAAGGCGGCCAGCCCCTCCCGCTGGATCTTGTAGTGATCGACGATGGCGCCATCCTCGAGGACGATCTCGGTCACGGCGTTGGTGAGGTACGCTTGGCTGGCTGGCCCGCCGTAGCTCTCGACGATCGTCGACTGGCTGTTCCGGCGGGCCACCACGAGGACGCGCGGGTGCGAGACCGAGGGCGCGCCCGTTGCCGTCGAGTGGTGGACGACGTGGATGGGCGCTTCGAGGGCGACCCCCGCGGGGACGATCACGACCGCGCCGTCCTCGAGAAACGCAGTATTGAGCGCCGCGAACGCATTCCCGTTTTCGAGAACGCTCCCCAGCCGTCGCTCGAGGACGGCGGGCTCGCGATCGAGCACGCGGGCCAGGCTGTCGACGCGCACCCCGTCGTGCGCGCCCAGGGACGAGAGGGACGGGGCGTAGTGCCCGTTGATGAAGACGATCTGGTGCCCGTCGAAGGCGTGGCCGAAGGTGAGCGGCGCGAGCGCGTCCGCGGCCACCGTCTCGTCATCGGCGGGCCGGCGGAAATCGATGCGGGCCAGGGCCCCGACGGGCGTCTGCCGCCAGTCCTCGTCGCGGACGTGGGGCAGGCCCATCGTCGTGAACCGCGCCATCGCCTGAGACCGCATCGCCTGGAGCCACTGCGGCTCGCGCGGCGGACGCCCGGCCACGAACGCCGGCCAGCCGAAATCGCGCACCGCGGCCTGCTCGGGGGCCAGGGCCGGCGTCATCCCGCCGCCGGGACGGGGCGCTTTTCCAGCCACTCGTAGCCCCGCGACTCGAGCTCGACCGCGAGCTCCTTGCCGCCGGACTTCACGATGCGGCCGTCGAGGAGGACGTGGACGTGGTCGGGCACGATGTAGTTGAGGAGCCGCTGATAGTGCGTCACGAGCACCATCGCGCGGTCCTTGCTCCGCAGCTGGTTGACCCCCGCCGCCACCGTGCGCAGCGCGTCGATGTCGAGCCCGGAATCCGTCTCGTCGAGGATGGCGAGCGCGGGATCGAGGATCGCCATCTGGAAGATCTCGTTGCGCTTCTTCTCGCCGCCCGAGAATCCCTCGTTGACCGGCCGCTTCACCAGCGCGTCGTCGATGTCCACGACCTTCGACTTCTCCTTCACCAGGGCGAGGAAGTCCATGGCGTCGAGCTCGGGCTGCCCGCGATGCTTGCGGATGGAGTTGAGCGCGGCCTTCAGGAAGTAGACGTTGCTGACGCCGGCGATCTCCACCGGGTACTGGAAGGCGAGGAAGACGCCCTCGCGCGCGCGCACCTCGGGGCTCAGGACCAGCAGGTCCTTCCCCTTGTAGAGGACGGTGCCGCTCGTGGCGACGTAGCCGGGCCGGCCGGCCAGAACGTGGGCGAGCGTGCTCTTGCCGGAGCCGTTCGGTCCCATGATGGCGTGCACTTTGCCCGCCTTCACGGTGAGATCCAGGCCGTGAAGGATGTCGACGCCGTTCGCGGTCGCGTGCAGGTCCTTGATCTGGAGGATGGGCGCGCTCATCCGACGCTCCCTTCGAGGGACACCCCGAGGAGCTTCTGCGCCTCGACCGCGAACTCCATCGGCAGCTCCTTGAACACTTCCTTGCAGAAGCCGTTGACGATCATGTTGACCGCATCCTCGGCCGAGATCCCGCGCTGCTGAAAGTAGAAGACCTGGTCTTCGCCGATCTTCGAAGTCGAGGCCTCGTGCTCCATCTGCGCGGTCGAGTTCTGCACGTCAATGTAGGGGAAGGTATGCGCGCCGCACTTGTCGCCGAGGAGCAGGGAGTCGCACTGCGAGTAGTTGCGGGCGTGGTCCGCCCCCTTCACGATCTTCACCAGCCCGCGATACGTGTTCTGCCCGCGGCCGGCGGAGATGCCCTTGGACACGATCGTGGAGCGCGTGTTCTTCCCGATGTGGATCATCTTGGTGCCGGTGTCCGCCTGCTGCATGTTGTTGGTCACCGCGACGGAGTAGAACTCGCCGATCGAGCCTTCACCGATCAGCACGCAGCTCGGGTACTTCCACGTGATCGCGGAGCCGGTCTCGACCTGGGTCCACGAGATCTTGGCGTTGCGCCCCTGGCACTTGCCGCGCTTGGTGACGAAGTTGAAGATCCCTCCCTTGCCGTCCTTGTCGCCGGGGTACCAGTTCTGCACCGTCGAGTACTTGATCTGCGCGTCGTCGAGGGCCACCAGCTCGACCACCGCCGCGTGCAGCTGGTTCTCGTCCCGCATCGGCGCCGTGCAGCCCTCCAGGTAGCTCACATACGCGCCCTCTTCGGCCACGATCAGAGTCCGCTCGAACTGCCCGGTGTTGGCGGCGTTGATCCGGAAGTAGGTCGAAAGCTCCATCGGGCAGCGCACGCCCTTCGGGATGTAGCAGAAGGACCCGTCGGAGAAGACCGCGGAGTTGAGGGTCGCGAAGAAGTTGTCGGTGTAGGGGACCACGGTGCCGAGCCACTTCTTGACCAGGTCGGGGTGCTTCTGCACCGCCTCCGAGAACGAGCAGAAGATGACGCCCACCTTCTCGAGCTCGCCCTTGAAGGTGGTGGCC
>JANMPI010000097.1:0-1536 GCA_031369785.1 Acidobacteriota bacterium
CCGTCGGGGCCGAACGCGGTGTCGAACGGCGGCTCCGGGTCGTACGGCGAGTGCGGCTCGCGAAAATGCAGATAGGCGAAGAACCGTCGCCCGCCCTGGGCGTCGAGCCAGGGCGGGATCGCCTGGCGGAAGACGTCCCCGCGGCTGCCGTGCGTACGCCACAGCTCGTGGAACTCGGAGAAGCCCCGGTCGAAGCCGTTGAGGCCGCCGGCGACCGTGTTGGCCACGAACCCCGCGGTGTGAATGCCTCGCGCGCCGAGGAGCTCGGCCAGCGTCAGCCGGTCCTTCGGGAGCCGCGCCGAGAACGACACGTCTCCGTGATGGCGGTCGGGCGGCTGCGACGTCCACACCGACGCCATGGCGCCCAGCGTGTAGACGGCCGGCGTGTAGACGCGATCGAAGACGACCGCCTCCGACGCGATGCGATCGATCTCCGGCGTGGTGGCACGCCCGTAACCGTACGTGCCGAAATGATCGGCGCGGCCGGCATCGAGGATGACGAGGACGACGTTCAGCCCTCGCGCGGCCTGGCGCAGCCGATCTCCGCGGCGCTCGTCGTCCGCGCTCCGCGGCGCGTCCTCGTGGACGACGCCGGTCCCGAGCACGCGGGGCGCGGTCCAGTTCCCCCACGCGAAGCGCTCGCCCACGACGTGCAGGCCGAGGAGCGCGACCTCGCCCGCGGTCCCGGGCAGCCGCACCGTGACTTCGCGCGGCGCCGCCGAGCCCGGACCGATGCGGCCCGTCCAGACCTCCTGCTCCTGGCCGGCGCTCGTCTCGAGCGTGACCTTGAAGAGCGCGGATGCGGCCGACGCCATGGCCGCGGGGTGAAGGGCGGGCGTGAACCGCAGCTCCGCGCCGCGCGGGAGGCGGATCGCGTAACGCACCACGCTCGGCCCTACCTGGAGCAGCGAGGGCACGCCATCCTTCGACGTCACCCCGAACGCCGGGGGCGCGTCGCGGCGAAGGAGATCGTCGAGGCCGGAATCGCCGGAGGCGCCGACGACCAGCGAGTGGAACGCGGCCGCGAGCTGACGGCGGTCCGCATTCCCCGGCTCGTCGGACGGCGACGCGGTGGCGGCGAAGACGAATCGCAGGCGGTTCTCGCCCACCCGCTGGGCTTCGGCCGGAAGCGCCACCGCATAGCGATGCCGCGCGTCGTTCAACGTGAAGCCGCCCACCGGGCGGCCGTTCAGCAGCACCTGCGCCGTCTGGCCGCGCACGCGCTCGTACGGCGCCATGTCCACGATGGCCGACCGCGGCTCGACGGACGCGAACGTGAGCGAGACCTCGGCCTCGCCGCGCGTCCACAGGAACGAGTCGCCGCCCGACTGTGCGGCCTCGCGATAGAAGCCCTCAGCCTGCGACGGCTCGGCGGACGGCGTCCCGAAGAGGAGGACCTGGCGCGCCGACCAGCGGTCGGCCACCGCCAAGCGGTCCGCGAGGTCGTACGCCACCTCCGGCGGGGTGGGCGTGCAGCCGACCGTGACCGCCGCGACCAGGAGTGCTATGCGGCGGATTACTTCACCTTCGTGCCCG
>JANMPI010000117.1:0-13999 GCA_031369785.1 Acidobacteriota bacterium
CGCCACATGGATGTACGCGTCGTCGAGCGGGTAGACGAGATGGCCATCGGTGAGGGCGAGCGACGCGGCCAGCAGGCCCGCGACGGCCGCGGCCAGCAGCAGGCAGGCGGCAAGCACGGGCGGGAGACGCCTCATCGAGGACACGAGTGGACGGATTCTGGCCGACCCGAGCACCCGCGTCCATCGCCCGAACCAGAGGTGATACGTTGGCAACGACGATGCTCTTCCGTGATCGGGCCGCCGCCGGCCGTGCTCTCGCCGAGCGCCTGGGCGCGTACGTGGGCGATCCGCGGGTCCGCGTCCTCGGCCTTCCCCGCGGCGGGATCCCGGTCGCGTACGAAGTCGCGTCGTTCCTGAACGCGCCGCTCGACGTCTTCGTGGTGCGCAAGCTCGGCGTCCCCGGTCAGGAGGAGCTCGCGATGGGCGCGATTGCCACCGGCGGCGTGCGCGTCGTGAACGCGGACGTGATGTCGGCCTTCGGTCTTACCGAGCGTGATCTCGAGCGCGCCGCCGCGCTGGAGCTGGCCGAGCTGGCACGGCGCGAGGCGGCGTACCGCGGGGACCGGCCCGCTCCCGATCTGCACGGCGCGACGGTCATCGTCGTCGACGACGGGCTGGCCACCGGATCGACGATGCGGGCGGCGGTGTCCGCCATCCGGCCGCAGGGTCCGGCGCGAATCGTGGTGGCGGTCCCGGTCTCGGCGCGGTCCACGCGGGACGCGCTGGCGCGCGAGGTCGACGAGATCGTCTGCGTCGCGACCCCGGAGCCGTTCCTCGCCGTGGGCCGCTTCTACGAGGATTTCACGCAGACGAGCGACGCCGAAGTCCACGACCTCCTCGATCGCGCGGCGCGCCGTGGCTGAAGCGCCGGGGCCCGCGCGCTACCGGCCCGCCGCGAGCACGTCGGGGCGGGCGTAGAGCGTCACCCGGGCGCCGCTCCACACCGGGACGAAGCCCTCGGGAAACGCCTTGCGGTAGAAGCGCACCTGATCGAGGACGTCGCCGTCGGCCACCAGCACCCAGGACACGAACCGCGCGGGATCGACGACCGCCGACGCCCAGTAGTGGCCGTTCCCTTCGTGGACGACCTCGCGGAGCGGAAGGCCGGTCTCGAAAAGGACCGGCGCCGTCGACCCCATGGACGCGAGCAGGCGCCCACCGCGATACCGTGAACGGAAGGTGTCGGTGAACGGACGCCGCTCCGCGACCGCGGCCCGGTCGCGCGTGGCTTCGCGAACGACGGGAAGCTGCGGCGGCGCGTCGATCAGCTGCAGCGTGGCGAGGGCAAGGACGGCGAGCTGGACGAGCCGCCGTCCCCGTGTCGCGGCGGCCAGGGCGAGGGCAAAGGCCGCGGCGAGGAGCAGCGGATAGCGCGCCTTCTCGGGATGACCGGCGAGGTACGCGGTGAAGGTCACGACCGCCGGCCCCAGGCAGGCGATGGCGGTGGCGGCCAGCGGATCGCGGAATCGCCGCAGCGCGATTGCCATCGCGACGACGGCCACGACGGCCAGCGCCACGCCGAATCCTTCCCCGACTCCTCCGGCGAGCAGGCCCACCGCGCGGGCGACGCTGCCGCGCTCCTCGGTGAGGTTGCCGTCGTCGATCACGTAGAACGCCCGCTCGGTAGCGATCCAGGTGTGGAGGCCGAAGAGCAGGATCGGCGCCACGAGGCCGAGCCCGAGGAGGATCGGCGCCCGCCGGGTCAACGACACGCGGGACCACGGCCGGCCCTCGCGCGCGCAGGCGATGAAGGCGACCCCCGCGGCGATCGGCCACGCCTCGTAGCGGACGAGACAGGCGAGGGCGGAGACGGCCGCCGCCGCCCAGAGATCGCGGTCGCGGCCGAGAAGGAGGAACCGCACGACGGCGAGCGCGAGAGCGCCGACGAGACCGAGGAACAGCGGTTCCGTCATCGGCGTGGCCAGGAGGTAGAGCCACCCGGGATTGAGCGCGGGCACCGCCATTGCCACCGCGCCCGCCAGGGGATCCCCGGTAGCGAGCGTCGCCGCGCGGCCGAGGGCGAGCACGCCGGCGGCAAAGAACACCGCCCCCAGCACGCTCGCGAAGAGCCCGGAGCGGTAGAGGTAGTCGCTCTGCGCGGGCAGCACGTTCAGGATGTGGGGGAGGGGTAGCCACACCGCGCCGAGTTGCGTCCATCCTGGCGTCAGGCTGTCGAGGACACGGCGGGCGACGAGGAGATGCGACTTGGCGTCGAAGTGAAGGAGATGCGCGCCGGGGGCGACGACCATCGACCACGACGCGATGGTGATGGCGATCACAGCGGCCGCCGGCGCGCGCATCAGGGCGTCCGGCGGACCTGCCCTGTCCGGGGCGAGGCCTACCCTCGTGCGTCCCGGAGTCCGGTCGTCGACGCGCGTCACCGGTGCTATCCTAACGGTTTCTCGCGCATCGAAACGGTTCCCCAGCGTCTCTCGGAGGTCTCGAATGAAGCTACGCACCGGTACGGCGGCCGCTCTGCCCGCCCTCGCCCTCATCTCTTTCATGGCCGCGTGCGGCGGCGGCGACAGCCCCAACAATCCGCCGCCACCCTCGGCCCCCGCGCCGAGCGCCGCGCCCACCGCCGCTCCGCCGCCCTCGCCTTCCCTTCCCGGGGCGGCCAGCTGCTCGCGCCTACCCCTCGGGACGCTCAACACGGACTGCGCGCGAAGCGGGCCCTCCTTCGACGCCCAGATGAACGCGGCGGTCGAGCAGGTCGTCCGCGATCGCCCGGAGGCCTTCGAGCCCCACCCCCTCGGCCTCCGCGTCGTGAGCCCGGGCAAGCTGCTGGTGGGGGTGATCGAGAACCTCGACCGCATGGGCATCTGCGCCGACTTCGACGGCGAGGAGATCCAGGTGAAGAACAACAACGCCTTCAACGACCAGTACCACCTGATCACGTCCAACTTCATCCTGCGCCGCGGGGAGTCGTCGTATCGCGCGACCTGTTCCCCGGCCAGTTTCCCGACCCCCGCGCCGCCCTTGAACCCCACGCCGGGATGCCGCCTCGCGCCCAGCCGCTCGCTCACCTGCACCCGCGAGCTGCCCGCGCGGTACATCGGCGACGTGGACCGCGCGATCGACAAGGTCGCGCGCGACCATCCCGAGGTGTTCAACTTCAACCGCGTCCAGACGGGGACCAACTGGTTCCAGATCGTCGACTTCGACCATTACTTCCGGTACATGGTCGAAGCGATGAACTCGTTCGGCTACTGCTCGGTCTACGATGGCGAGGAGCTGGCGGTGAAGACCGAGAACGGGTTCAACGAGCAGTACGACATCTTTGCCGGCGACGGCTTCATCCGCCGCGGCGAGGGCTCGTACCGCTCGACCTGCTACCCCGCGACCTTCTGAGCATCCGCGCGGGTGGCGCCCGCTCGCGCCATCCGCGTTTTTTCGCCCTCCGGCGATGAGGATGCCGGGGACGGGCTCGGGGAGCATCCAGGTCGCGCGGATCCTCGGGATCCCGATCTTCGTCCACTTCAGCTGGGTGCTCGTCTTCGCGCTCATCGCGTGGACGCTGGCCACCGACTACTTCCCCGACCGCTATCCCGAGCTCGCGGTGACGTCGTACTGGGCGCGCGGCCTCGCCGCGTCGCTCCTTTTCTTCGCCTCCGTGCTGCTGCACGAGCTCGGCCATTCGCTGGTGGCCATCCGCAGCGGCATCGAGATCGAGTCCATCACGCTGTTCATCTTCGGCGGGGTGGCCCGCCTGGGGAGCGAGCCACGTGACGGCGCCACCGAGTTCAAGATCGCGGCCGCGGGGCCCATCGTCAGCATCCTGCTGGCCGTGATCTTCGGCGGCGTCGCGGCGAGCGGCGTCTTCGGCGGCGCGAGCGGCGCGGTGGCGCGGTATCTCGCCGCGGTCAACGTGGTGGTCGCGGTGTTCAACCTCGTGCCCGCGTTCCCGCTCGACGGCGGGCGCCTGCTGCGCGGCGTGCTCTGGCGCCCGCTCGGCAAGCTGCGGGCGACGCGCATGGCCGCCGGCGCGGGCACCTTCTTCGCGTACTTCCTGATCCTCACCGGCGCCTTCAACCTGCTGCGCGGGTCCGCGCTCACCGGCATCTGGAACGTGCTCATCGGCTGGTTCCTGAAGGAAGCCGCTGCCTCCGCATACAGCCAGGTGCGCCTCGACGATGCGCTCGACGGCCTCGTGGTGGCGGACGTGATGATCCGCGACGTGGTGGCCATCCCCGCCGCTCTCCCGCTCGCGGAGGCGGTGCGCGAGCACTTCGGCCGCACGGGCTACGGCGCGTATCCGGTGACGAGAGGCGGGGAGGTGGTCGGCCTGCTTTGCCTGCGCGACGTTCTACGGCGGCCGCCCGAGGAGAGGCAGACGACGTCGGTGCAGGCCGCGATGCTGCCCCTCGTCGAGGAACTGACCGTGGAGCCGGGGGAAGCGGTGACGGAGACACTGGCGCGGCTCGGCGCGTCCGAGGCCGGCCGTCTCATCGTCCTCGACGGAGGGCGGATGGTCGGGCTGGTCACCCTGCGCGCGGTCCTGCGGCGACTGGCCGTCGCCCGCGCGGAAGCAAAAAAACGGGGGGCTGACCGTTCGGCCAGCCCCCGATGACGGCTGCCGCCTTTGGAGCGGTTAGTAGTTGTAACGCATCCGCGCTTCGGACTGCGTGATGTAGCCATCGCGGTTGCGATCGAGGCGGCGGAATTCCGAGCGGTTGCCCATCCACTCGTACTGATCGATCGCGCCGTCGCGGTTGCGGTCCACCGCGTCCACGCGGTTGTTGGTGGTGCGCTGGCGAACGGCGTTGGCGCGGACCTCACGGCCGGAAAGCACGCCGTCGTTGTTCCAGTCCAGGTTGCGGAACGAATTCGAGTTGCCGCGCCACTCGGACCGATCGATCACGCCATCGTGGTTGCGGTCATAGCCGCGCAGCCGGTGGTTCGTCACCCGCGCCTGGTCGCCGTACCAGAAATCGTCGTCGGCGTAGACGCCTTCCTTGTACATCTGGTCGTCACGGTACACGTAGCGATCGTCGCCCCGATACGGGTCCGTCTTGCGGTACCGGTCGCTCTGCGCGTGCGCCACGGAGCCGGCGCCGACGGCAAGGAGACTGACCGCGAGAATGAAGCCTTTTCGATTGGACATGGACATGGCCTCCAATGGCAGAACGGCCGCCAAAGCCTTATATTTGCAAGGTACGTACCAAGCTCTGCCGCCGTAGGTTGAACGACTTACGAGACCGCGTGTCCACGCGCGGGGACACGGCGTGGCGTCCTACATCCGACGGTAACGGGGACCACTGCCCCCTTCGCGCGGCGTCCAGCGCGGCCCGAGCACGTCCGTCGCCTTGCAGTCGACGCAGTTCGGCGCGTTCACCACCAGCTTGTCCCCCTGCCGCTCGTACACGCCGGCGGGACAGAGGTGCTGATACATCTCTGCCACTTCCGGCGGTACGTCGGGCCCGACCACGAGGTGCGACGGGATGTCGTCGCGCGTCGCATTACCGGCCTTGAAGACGGCGTCCACCTTGCCGAAGGTGAGCTTGCCGTCGGGCACGAAGCTCTCCGCGGGCACGCCGGCCGCTCGCGCCACGTCGGCGTCACGCTCCGACTCGATGTGCCCGCCTGGAAATGCGCCGCCGGTGGCAGTCATGAGCGCTGCCTTCAGACCGCCCACGTAGAAGCCCGCTTTCTGGAAGACGACGCGCATGTTGCGCCGCGCGCGAAGGTCGCGGGCAATGGCGCTCGTGTCCACGGCGGCGTCGTACGACGCGAGGCCGGCCATGGAGGTATCGCCCTTCTTGAGGGCGCCGAAGATAGCCCGCGCGGCATACATCCCCGAGAGCATCGCGTAGTGAATGCCCTTCAGCGAGGCGACCTCGACGAAACCGGCGGCATCGCCGACGACGAGCGCGCCGTCGCCGTGACGCCGCTTCGGCAGCGCGTAGTACCCGCCCTCGGGGATCGTCTTAGCACCCCACTCCACCATCTCGCCGCCTTCGAGATACGGACGGAAGAGCGGATGCAGCTTCAGCCGCTGCAGCAGAACGTGCACGTCGAGGTTGGCCTGGCGATAGTCGAGCCCGACCACGAGCCCGATGGCGACGAGGTTCGGCTCCATCGGATAGCAGAAGCTGCCGCCGAAGGCGTCGGTGGGGAGCGGCCAGCCGAGGGTGTGGATGACCGCGTCGAGCGGCTTCTTCGTCTCCCAGAGCTCCTTCACCCCGAGCGCGTAGATCATCGGGTTGTCGCTGCCGACCTTCTGCCACGAAAGCCACGCCTGGGCGTGCGTGCCGCGCGCGCCCTCGGAGAGGACGGTCACCTTCGCGGTGATGTCGGTGGGCGGCGTGTGGCCGCTGCCCGGCGTGCCGTCGCGCTTGAGGCCGCTCGGCGTCGTGCGCACCCCGCGCACGCGGCTCCCTTCGACGAGCAACGCGTCGGCGGGGAACCCGGTGAACATGTTCACTCCGAGCCCTTCCGCCTTCTCGCCGAGCCAGCGGACGATCTCGCACAGCGACGCGATGTAGTTGCCGTGGTTGCGCATCGTCGGCGGCGTGGGGAGACGGACCGAGCTCGTGGAGGTCATCAGGTAGACCCGTTCCCCTTCGACCGGGGCGCGGAACGGGAAGTCCGCGTCCTTCATCTCGGGGAAGAGCTCGCGGAAGGCGGACGGGTTCACCACCGCGCCGGAGAGCGAATGCGCGCCGAGCGATTCCGCCTTTTCGAGCACCGCGATCTCGACCGCGCCGAGGCCGCCGCCCGCGTCGTTGTCCTTCTTCACGAGGCGCGCGAGCTCGATGGCGCCGGCGAGGCCGGCCGGTCCTCCGCCCACGAAAATCACGTCCATCTCCACGGCTTCGGCGCCGGGAGGATCCGTCACCAGCAGGCGGTCCAGCGGCAGGGCGGGCTGATGGCGGGCGGGTACGATGTCCACTGCTCGCAGATTACATCAAGCGCGCGTGCAGCCAGTCGCGGACGACGCCGATCTCGTCCTCGCTCACCTCGTGCGCCATCGGGAGCTCGCGCCAGAGGGCTTCGCGCTCGGGCGTCGCATGCGCGCGATGGGCCAGGCGCCCCCCCTGGACGGGGACGACCTGGTCGTACGTGCCGTGGCAGAAGAGCATCGGCGTGGCGCGGTTGGCGGGCGCCGCTTCCGCCTCCCGGAAGGCGGCGCGCACCTCGTAGCCGCTCAGGACGAGGATGCCGGCGAGAGCATCGCGGTAGCGCGTGCCCGCATGCAGGGCGAGCGCCGCGCCCTGGCTGAAGCCGGCGAGGACGATGCGGCCGGGGGGAACGCCACGCTCCGTCTCGCGCGCGAGGAGCGCGTCGATCTGGGCCGTCGACTGGAGGACCTGAGCGACGTCCTCGCCCCCTGGCCGCGCCAGGGCGACGATGTCGTACCACGCCGGCATCGCCATGCCCCCGTTGATCGTGACCGGGCGCGTCGGCGCGTGCGGGAAGACGAAGCGCACGCGGGCCAGCTCGAGCATGGGCACGATGGGCTCGAAGTCGTGCCCGTTCGCGCCGAGGCCGTGGAGCCAGACCACGGCGCCGTCCACGTCACTGCCCGGCCCGATCTCGACGCAGGGCAGGAGGCTCGTCACGGGTGCGCTCCCGCCGCAGTCTCGCGCGCGCGGCGTGCGGTCAGCACCGCCGACTCCAGCGCCCAGGAGAACACCCCGCGCTGCTCGGGGGCGAGGGACGTGAACCACGGCGAGGCCCGCCGCGCTTCATACCAGGCGATCTCGACCCCGTAGGCATCACTCTCCTCGACCATGCCGTCGTAGTGCGCCAGCTCGTGGCGCAGCGCCCCGGAAAGGCTGATCCACGCGAACGCGCGCTGGTTCGCCTCCGGGACGTCGGGGCGCGCCCTGGGGAACAGGTGACGGCGCGGATCGAGGAGCGCTTCGCGCCGGACGTAGATCCGGCGGACCAGACGCAGCGACTCCACGAAAACCGCCCAGCGGTCGGCGCCCAGCCCCGGCGACACCCACAGGGCGCCTTCCTGCCGCAGCGCCTCCAGGCGATCGGCGAACGACTGCTCGCCGATCTCGGCCAGGCGTGCCCGCTCGCGCGCGAACGCCTCCAGCTCGCGCGTACGTCCCTCGTCCAGTCGAAAGCCGCCGGCGCCCACCGCGCGCTCGACCTTGGCCTCCGCGATGCGCACGAGCACGCCGTACGTCGCGACGGCGAGCAGAACGGCGGCGATGATCTGGCGGCGTGTGGTCACGGTGGCGCCCGGCGATTCTACCGGTCATCGCGCGGGCGTCATGGCGGCGTGCCGCTTTCGCTACCTCTTGGTCGACTCGCGGTTGTCGTTGCTCGGCCCGAGCGTCCCGCCGGACTGGAGGCCGGGCTCGGGGCCGAGGTCGCGCGCGTCGGTGGATCGGTCGGGCGCAGGCTCGGTCACCTGGGCCAATGTGGGGCCGTGGTCCTTGCCCTGGTTGTGCACGCTGCCCTCGCCGCGGGGGGGCAGGTGGGATTGCTCGGTCAGCTCGAAAGCCGTGGCGGGATCGCCGATGCCGTGGCTCGCCGCAAGCTGCTCCGTGGTGTCGCGCTGGATGGCGCGGCTCCCGGGAGTGGGCTCGGGCTCCGGATCAGCGCGGCCGTGATCCAACGGCTTCGGGTTGTTCTTTTGCATGTGACCTCCCACGCTCGACGGTGCAATCGCCATGCCGCGAGCGTCAGGCCTGGGTCGCGAACACCCGCCGCACGAGGGCCTCGAAGATCGGATCGCCGCGAAGCCCGGTCAGCATGGGGTCGACCGCGATCAGGACCATCCACGGCTCGCGGGCGGTGGCTGCGCTTTCGAGCCGTCGTAGCGCATCGTGGCGATCGCCCAGCGCAAGCGCTGCGGCGGCGCGCTGGTATTGCGAGGGATGGCCGGGGGCGGCGTCGAGATCCGCGATCATCCGGCGTGCTTCCTCGGGCCGGCCGCAAAGCGCCTCCGTGCGCGCGAGGACGGCGGCCAGGAGCGCGCCGCCGTCCGCGAGCTCCATCGCGCGTCGCAGGGACGCCGCCGACTCCTCCATCTGCCCCGCGTGCTCATGGGCCAGGGCGAGGCCCCAGTGGGCGACGAAATGATTGGGGTCGAGCTCGACGGTCGCGCGCATCTGGGCGAGCTCGCCCTGGTGGTCGCCTTCGAGGTTCCGCTCCAGCCCGCGGAGCGCGCCGGTGACGACCGACAACGGCTCCAGCTCGGCGGCGCGCTCGATCTCGCGCCGCGCGTCGTCGAGCCGGCCCTCCATAGCGCGGAAGAGGCCGTACCACTGGTGCGCGGCGGCGCCCGGGCTCGAATCGAGGGCCCGCCGCAGCGACGCGCGCGCGCCTTCCCAGTCCCAGTCGCGGAAGAGCCGTACAAAGGCGAGGGAGATGTGCGCGTCGGCCAGGCTCGCGTCGAGGCCGAGCGCCGTGCGGGCGGATTCCTCCGCCAGCGGCCACGCCTCGCCCGGCGCCAAAGCACCCGAGAATCCGAGCACGAGGTAGGCGTCGGCCAGGCCGGCATGCGGCAGCGCGTACCGCGGATCGCGCTCGACCGCGTCCTGGAAGCAGGCGAACGCCCGCGTCATCCACTCCCCGGTGAAGCGGCTCCAGAAGTAGCGGCCCTTCAGGTACGCCTGCGAGGCTTGCGGATCGGCGGTATCCCGGCGCGCGAGAACGGCGCGGTCCGGGCCGCGCAGCTCGACGTCGAGGGCGCGCACGACCTGCTCGGCGGCCGCGTCCTGCACCGCGAAGAGGCCGGTCATCTCTTCCTCGAAGGCGTCGTTCCAGCTGGCGGCGTCCTCGCCGGCGCGCACGAGTCCGACCGTCACGCGAACACGGTTCCCGCTGCGCTGAATCGTCCCCTCGACGATGGCATCGACCCGGAGATCGCGGATCGCGTCCTGCGGCGGTGGCGCCGCGTCCACGTACTTGAGGATCGCGCTGGTCGGGCGCACGACGATGCCGGAGAGGCGGCTGAGGCGCGAGATGAGTGCTATGGAGGTGCCGACCCCGAGATACTCGTCGCTCCCCACGGGCGCCAGGTCGCGGAAGGGCAGGACCGCGATGGCCGGCCGCGGCGCGGGCGGACGCGCCGCGTTTCTGGCGGCGACGAACCGGTATCCGCGGCGGGGCACGGTCTGGATGTACGCGTGGCCGCCTTCGCCGGTCCCCAGCGCCTTCCGGAGCGCGGAGACGTTCACGCTCAGGTTCGCTTCCTCGACGAAGGTGTCGGGCCACACGCGCTGCAGCAGCTCTTCCTTGGTGACGACATCGCCCGCGTGCTCGACCAGCGCGATCAGCACGTCGAGGGCACGCGGGGCGACGTCGACCAGACGTCGCCGCGCCACAGCACGCGCCGTGCGCGATCGAGCCGGAAGGGGCCGAACGCGAACAACGCCGCCATGCTCAGTCCGCGGCCGTCTGGAAGGACTGCAGGACGGACACGGCGCCAGGCAGCGGCGGCCAGGAAAGGATGCCCAGCGCATCGTCGACGTAGGCCGGCGTGCGCGCGCCGTTCAGGACCGCGCTCACCCCGGGCACCGAGGCCACCACCCAGAGCGCCTTCCTCGACAGGCTATAGCCGCGCCGGGCCTCCGGCAGCAGGGGATCGAGGCGGGCCGCGATCTCGCTCATCCGCGCCCGCGAGTGCCCGGTCGCGCGATGACGGATCGCGTTGAGCGCGGCCTTCAGCTCGGGAAGATACCGCGCGCGCCACCCTTGCCAGGATTCCGCGAGCGGTCCGGTCAGGCCCTGGTCGAGGACCTGCAGGGCCTGCAGGACGCGGGGGAGGATCCGCTGCGACTCGAGGGCCTCCCAGTGCTCGATGCCCTTCACGTGCGCGGTCGCTCCCTCGAGATCGCGCCCCCATTGGAAGAACTGGGCGGGCGAGACGCCGCCCTCGGCGGCTTCGAGGTGCGACGCGATCTCCTGGCGATACTCCTCTTCGAGCGTGGTCACGACGGCGAGCTGGGCGTGGAGGTCGACGGCCGGCGGAGGGTCGGCCACGTCGGCCAGGCGGACCATCCCCTCGCCCACCATGGCGTTCAGCGGGCGGTTGACGAGGACGGCGATGCCCTCGGCGGCGGCATGCTCGATCACCGTCCGGGAGAGATCGGGCCCGTTGTTGCGCTCCAGCGCGGCCCCGGGCTCGTACAGGTTCATCGGCAGCTGGAGGACGCGGAAGTGGTGCGCGTCGCCCTGGATGTCGCGCGCGAGGGCGAGCATGCGCGTGAGCGACGTGAACTCCGGATCCGCGGCGGGGCGCACGCAGGTGTTCGACGACACGCCGTAGGCGGCGATGCGCCCGGCGGCGACCTCGGCCTCGAGGAAGACGAAAGCCGCGCGCAGGCGGCGGTCGTGCTCGTCACGTCGCTTCTCGAGCGTGCCGTGGCTGCGCTCGTGCGCGTCGCTCAGGTAGTACTCGGGATTGTGCAGGAGGCAGACGTCGAGGGTCTCCACCTGCAGCCGCTCGCGCGATCGCGCCAGCTGGTCGGCGAGGTAGTCGGGATGGAGGCAGTGCCAGATGCCCTCGCCGTACTTCACCATCTCCGGGAAGGGCGTTCCCTCCTTTTCGCGCTGCTCGGCCAGCTCCAGGTTCGCGCCCTGCACGTAGCCCACCTTGGAGACGACGATGACCTCGTCCCGGCGGAGCACGCCCTCCTTCACGAGGTCGGCGATTACCGCGCCGAAGAGGCGCTCGCTCCCGCCGTCGGTGTAGTTGGTGGAGGTGTCGAGGAGATTGCATCCGTTGCGCAGCGCGCGGACGAGGGCCTCGCGGTGCTCCGGCGTATCGTCGTCCACGCGATAGCCGCCGAAGCCGACGCGGCTCGCGACGAGCCCGGTCCGGCCGAGGGGCTGATGGCTGGCGGCCCCGTGACGCGCCGCGCAACGGGCCGTGCCCTCCGGGGTCGCGCGCCCGGCGATCGATGCCGGGGCGAGGGCGGCGGACGTCCCCGGCCCGGGAGCGCCGGCGGCGGCGAGGGCTTCGTCCAGGCCGGCCGGATCGACGACCGGCCGCTGGCAGGCGAAGTCGCGGCAGACGTAGAGCGCGGCGCGGCCGCCCACCGTCGCCTTGCCGGCCACGAGCGGCAGCGGCTCCTCGCCCGCGCCGGGATCGTGGTGGCTGACGATGCGGTTGGGGAGATACCGGCGGCCGATCTCCGCCCGCAGCGGCGCGAGCTCCGCGGCCCGCCCGACGAAGGCGAGCTCCACCGGGCCGTCGAGGAGAAGGTCGACGGCCAGGAGGGCCATCGGGAATGCGCGCGGCTGGCGCGAGATGGCGCGGCCATAGGCGCGGATCGCCTTCACCGCATCCTCGCGCAGAAAGGCGCGATCGAGGTGATACGAGAGGCGCGCCAGCGCGCGGGCGGCGACAGCATTGGCGGACGGCGTCGCCCCGTCGTGCCCTTCACGGTGGCGCACGATGAGCGGCTCGTGGTCGCGCGAGGTCGAGAAGAATCCGCCCGCCGGATCCGCGAAGTCGGCGCGGATCCGCTCCGCCAGCGCTTCGGCCTCCCGAAGGAAGCGGGCCGGTGCGCCCGCCTCGTGAAGGTCGACGAGCGCGTCGGCCAGGTACGCGTAGTCCTCGAGATAGGCGGCGAGGTGCGCGGTGCCGGCGCGGTAGGTGCGGAGCAGGCGGCCGTCGGACGCGCGCAGGCGCGCGAGCAGGAAGTCCGCCGCCCGCGTCGCGGCGGCGAGATACCGTGGATCGCCGAGGACGCGGTGGCCTTCCGCGAGGGCGGAGATCATGAGCCCGTTCCACGCGGTCAGGACCTTGTCGTCGAGGCCGGGCGCAACGCGCAGGAGCCGCGCGCGATAGACGAGCGGCCGTGCCCGCGCCAGGGACGCCTCGAGATCCGCGGGTGCGATGGCCAGCCGCGCCGCGACCTCCGCCACCGACCACGGCGTGTTGGGGATGCTCTTCCCCTCGAAGTTGCCGGCCTCGCTGATGTCGTAGTACGCGCAGAAGCGCCGCGCGTCCTCGTCGTCGCCCACCGCGGCGCGGATCTCGTCGGGCGACCAGACGAAGAACTTGCCCTCCTCCCCCTCGGAGTCGGCGTCGGTCGCGGAATGGAAGCCGCCCAAAGGATCGGTCATCTCGCGCAGGACGTAGTCGAGGACCTCGGTGGCGATGCGCCGGTGGAAGGCGTCGCCGGTGACCTGGAAGCCCTCGAGATACGCGCGGGCGAGGAGCGCGTTGTCGTAGAGCATCTTCTCGAAATGCGGGACGAGCCAGCGCTCGTCGACCGAGTAGCGCGAGAAGCCGCCCGCCACCTGGTCGTACATACCGCCGCGGGCCATCGCGTCCAGCGTCTTTTTCACCATCGCCAGCGCTTCGTCGTCGCCGGTGCGGCGGTGGATGCGCAGCAGCAGCATCAGGCCGATGGAAGGCGGGAACTTGGGCGCGCGTCCGAAGCCACCCCAGCGCGCGTCGAAGTCGGCGCGGTACTGGGCGAGCGCGGTCTGCAGATCGGGCAGGCCGACCGACGTGCCCGGGGCCGGCCGGGCGTTCTCGCGAAGGTAGCGGGCGAGCTCTGCCCCCTGGTCGCCGAGGGAGGCCTTGTCCTTCTTCCAGAGGTCCGCTATGCGGAGGAGCAGGGTACGGAAGCCGGGGCGCCCGTGGGCGTCCTCGGGCGGGAAATACGTCCCGGCGAAGAAGGGCTCCTGCGACGGCGTGAGGAACACGGTCATGGGCCAGCCGCCGTGGCCGTGGTTCATGGCGAGCGTCGCGGCCATGTAGATATCGTCCAGGTCCGGGCGCTCCTCGCGATCGACCTTGATCGGCACGAAGTGCTCGTTCATCAGGGCTGCGATGGCTTCGTTCTCGAAGGATTCGCGCTCCATGACGTGGCACCAGTGGCAGGTGGAATATCCGACGGAGAGGAGGATGGGCTTGTTCTGCTTCTTCGCGGCCGCGAAAGCTTCTTCGCCCCAGGGGTACCAGTCGACGGGGTTGTGGGCGTGCTGGAGGAGGTAGGGGGATTTTTCTTTGGCGAGGCGGTTGGTGTGTTTGGGAGCGTCGGCGGCGGGGAGAGGAGTGGCCGCGAAGAGGCAGAGG